>JBKPBZ010000130.1:0-4552 GCA_046727115.1 Actinomycetota bacterium | reverse complement strand
AGGAGCTCATTCAGGCCCAGCAGCTCGACGCCGAGTTCCCCGGCCTCCGCGTGGCGGCCGCTGCGGTTGTTCCCCACCACCTTCATCCCGAGCGGCGCCAGCAGACGGGCAAGCTCGGCGCCCACGCTGCCGAAGCCCACGATCCCGACCGTCTGCCCTACGAGCGGCGCACCGCGGTAGTGCTCGCGCTGCGCCCAGTCCGAGGTCCGGGTCAGCCGGTCCTTGGCCAGGAGCTTGTGCGAAAGCGCCAGGAGCAGGGTCAGCCCCGCCACCGCCAACGGCCGCCGGATTGCGTCCGGGGTGTTGGTGACAACGACGCCGGCGCGGGTGCAGGCGTCCAAGTCAATGGTTTCGTAGCCGGCCCCGAACCGGGCGATCAGCCTCAGGTCCGGGGCGTGGTCCACAGTGCGTGAATCGAAGGCGATGTGTCCCAGCGACAGGACGGCCTGGACCCCGGCGAGGTCTTCCAGCGGAACCGGGTCCGTGTAACTGGGCAGGACGCTCCAGCTGATGCCGTTCTCGCTGAGCCGCTGCAGTCCCAGATCGCCATGAATGGAGCTTCCGTCGGGCCGCGCAGCGTCGGCCGTGACGGCCACGGTGAACGGCGGACGGGCGGTTCCAGCAGTGGTGGATCCCGCCGGGGCGGCCGCCGAGGTGGCGACCGCCGTCGTCGTCAATGCATTTGTTACTGTGCTCATGCGTCGGTTCAGCCTTCTGTCTGCAGTACTGCGGTCTTGTCCTTGATGGGTTCGCGGACCAGCACGGTGTAAGCCACGGCGGCCAGGGCCGCGATGATGCCGCCGATCACGAACGACGGCGCGTACGAACCGGTGGCGTCGGCGATCACGCCGGTCAACAGCGGGGCAAAGGCGCCGCCGAAGTAGCCGCCGAAGTTCTGGATGGCACCGACCGAGGCAACCTGGGAGTTGTCCACGATGTCGCCGGGCATGGCCCAGGCGGCTGCCTGCATGGTGGCGACGAAGCCCAGGGCCACGGTCATGACCGCGATGGCGAGCGGGAGCGAATCCACGAACGGGATGAGGCAGATCAGGATGCCGGCGGCAACCGCGGCTACGGACATCACGTGGCGCTTGGCCAGCAGCGGATCGCGGCCTGCCTTCTTCGAGTAGCGCGTCATGACCCAGCCGCCGGTGATTCCGAGGATGGCGGCGCCGAGGTACGGGACAGCCGCGAGCCAGCCGGAGCTGGCGATGCTGGCACCGCGTTCTTCCTGCAGGTAGAGCGGCAAGAAGACGATGAAGATGTTCCAGATCCAGATGACGCAGAAGAAGCCGGCCATCATGCCCCAGATCTGGCGGTGCTTGAAGAGTCCGAGCCAGGAGACCTTCTTGGCCGTCAGGAGCTGGGTGGTGCGCTGGCTTTCGATGTAGTCCAGTTCCTTGGCGCTGATGCGCTTGTGATCCTCGGGAGCGCGGTAGTACAGGAAGAAGGCCAGCGCCAGCACCAGGCCTGCGACGCCGAGGAAGATGAAGATGGCCTGCCAGCCGAAGGCGAGCATGATGGCTGTCAGGACGGGCGGTGCGATGGCGGGTCCCCATTTGGAGCCGCTGTCCCAGATGGCGGTGGCCTGTCCGCGTTCGGCCCGGGGGAACCAGTCCGCGGTGAGCTTGGCCGACGCCGGACCGTTCGGGGCTTCGGTGACGCCGAGCAGGAAGCGGAAGGTGATGAACTGCCACATCTTGCCGCCGATGGCCATCAGCGCGGTCGCGATGCTCCAGCCCGCGATGGCCAGGAAGTACATCCGGCGGGCGCCCAGCTTGTCCACGAGCCAGCCGGCGGGCAGCTGGGCAAATGCGTAGGTCCAGGAGAACACGGTGCCCAGGAGGCCGATGTCCGTCCGGGTCATGCCGAAGTCTTTGATCAGTTGCGGCGCGGCGATGGAGATGGCGCTGCGGTCCATGTAGTTGATGATGCCGGCGGCCAGCGCCCAGCCAAGGATCCACCACCGCAGATTCTTAATCGTGCGGCGGGTTGCTGATTCCTTGGGCCCTGCGGCCAAAGTTTCTGTTTGCACTCTTCACTCCCTCGTGAATCCCAATGCCGGCACCGTAGCCGTCACAATCGAAGATCCTATAGGGTCTTTTATCTAATTGTGAAGAGGGTCACAAGAAAGTCATTGCGGGGTCCAGTTGTGACAGCCTGCGGCAGGAGTCCCGGGGAAGCCCCTGGAGTCTCCGGAACGGAGACTTATTCTGCGGGAGCGTCCGCGATGGCGCGGCCGCGTACCTTCTGCACATGCTCGGCCATGGCGGCTGCGGCCTTCTCCGGATCGCCCGAGGACAGTGCTTCCAGGACCGCTTGGTGCTCGGCGATCGCCTGTTCCGCGTCCGTGATGCCCACGCCGCCAAACAGACGGAAGCGCTGGACCTGCCCGCCGAGGGCGGCATAGGCGGCAACCATGAACTGGTTGCCGGTCTGTTCCGCGATCAACCGGTGGAACCGCTCGTCGGCTTCCAGATAGTCCCGGTATTCGGCAAACGATGGGCCCCGCGGCGCCTTCTTGAGGTCGGCCACGGCCTTGGCCAGCTCGGCATGGTGCGCCGGCGTCTGCCGGGCGCACGCCAAACGGGCATTCACGGGCTCGATGGCAAGCCGTGCTTCCATGAGTTCGGCGAAGTCCTCCTGCGTGAACATCGGCGCAACCCGGTAGCCCTTGAGCGCGACGCGGCGAACCATTCCGGTGTGTTCGAGCCGCGCAAGCGCCTCCCGTACCGGCGTCGGGGAAACATTTAGCTCCCGGGCGGTTCCATCGATACTCACGGCGGCCCCGGGCTCGAGCCGTCCGTCCATCAGCGACGCCAGAAGCTCTTCATAGACGTGGTCGGCGAGGACCTGGCGGCTGACGGGACGGCCCGCGTAGTGGCCCTCAGGGCGACTCCCGGAGGAAGCTGGTTGCATGTTCAGATCCTATAGGACGGGGCATGCCCAAGCTTTAACGCGAAGAGTGGGCAGAACGGTGTTCTGCCCACTCCTCGTTGCCACGGCTGGACATGTCCAGGCGTGGAGGTGCTGCCGCTGCCTAGTTCTGGTAGGCCGGGTAGTCCGTGTAGCCCTCGGCACCGTCACCGTAGAACGTCGCCGGATCCGCCTCGTTGACCGGCAGGCCTTCGCGCCAGCGGCGGACGAGGTCCGGGTTGGCGATGGCCGGGCGTCCGACGACGACGGCGTCAGCGTGGCCGTCCGAGACCAGGGCGGTGGCCTCGTCGCGCGTGGTGACGACGCCGAAGCCTGTGTTGACCAGGAACGTTCCGTTGAACCGTGCACGCAGGTCCTGGACCAGCTCGCCGGTGGGATCCTTGTGCAGGATGCTGAGGTAGGCCAGCTTCAGCGGAGCCAGGGCGTCCACGAGGTGGGCGTAGGTGGCCTGGACGTCGGCTGCGTCGAGTTCCAGGGCACCCTGGACATTGTGCTCCGGCGAGATGCGGATGCCGACCCGGTCCGCGCCAATGGCGTCCACCACGGCCTGGGTAACTTCGATCACGAAGCGCGCCCGGTTCTCCGGGGAGCCGCCGTAGACGTCGTCGCGCTGGTTGGCGGCCGGAGTGAGGAACTCGTGCAAAAGGTAACCGTTGGCTGAGTGGAGTTCGACGCCGTCGAATCCTGCCTCTACCGCTTTGCGGGAGGCCGTCACGAATTCCTCGACGATGCCCGGCAGTTCGTCGGTGGTCAGGGCGCGCGGTACGGGGAACGCCTTTTTGCCCTCGTACGTGCGGGTCTCGCCGTCGATGGCGATGGCGCTGGGTGCGACCACCTCGTAGCCGCCGGTGGTGTCCTGGTGGGTAACCCGGCCGGCGTGCATGACCTGGGCGAAGATGCGGCCGCCCTCAGCGTGCACTGCCGCGGTGACGTTGGCCCAGCCCGCGAGCTGCTCGTCGGTCACCAGTCCGGGCTGGCCCGGGAAGCCTCGGCCGGCGTGGCTGGGGTACGTGCCTTCACTGACGATAAGGCCGAGCGAGGCGCGCTGGCGGTAATGTTCGACCACAAGCGGGCCGGGGATTCCTTCGTTGCCCGAGCGTACGCGGGTCAGCGGCGCCATCACGAGTCGGTTGGGTAGTTCCAGCTCGCCGAGGGTCATCGGGGAAAACAGCATGCGCAATTCCTTTCACAATGGATTGGTTCATTGGTGGTAACTGCACAGCGTTTGCAACTATTCCATCTGAGACTCGAATCACGTCGGGTGGACGATGATCTTCACAGCGGTGTCGTTGTGGTTGATCAGCGTGTCGAAGCCCTTATCCACCAAATCTTCCAGCGCGATTCTCCCGGTGATGAAGGGTTTCAGGTCGACTTTTCCTTCCTGGACGAGCTTGATGGCGGCTTCATGATCGCCGCAGTAGGCGATGGTGCCGCGCAGATCAATTTCCTTCAGCACCACTTTCTGCATATCCACTGTGGCCGGGTGTCCCCAGATCGAGACGTTGACGACGACGCCGGCCGGCTTCACGACGTCGAGCATCGTGTCCAACACGGCATTCACGCCGGCGCATTCAAACGCCGCATCGGCCCCGGCGCCGCTGGTCAGTTCCAGCAC
>JBKPBZ010000129.1:0-3273 GCA_046727115.1 Actinomycetota bacterium | reverse complement strand
GGGGGCGGAACGAGTGGCGGTTGAGGGGCGGAAGGGTGGGGGCCACTGGCCTACGGATTCCTCCAGCGACGACGCTGGGGGAACCTGAACTTAGGGGCGCCTAAGTAAGGAGGATACCCACTGCGGACGATTACGCAAACCTTTCGTGCTCTAATTTGGTTTAGGTAAGCCTCATCTAATAACATCGTCCGGGTGACCACGCAGCTTGATTTCATGCGGGTGCCCTTCGCCGCCGATCTTGCGAGCTACGGGAACAGCCCCGCCATCCTCACCGAGACCTTCGCACTGACCTACCGGGAGCTGGCGGAGCGCGTAGATGACCTGGCCGTCCGGCTCGGCACCGAGCGGCGCCTCGTCGCGCTGGCCGCAGCCAACGATCTCGACTCGATCGTCGCCTACCTGGCGGCGTTGGTGGGCGGACACCCACTGATCCTGTTGCCCGAGGACAAACCCGCCGCCTTGGAATCCCTGGTTGCGGCCTACGACCCCGACGTTGTGATGCGGCCCGGGGACGGGGGGACCGTGCTGGAGGAACGCCGGTCCGGTACGCGGCACGAGCTGCATCCGGACCTGGCGCTCCTGCTCAGCACGTCTGGGTCCACGGGTTCACCCAAACTGGTCCGCCTCTCGCACGCGAACCTGCAGGCCAACGCCGAGTCGATTTCCGAGTACCTGACGATCGGCCCGGATGACCGAGCAGCCACAACCTTGCCCATGTCGTACTGCTACGGCCTGTCGGTGATCAACAGCTACCTGCTCCGCGGTGCCGGCCTGGTCCTGACCGACCTTTCCGTGGTAGATCCGTGCTTCTGGGAACTATTCCGGCGCCGTGGGGCAACTTCGCTGGCGGCCGTGCCGTACACCTTTGAACTGCTGGAGCGGGTCGGGTTCGCGGACATGGACCTGCCCAGCCTGCGCTACGTTACCCAGGCCGGGGGCCGGCTGGCGCCGGAATCGGTGAGGAAATACGCGGAACTGGGCCGCCGGAACGGCTGGGACTTCTTCGTGATGTACGGCCAGACCGAGGCGACGGCCCGGATGGCGTATCTCCCGCCGGAGCTGGCGGCCGAGGTCCCGGGCGCGGTGGGCATCCCGGTGCCCGGCGGCTCGTTCCGCATCGATCCCGTCCCGGGGCTGGAGCATGGCGAACTCGTCTACGCCGGCCCCAACGTCATGCTCGGCTATGCCGAGAGCCCGGCGGACCTCGCCGCGGGCCGGACTATCGCCGAACTCCGCACCGGTGACCTTGCCCGGCAGCACCCGGCAGGCGTCTACGAGGTGGTGGGCCGGCGCAGCAGGTTCGTCAAGATCGTGGGACTGCGTGTTGACCTGGGACAGGTGGAGCGGCTCCTGGCGGACCTCGGGGTGCAGGCGGCCAGCGCCGGAACCGACGACGGCGTCGTTGTCGCCGTTGAAGGCGACCACGATGCGCAGCTGCTGTCCAAGGTGCTCGCCCAAGGTATGGGACTGCCGCGCGCGGCCCTTGAGGTACACGCAGTCGAGCATCTCCCGCGCCTGGCCACGGGCAAACTGGACTACCAGGCCGTCCTGGCGCTGTCACGGCCGAAAACAGGGCCAGCACCTGAGCCCGCAGCCGAAAGCGGCGCGCCGGACAGCGTCCGGAAGATCTTCCAGGACGCCCTGGAGTGCGCCGAGATCGGCGACGGCGACACCTTTGTCTCCCTGGGTGGGGACTCCCTCTCTTACGTGGCGGCGTCGGTCCGGCTGGAACAAGCCCTGGGCCATCTCCCGCCGGACTGGCACGTGACTCCGGTCCGGGACCTGGAGCCGCAGCCCCGCACCGCGACGGTCCGGAAGCGGCGACGGTTCTTTGCGCCGGTGGAAACCAGCATCGTCTTGCGGGCCGTGGGGATCGTCCTGATCGTGAGCACCCACGTTGGCCTGTTCAGCTGGCAGGGTGCGGCCCATGTGCTCATGGCCGTGGCCGGGTACAACTTCGCGCGCTTCCAGCTCGCCGGGCCAAGGGCGCCGCGGCTGCGGCGGCAGCTGGCCAGCGTGGCCCGAATCGTGGTGCCGAGCATGGCATTCATCGCGCTGGCCTACCTGATCACCGATCACTATGCGCCCGCCAATATCCTGCTGCTCAACGCCGTCATCGGGCCGGAAGCGGTGACCACCCAGTGGCACTTCTGGTTCATCGAGATTCTTGTCTACCTGCTGGTGGGGGCGACGGGGCTGCTGGCCATTCCGTGGGCGGACCGCGCTGAGCGGCGCTTCCCCTTTTTCTTTCCGCTGGCGCTGACCGGCGCGGGGCTCCTGACCCGCTATGAGCTGGTGGACCCCGGGGTGCCGCACACGGCGCCGGCGCTCTGGCTCTTCGCCTTGGGTTGGGCCATCGCGCGGTCCCGGACCGTAGCCCAGCGTTGCATTGTCTCGGTCATTGCGGCACTGACTGTTCCGGGATTCTTCGAGAACCCGGGCCGGGAGTGCACGCTCCTTGTCGGAATCCTGCTGCTCATCTGGCTGCCCAGCGTCCCGGTGCCCAGGGGACTTCGCCGCCTCATGGTGGTGCTGGCCAGCGCTTCCCTCTACGTGTACCTGGTCCACTGGGTGATCTACCCGCCGCTGGCCGGGATTAGTCCCGTGCTGGCCGTAGCAGTCTCGCTCGGAGTGGGAGTAGCCTATTGGGCGTTCTGCATGCGGGTGGTGCGATCAGTCAGTCGACGGCGGGCACGCGCTGCCGGGCGCCTTGCCGCGCGCCCTTCGCGCGCTCGCAGCCAGCATCAAGCCAGGCTCTTGCCCAGGAACGCGAGGACATCCGGGAGGATGGAGCGCCAGTAGCCGCCGTCGTGGCCGCCAGCCTGGAAGCCTCCCTCGTGTGCCCCTGGCAGGTCCTTCACATAGTCCTTCACACTGAAGAGCAGGCTGTCCGCCGTGCCGCAGTCAATTCGCTTCGGCAGCGGCTCCAGCTCCGTGCGGAGGGCAAAGATGTCGTTGGCCGCAAAGTCCGCGGCGCTGTCGAAGTTGTCGGACCGGGCGCCGTCGTACAAGCTCCAGACTGCGGGACTCATCGCGGCGACGGCCCGGAGGCCGGGGACGCGGTGCTGGGAGGCCAGGAGCAGGGCGCCGAAGCCGCCCATCGACAGGCCGAACACGGCGAGCCTGCCGGTGTCGACTCCCTGGCGGGCCAGCAGGGGGACAAATTCCTCCACGAGCATGGACTGCGTGTCGGTTCCGGATGCCCGGCGATGCCACCACGTTTCGCCTCCATCGACGGCAGCGATCGCGAATGGCGTCCCTCCGCGGGCCACA
>JBKPBZ010000128.1:0-7337 GCA_046727115.1 Actinomycetota bacterium | reverse complement strand
CCCGAGTGTGCCGGAGGCGAAGTGGTCGGCGAGGCGGATGGGCCCGGACTTCGTCGATGACGCGACAGCGGGTTCCTCCACCACGTGCGTTCTTCCAGCGCACGGGCTGTAAAAGCGGTTTTCTGTTCGCTATCCACCACGAACGCCGGACCCGGCAGCCAAGGACGGCGCCCTGCGGCCCCTGAGAGGTCGCCGAACGGCACAAATGCGCTATTAGCCGCACGGAGGGGCCAGGGCTGCCGCTGCGGTTCCTCCTGCAGGTCGTGCAAGACCTCGTGGAGCGTGAGTGCGCCTGGTCCGTGCTGTATCGCAGGCAGACAGCGAAGCGCCCCGGGAGAGTCGGCTCCTGGGGCGCTTCTCGGCGTTGCGGTCAATCAGGCGAGGCACCCGCCGAGCGCGATCGTCCCGTCGACGACAGCGATGCGGTCCAGAACCACCTTGTACTGGGCCTGCAGGC
The DNA here is from genome assembly GCA_046727115.1 of Actinomycetota bacterium. Taxonomy (GTDB): domain Bacteria; phylum Actinomycetota; class Actinomycetes; order Actinomycetales; family Micrococcaceae; genus Arthrobacter. The sequence continues at coordinate 6,880 of JBKPBZ010000128.1, read as the reverse complement.
CGGCGACGACGACCTTCTGGGCGGCGACGGCGTCGCGGTTGACCTTCTTGGCGCTCTCCAGTGTCCGCAGGGTTGCGGACTCGGTGACGATCTTGGCGTCGAGAGCGTTCAGGTCGGCCTTGGCGGTGGTCAGGGCCGCCTCCTTGTCGCTGATCGCCTTATTGAGCGTGTTCAGCGAGGTCTGCAGTGGGGTGAGCTGGTTCTGCAGGGACAGGACCGCGTTCTCGGCAGCGGTGATCGAGGTGTTCAGCGTGGCCAGCGCCGTAACCAGCTTGGCGACCTCACCGTCGAGCCGGGTGACCTCGGCGGTCTCGTTGGTCACCGCGGTGTTGGCGGCCGTGAGGGTCGCCTGCAGACCCGGCAGGGCCTCCTCGAGCGCCTTCAGTTCACCCTGCTTCGTGGTGATCTCCGCCTTGGCGGCGGTCAGGTCCCCGGTCAGCCCGGGCAGGGCAGCCTCCAGAGCGGCGATTTCTGCCTTCTTGGCCGTGACCGCGGCGTTGGCGTTGGTCAGGGCGGTGCTCGCGGCGGTCCGCGCCGCGTTGGCGTCGGCCAGGGTCTGGGCGGCGGAGGTGACCTGCTCGTTGGCTCCGGCCAGGCTGGTCTGTAGGCCCGCGAGCTGCTGCTGGAGGTTGCTGCTCTCCTGCTGCTTGGCCGACAGCTGGGAGTTCAGTGTCGCCAGCTGACCCTGCAGCTTGGTCAGGTCCCCGTTCAGGGCGGTGATCAACGCGGTCTTGGTCGCCGCCTGCTGCTCTGCGGCAGCGATCTCCGCCTTCTTGGCGGTGATCGAGGCGTTCAGCTCCTGCTTCTTCTTGTCCGCGTTGCCCTTGATTGCGGCGAGCTCGGCCTCCAAGGCGGCGAGCTGCGTCTTGAGCGCGCCGGCGTCGGCGACCGACGTCACGTTCGCGGCGGCGATCTCCTTCTCCTTGGCGGCGATCTCGGCGCTCTTGGTGGTGATGTCACCCTGCAAACCCGCGATTTCGGTCTGCAGCGCAGGGAGCCTGGCCTCGATGGTGCCGATCTGCTGGGTGAGGGTCGTGACACTCTGCTCGGCCAAGCGCAGGTTTTCCTCTGCCTTGACCACGGCGGAAGTCGCGGCGGCGGCGTTCGTGTCAGCAGTCCTGGCGGTCGCCTCCAGCGCCGGCAGCGCGGCACGGGCGTCGGCCAGGTTCTTCTCCGCCGCGTCCACGAGCGCCTGCGCCGCGTCACCCTGAGCGACGAGACCGGCCAGCTCCTGCGTGGCCTTCTCGATCGCGGTCACCTGGTTGTTGACCATGGTCTGCGCCGCCGTCGCAGCGCCGGTCAGGGTCTGCAGGCGGGTCGTCGCGGCGGCCAGGTCGGCCTCCTTTGTCGCCTTGTCGGCGAGGGCCTGGGTCTTCTTCGTGTTGAGGCCGGCGAGCTCGGTCTGCGCGGCGGTGAGCTGCGCCTGCAGCGGTGTGATCTGGTTCACCAGCGCCGTCTTCTGGCCCTGGAGCGTGGTTAGCTCGGTGTTCGCTGCGGCGATCGCGGCGGTCAGCGTGGCCTTGTCGGCCTCGAGCTTGGTCAGCGACATCGTCACCGTGTCGATCTGACCGACGAGCGTGGCGTACTGCGCGTCCAGCGAGGCGATCTCTTTCTCCGCTTCGGTGATCTGCGTCGTCAGGGTGTTCTGCGTCGTGACCAGCGCGGCCCGCTCGGCGGTCAGCGTCGCGATCTGCTCCGCGTTCTGACGCGCCGCGGCCTTGAGCAGGTTCGGCTGCACGTTCCCGCGGTAGGCGAGCTGGTTCGTCACACCGTTGCAAATGCCCGATACAGGGGCGGTCTCGGCCGACGCCTGCGGCGCGAGAACCAGCATGCTGGTCAGGAATCCCGGTAGGATGACAGCGCTTGAAACGCGGCGGACAAGGACGGATTTAGCACTAGTGGCGCGCACAGTTACCCCTGGTGATTTCGCGGTGGGTCCGGTCGCGACGCGAGCCGAAGATTCCTTGCTCATGGTGTTCCTTAGTTCAGGCCCGTTGGGGCACGCTGTTTGGAGTAGAAAATTGGAGAGTCCGCGCAACGGTTTCCATTGAGCGCGAATAACCCTGCCGTTCAAGCGGATCAGCACTGGGCGGAAGCATTCCCGCCGGTGGGTCAGCAATCTGGGTTCCAGTCCCCATAACGTGGCAGCCGGCCCGCGCCGATGAATTAAGGCTACGGCGAAACGGGACGGGAAAACCGTTTACCCGCGTTCAAATGCCTAAACGCTGATTGCGGTCAGGAGTAGACAGTAAGTCTGCAATCCCAGAGATGGACAGGACAGGCCCGACAGCCCATGGCTCACCACGATAATGGACGATTACTCCCGCGCGATCTGCGGCTACATGCTCTTCCTCGGGGCACCCTCCGCCCTGAACACCGGGCTGGCGCTGCGGCAGGGGATCTGGCCCAAAGCATGCCCCGGGTGGCCGATGTGCGCAGTCCCCGATGTCCTCTGCGTCGACCAGAACTGTTCCAGGACACGCGGTGCCAGGCGCTTTGTGGAACACCATCGCGTACACAATCGTCGTAGTGCCGATCTCCATGGTCCTGGCCCTGCTCATCGCGCAGGGCCTGAACCAGAAGATCCGCGGGCTGGGTTTCTTCCGCACCGTGTACTACCAGCCCGTGGTGACGGCCCGGTCGCCGCCGCGTCGGTCTGGCTGTGGATTTACCATCCGGACGCAGGCTTGAGATGTGGGCAGGATCGACCGACCGACGTTATCGACAAGCCAGATGTCATTCTCGATGGCCAAGCCGGCGTGCTCACCAACTGCCCCTTAGGAGGACATAGACGCTTGCGGCCGGCAGCACAGCCTTGCGGTATGACGCTACCGCCGGTCACTTCGTCTACAACTGGAAGACCCGACTGGTGCCGGCAGCTGCCACGCTTCACTATGAAAGCTGCCGATGGCGCCACCACCAGTGCCCTCTTCCAACTGAAATAACGGCCCTAACAACAGCCACAATAGGAGCCCGGCCACCTGGCCTGGCCGGACTCCTTGACGCTATGGCGCACCAACGGAAAGCTGTCCACCGTCTCTGTCTCTTCTCAATGGCCTACCAAAAGGCCATCACCGGCCTTAGCGCTGTTGGTTGTCGGGCTAAGAAAATGCAGCGGATGAGCGTTACGGGGCCGTTGCTTCAGGTTGCTCCGGTAGGAGATATTCACGCCGCTCTACAAATTTAGCTAAAGACAAGCACCGAGCAATAACTATCAAAAATAGACGGCTTCAATCAATACCCTGACTCCTTCACTCTCCGGTAAGGCCTGTTCCTGTAGGTAGAACGCTTTTAGGAATCAGGTAATTGGTACCCGGGCTTTTCGACGGTTTGCGGCATTAGTGTGTGGAAATTGGCGGTCGAAGACTACGCCTGAGGCAGGTAGTGCACTTGCCGCTGAAACTGGTGTCGAAGTAACTCCGAAGTCGGGGTCTTCGCATGGTGCTGGGTAAGGGGACTGATGTCGGTCGAGGATCGTCTTGGTGGGGAAAGGCTCCGACACGCCCTGCGGCTGACACTGGTTGGGTGGGCCCTCGGGTTCGTGGTGACCGGCCTTGTGGTGTGGAGCCCTCACGTGTTGTTTGGCTACCGCAGCCCAGGTCTCCACTTAGTACTAGACTCCGTTGACGCGTGCGTGGCCTTGTTGGTGGCATATTTGCTTGTCGGCCGTTTCGTACGGCGCAGAAGGCTTCATGACTTGCTGCTCGCTCAGGGCCTGGTGCTTCTGACGGCTGCAGGAACTGGTATGTCATGGCTAACGGGATCATTGACTGGGGATCGCGACGGAAGCCTTAGCGTGTGGCTTCCGCTTGCGCTTCGGTTTATCGGTGCAGCCCTCATTGCGGCCGCGGCACTGGTAAGCCTGAACCGGGAGTCCCCGTCGAAATCGGGGCTGCGGACGGTGACCATACCTGTAGCTCTTGTCATCCTGATGTCGTTAGTCCTTTGGGCAGCTAGGGCCGAACTGCCCGTCGCCGTGGACCCCTCGATAAACACCGCGTCGCAACCTTTCTTGTTTGCCGTTCATCCTCTGTTTCTTGCTGCCCAAGGCATGGCAGCTCTATGTTTTTTCGTGGCGTCTATCGCTTTTACGACGCGTGCGGCAAATCGTGATGACTCGCTACTGTACTGGCTTGGCCCCGCTTGTGCCGTTGCAGCCTTCGCCCGTGTTAATTACGCACTGTTCCCCTCGCTGTACACAGATTGGTTCTACACCGGAGATCTGCTGCGGACCGGGTTCTTCGTCTTGTTGCTGTTCGGAGCCAGCCGGGAAATCGAGCAGTACTGGGACGCGTATGCCCGTGTAGCCGTTCTCGAGGACCGGAGGCGGCTCTCCCGCGAGCTGCATGATGGCGTCATCCAGGAGCTCGCCCTGCTCCGGATGGAAGGACACTCCCTGCCTCCTAATTCTCCGGCCAGGAACCGGATTCTCGCCGCCTGCGATCGATCCCTGGACGAAGCCCGTGCAGCCGTCCACGCCCTTGGCCATGGCGGGGACGAGCCCCTGGGCTTGGTATTGCGCCGGACAACGCGGGAGTTGGCGCAGAGGTACCGAGTGCGCCTGGACGTCCAAGTCGATGTTTCCATCGAAGCCAGTGCGGACCAGCAGCACACGTTGCTGCGTATCATCCGCGAGGCAGTGGCAAACGCGGCGCGCCACGGCCACGCCCAACACCTGTCCGTGCGATTGGGTAAGGAGGGTGACCGGCGGCAACTGGTTGTAGAAGACGACGGTGTAGGTTTTGACGTCGGCGGCGCCACAGGCGCCAACGCTGGCTACGGGTTGGTCAGTATGCGGGAAAGGGGTCGAAACTTGCCCGGATACCTTGACATTACGTCCCGCCCGGGAGAAGGAAGCGTGGTTACGGTGACATGGTAGAGCAGCGCTTACGCGTAGTGATGGCTGATGATCACGCTCGCATCAGGGCGAAGGTCCGTCAGGCGCTTGAAGTGGGCGGCTGGGAAGTGTGCGGAGAGGGCTCCTCTGCCGCAGAAGCGGTCGAGCTCGCCCTGAAGCACCGTCCCGACGTAGTCCTGCTTGACATCAACATGCCCGGTAACGGGATCTCCGCCGCCCAGGAGATCAGCAGGACACTACCGGAAACAGCTGTTGTAATGCTGACTCAATCCGCAGACGATGAGGATCTCTTCGATTCCTTACGTGCCGGGGCCACCGGCTACTTACTCAAGACTACGGACCCGCTAACACTGACCGACGTTCTGCGGGGGGTTCTCGCCGGCGAGGCGGCCATGTCTCCTGCGCTCGTGACCCGCATCCTTCAAGAGTTCAAAGCGCCTGCCCGAAGAATTTTGAACTGGAAGCCGGCGGCCGTGGCGAAGCTGAGTGCGCGGGAGTGGGAGGTCATGGAGCTTCTCGCTACAGGGCTGTCCACCGAGGACGTAGCAAACAAGCTTTTCGTCTCTCCAACCACGGTCCGGGTGCACGTCTCAGCGGTCCTGCGAAAACTCCGGGTCAAGGACCGGGAGAGCGCCTTCCGCATGTTGAGGGAGTAGCAGAAGAGGGTGCGTCATCCAATTGGGCCATCACGCCCCCTCGACGGCACCGACGTGGTCTACGTAGCCTGTGTGCCCTCGGCGCGGCTCCTTAGCGTTTCCATCAGCGTGGGCACACGGTTCCCGGCCTGGGCGACGTCGATGGGGCGCGTCCTCCTGGCGGCGTTCTCTGAACTGGAACTGCAGGCCTACTTCGACTCGATCCATCTGCAGCGCTTCACCGAGCGTTCCATTGGAAGCGTCGACCAGCTCCGGGCAGAAATTGACTCGGCCAGGGCCAAGGGCTGGTCGATGGTGTCACAGGAGCTGGAGGAGGGCCTGCGCGGCGCGGCCATCAACGTCTCCTTGCAGACGCACCGGGCTCCCGCGAAAGCCATCGAGAAAACGGTCGTTCCGCTCCTGTAGGAAGCCGCGCGGCAGATCGGCAATGACTACGGCAGCAGACAGGCAGGATCGTCCAAGGCTGCTGGGCGGCGATAGTGCGTACCTCCTAACCCAGACTGTCGGGGGATGGAACGCGTCAGGGATGCACGAAGGCACCTCCGCCTGCCCCAATGAGTGTGCCCAGTGCGGTCGGCTCAGTGGACGTTGATAGCGGGGGCGGTCCAGCTGGCGAGTATTCGCATGGCATCCGCCGTCGCGGATCCGGGTTCGACGGTATAGACGAGCATGACCAGGGCTGGGTTGGTGGACAGTTCGAATGATTCGTAGCCGAACTCGAGGTCGCCGACGGCGGAGTGGGTGAGCATATTCGCGCCGGACCGGTAGCGGAAGACGTCGTGGGAGGCCCAGAGCGAGCGGAACTCCTCGCTTTGAGTCGAGAGGGTGCCGATGATCTGGATCAGCTCCTTGTCATAGAGGTCCCTGGCTGTTGCGGCGTGAAGGAGGGCGACGACCTTGTGTTTGGCGATGACGATCCTTGAAGCAGAAAAGACGTTGAGTCCGCCGGAAGTGTGTCGCCGCTTCCGGGCGTTCTCGGATTGGGAGGACGAAGGAGTCGGGCGCTGCCGAGGTTGCTTTCGTTCCGTTGGGCGCTGCTGCCAGGAGGCAAAAAAGGGTGTGTACAACGTACACACTTTGGGCTTCGGAACGGGTCATACTGGTGGCGGACTGGGCCGGATTGCGGAGGTTTTCGGGGGGCGGAAATTCAAGGGCGGGAATGCAGTTCGAGTCCCACCTCGGGCACGTGTTTTCCCTGTTCAGGGGCTCGTGGGCCGCTGAATGTGTGCAAATCTCCTTTATGGGCCCCTGTGGGGGCCCATTTTTGTTGGTTGCGACTGGTCTGGCGGCTCCTTCTCTTGGCTTGGACAGCGGAGTGGCTGTGTACTCCTTCATGGCCGGGAGCGCTGGGAACTGCATGACCTGC
>JBKPBZ010000127.1:0-8043 GCA_046727115.1 Actinomycetota bacterium | reverse complement strand
CGCGGCACTTGCTCATTTTTCGCGGCGTGGAGTGGGCTTATGGGGGATAGGTCCAGGCATTGGGGTGTGGGGAGGGCATGTCCCGTGGGTTCTGTCCCTGGCAGGGCCAACCCGGGGACATGCTCATCCATCGCGGAGCGTGGGGGCCAGCCCGGGGGACATGCTCATTCTTGCTGGAGCACCGGGAGGAAGCTGCGCGGGACATGCCCATTGTTCGCGGGGAGGAGTGGGCATATGGGGGATATGTCCAGGCATCGGGGTGTGGGGAGGGCATGTCCCGTGGGTTCTGTCCCTGGGAGGGCCAAACCCGGGGACATGCTCATTCATCGCGGAGCATGGGGGCCAGCCCGGGGGACATGCGCATTCATCGCGGAGCGTGAGGGCCAGTTTCGGCGGGGACATGCTCATTCTTCACGCCAAGGCCCGGACATAGGGGGTATATGTCCGGGCCTTGGCGGGCGGGGAGGGCATGTCCAGCGGGGATCCGCCGTCGCCTATTGATGCCAGCGCGGGGCCACCGCATCCTCCCCACTGCTGAAGAGGGGCCGCAATGACCCCACGCTGGGGTAACAAGGGGTGGGTAATGATGCTGGGTAACAAGGGGTGGGTAACGAGGCTGGGGAAACAAGGTAAACAAGCTGGGTAAACAAGGTCGATGTATCAGGGCTAGGTAACGAAACCGGGGTGCCCGCGCTCGGGGTAACAAGGGTTGGGCAACGAGGCTGGGTTAACAAGGCCGGGTGCACGGGCCCCGCGTGAACGGGGCCCGTGCCCTCAGGCTAGGAGGCGGCCGCGGTGGCGTACGCCTGCTGGATGACGGTGCCCCAGTACGGGCCGTACATCTTGGTGGAGTTGCTGCCGTAGCCGTAGCTGTTGATGGAGTTCTGGTAGCCGGAAGCGCTGGTGCCGATGAACCACGGACCGCCCGAGGATCCGCCGGTCATGTTGCAGGGGATTCCCTGGGTGTTGAACTGCGGGTTGTAGGGATCGTTGGTGGCGGTGCCGGAGCAGCTCTTGAGGGATTCACCGTTGAAAGGCGCCGCAGCGGGGTAGCCGAATGACTTGTAGCTCAGGCCGCGGGCGGCGTTGAACTGCAGCCCGGAGCCGCCGACGACGTCGCTCAGGTACTTCCCGTTGAGGGTGGACATGACGGCGAAGCCGGTGTCGTAGGTCATATCGCCCGAGGAGCTCCACTGGGTGGGGGCGTAGAGGGCCTTGGCCGTCCACATGCCGTAGGGGGCCGCGCCGTTGAGGTACGCCGGGACGAACGTGAACTTCGTGGCGAAGGCGCCCGGGCCCTCATTCACGCAGTGTCCGGCGGTGGAAACGGTGCTCTTGTTGGCGGAGGAGACCGAGTTGCCGGAGCAGACGTAGTTGGTCCCGCCCAGGGTGAAGAAGACCTTGCCGATATGCGGGACGGGGGTCTCGCTCGCGTTGGCCTTGGTCTGCAGCGTCTGGGACTGCTGCGTCGGAGCGGCGGCCTCGACTGTGCTCGGGGCGGCACCCTCCAGCGGTGCCGCCGCGGGCTTAGACGCGGACTTGCCGTTGCGCTTCATGGCCTTGTCGGCCAGGACGTCGCCGGGAACGGCGTTGCGCATCCGTTCCGCGGTCCAGTAGGCGGCCGTCCCCGTGTCGGTGACGGTGTGGCTTGCGACATCGGAGGCGGAGACCGGCGCCTTGGCCGGTGCGGGGGAGGCGGTCGCCGCCCCCGCGGCACTCAGGGCCAGCAAAGCGGCGGCCGACAGAGTCAGCAGGCTCGTGGCCAGAGTCTTGGGTGTTCTCATGGTGTCCTAACCGGTGGAAATGCGGGGCGGCCGCTGGTTGACGGCCGCTGGATGGAACGAAACTACGGCAATTTGACTAACCTGTAAAGCTACTTGTCAATTTTTGTTATGCCGCGTTGTGGTGTCACGCATCCGTCCACGCACGACGCCGGTAGGCACCAACCGGGGCACCTCGGGTAAGTTAGGGGTGTTGAGATAACACAAGATTCCGGAAATACCCAGACCTTCAGGGAGACGCCCGAGCAATGGCAAAGATTATCTATACCCACACCGACGAAGCGCCGATGCTGGCCACCTATTCGTTCTTGCCGATCATTGAGGCGTTCGCCTCGACGGCCGGTGTGGAAGTGGAGACCCGCGACATCTCGCTGGCCGGCCGCATCATCGCCGCGTTCGGCGACTACCTCACCGAAGAGCAGCGCGTCAGCGACGCCCTGGCCGAGCTTGGCGCCCTTGCCAAGACGCCCGAAGCCAACATCATCAAGCTGCCCAACATCAGCGCCTCCGTGCCCCAGCTGAAGGCGGCAGTCGCCGAACTCCAGGGCCACGGCTACGCGCTGCCGGACTATCCGGACAACCCCTCCTCGGATGAGGAGACGGACATCCGCTCCCGCTACGACAAGATCAAGGGCTCCGCCGTGAACCCGGTCCTGCGCGAAGGCAACTCGGACCGCCGTGCCCCGCTCTCGGTCAAGAACTATGCCCGCCAGAACCCGCACAGCATGGGCGCATGGACTCCGGAGTCCAAGACCAACGTGGCCCACATGGAGGCCGATGACTTCCGCTCCAACGAGAAGTCTGTGGTGATCGATGCGGACACCAACATCAAGATCCAGCTCGTCAAGGAAGACGGCACGGTCAAGGTCCTCAAGCGTGCCTTCCCGGTCCTGGCCGGCGAGGTCATCGACGGCACCGTGATGCGCGCCGCGGCCCTGGACGCGTTCCTCGCCGCCCAGGTCGCCCGGGCCAAGCAGGAGGGTGTGCTGTTCTCCGCCCACCTGAAGGCCACCATGATGAAGGTTTCGGACCCCATCATCTTCGGCCACGTCGTCAAGGCCTACTTCGCTGACCTCTTCGCCACCTACGGCGAGCAGATCGCCGCCGCCGGCCTGAGCCCGAACAACGGCCTGGCCTCCATCATCAATGGCCTCGAGGACCTCCCGGAGGAGATCCGCGGCGACGTCCAGGCGGCCATCGAAAAGGGCCTCAACGACGGCCCCGAACTTGCCATGGTCGACTCCGACAAGGGCATCACCAACCTGCACGTGCCCTCCGACGTGATCGTCGACGCCTCGATGCCGGCCATGATCCGCAGCTCCGGCCACATGTGGGGCCGCGACGGCCAGGAGGCCGACACCCTCGCCGTCCTCCCGGACAGCAGCTACGCCGGCATCTACCAGGTGGTCATCGACGACTGCCGCGCCCACGGCGCCTTCGATCCCACCACCATGGGCACCGTCCCGAACGTCGGCCTCATGGCCCAGGCCGCCGAGGAATACGGCAGCCACGACAAGACGTTCGAGATCCAGTCAGCCGGCACAGTCCAGATCGTCGACGACGCCGGCACCGTTCTGATCGAGCACCAGGTCGCCCCGGGCGACATCTGGCGCGCCTGCCAGACCAAGGACGTGCCGATCCGTGACTGGGTCAAGCTGGCCGTCACCCGCGCCCGCGCCTCCGCCACGCCGGCCGTCTTCTGGCTGGACAAGGGCCGCGCACACGACGCCCGGATGATCGCCAAGGTGGAGGAATACCTCAAGGACCACGACACCGAGGGCCTGGAAATCGCCATCATGTCCCCGGAGAAGGCCACCGCCTTCACGGTGGATCGCCTCCGCAAGGGCGAGGACACCATCTCGGTGACCGGCAACGTGCTCCGTGACTACCTCACGGACCTCTTCCCGATCCTGGAACTGGGCACCAGCGCTAAGATGCTCTCCGTGGTGCCGCTGATCAACGGCGGCGGCCTGTTCGAGACCGGCGCCGGCGGCTCCGCCCCGAAGCACGTCCAGCAGCTGCTCAAGGAAAACCACCTGCGCTGGGACAGCCTGGGCGAATTCCTCGCGCTGGCAGTCAGCTTCGAGCACCTCGCCACCAGCACCGGCAACGCCCGCGCCCAGGTCCTGGCAGACACCCTGGACCGCGCCACCGGCACGTTCCTGCTGGAGGACAAGTCCCCGAAGCGCAAGGCCGGCGAGCTGGACAACCGCGGCAGCCACTTCTACCTGGCCAAGTTCTGGGCCCAGGAACTGGCCCGCCAGGATGACGACGCCGAGCTCGCCGCGGCTTTCGCGGCCGTTTCGGACGCGCTGAACGCGAACGAAGACACCATCACCGGCGAACTCCTGGCCGTGCAGGGCTCTGCGGTGGACATCGGAGGGTACTACCGTCCGGACGCGGCCAAGACCGCAGCGGTCATGCGCCCCTCGGCTAAGTTCAGCGAAGTGCTTGCGACGCTGACCAAGTAGTCCCCCCGCAGCGCAGGCAACATTCCGGCATCGCCCGGTTGGTCGCCACGTAAAACGCCCCGTCTCCCGAAAGGGAGGCGGGGCGTTTTGCTGCCAGGCAGATCAGCGCGGGCCTGCCAGATCAGTGTGATCGTCCGGTCAGCGCTGCTGGTCTTGGCCGAAGGGCGGCTCGGGGGCAAGGTCCGGATCGGCGTCCACGCGCTGGAAGGCAGGTTCCGTGGCGTAGTCCACCTCTTCCTGGAGCGGCACGGCGGTAGTGGCACCCGGCGCGACAGGGTCCACGCGTCCGCGCCATCCGCCCGTCTCGGCGCCGCGCTCTTCGATAAAGTGCTTGAACTTCTTCAAATCGGCTGCAACCTGACGGGAATCAAGGCCTATGGCCGCGCCGATCTTTTCCGCAGCCGAGTCCGGCTCCCAGGTCAGCTCGACGTTCACTTTCGTCTCGGCGTCGCCGAGGGCGTCGAACCAGACGGTGCCGGCGTTACGTGGTTCATCAAGGCTTTCCCATGACACGCGCTGGTCCGGTTCCTGCGTGGTGATCCGCGCGTCGTACTCCCGCCGGACGCCACCGATGCTGGTCTTGAAATGGACAGTGGTGTCGTCCAGCTGACTAACGGATTCCACGCCGCTCATGAAGTGCGGAAATTCCTCGAATTGCGTCCACTGGTTGTAGGCCTGGCTCAGCGGAACATTGACTTCGATGGATTCCTGAACAGTTGCCATGCAGGCGTCACTCCTTCGATTGGCGGACTGTAGTCCGCGGTTCTGGTCGTTGACCGGCATAAAGCCGTTCCTCCACGCTAGCGGGCTTCCGCCGAAATAGTAAGCAGGCTGACGATGGCGACGGCGGAGGCCCCCCGGAATCCCGTGCGGCAGGAGTGTACCCGGCCGGCGCCTCAGCCCTTGCCCTTCCCCTTGTCCTTCGACTTGTCCTTGCCGGCCGGAACCGGAGCCGGTGCAGGTGCGGGTGCCGGGGCGACGGCGGCCGGGGCAGCTTTGGCGGCCGCTGCCGCTTGCGCGGCGGCCTGAGCCGTGGCAGCTTGTTTAGCCGCCGCCGTTTCCGCCGCCTTTCGGGCTGCCTCAGCCGCCGCCTGCTGCGCGACCAGGTCTGCCCGGACGGCGTCAATCGAGGACTTGATGCTCTGATGGCGTCTGAAGGACACTTCGCCGCTCGCGGCGAGGGCATCCAAGCGGGTCAGCAGTTCGTCAAGGTGCTTCAGGGAGCCGGCGCGGTCATTGGCGGCTGCAGTCTGGCTGACGGCCAGGACCTGGGTTTGCAGTTGCCTGGCCGCGTCACGGCCCAGTTCGGGGGCAGGACCGCAGCCGGCCAGCGCCCCGGCCGCCAGCAGTCCTGCGAGGAGAGCTGCGGGCATCCGTAGCCTGAAACGGCTGCGGTCCCGCCCGGCTGTTCGCGAATGGCTCATGGTTCCACGCTCTTCTGCAGTTCCTTCAGGTGACCGCCGAGCGGCCCCGTGACGGTGGGGTAGGGGACGACGTCGGGGGCCGCAGGGGCGGACAGGGTGAGGGCGACCGTTGCCCCGACAGCAATAACTGCCAGCACGGCGAGCAGCAGGGCCGCCCGGGTGCGGAGCCGGGCCCGGAGGAACCATGCAGCAGCGCGGCTTAGAGACAGGCGGTTAAGCGAGGGGCGGTGGCGCGGCCGGGGCGGCAAAGCATCCGGATCCAGCCAGTTCATGGGGCGAGTCCCCGCCGCTGCCGCTGCCCCTGCCGATGCGGCGGCTTCGGGGCGGGGACGGCGGGGCCGCATTGCCGGCGGGGCTGGGAGTATCCGGGTGGTTTCCGCTTTCACGGGCCCCGGCAGGGACTCTGGGGAAACCAGGGCCATCCGGAAGGCTGACTCGAGTTCGGCGGCTGAGGGGCGGTCAAGCGGGTCGAGGACTGTCATGGCCTGGATAAGGCGGGCCCATTCGTCGGGCACGGCGTCCGGAATGACGGGCGCTCGGTGCAGGCGCGCCACGGCGGATTCGACGGCACTGCCCGGGTACTCCACTTCGCCCTTGAGGCATTCGAGCAGGACCAGGCCCAGGGAGTAGATGTCACTCGCCGGTCCCAGGTCGGCGCCGCGGGCCTGTTCCGGACTGAGATAGGCGGCGGTTCCCACCATGGTTCCCGTGGCCGTTAGCCGGGTCCCGTCGATGATTCGGGCGATGCCGAAGTCTGTGAGCTTGGGCCGGAACGGCTCTCCTGGCCGGACCGGCACGAGGAGGATGTTGGCGGGCTTGATGTCCCGGTGGACGATGCCGAGGCCATGGACGTAGGCGAGGGCGTCGGCGATCCCGGCGCCGACCACGGCCAACTCGTCCGGCGGCAGGGGGCTGTGGCGAATCCGGGTCCGCAGATCCTGGCCGTCCACGAGTTCCATGGTCAGGAAGGGCCGGGGCTCCTCGGGAATCCGGGTGTCCGTCCCGGCGTCGAACAGCGTCACCAGGCTTGGGTGGTTCAGGGTCGCCAGCAGTTGGATCTCTGCTTCCTGCCGGCGAAGCTCGTCAGGATCGGCCGACTGAGGCGCGAAGAGTTTCAGGGCAACATCCCGGCCAAGGTTCAGGTCCTTGGCAGTGTAGACCGATGCCATGCCGCCCCGGCCAATCACTTCCCCCAGCTGATAGCGGCCGCCCAAGGGCTCGACCATGACGCTGTTGGGCGAACTGTCCACAATGTCCCCATACCTTTCGTATGCGCACCGGCGGCGCTCCTAAAGAATGATAAGGGTAATTAGTATCCGCTTCCGTTCACAGTGGCAGATCTGTTCAGTGCGGCAGGTCTGTTCAGTGCGACGCGCCGGTCCCGGCAACGAAACCGCATTGCCAGGCCGGCGGCTACGCATAGTCGCCCTTCCGCCGGAGCCAGAGCATGCCGTTGGGTCCCCCAGCGGACCCAACGACCTCGCTCCGGCGGTTACAGGACTTCGACGGGAGCGGTGACATGCGCTATGGCGGCCGGGGTTTACAGCCGGGCCGCGGCTGCGGACCCGAGTGATCCGGGTATGCGGGGGCGTGACGCCCCCGGGCGCGACCTTCTCGTGCCCACCCTGAGGTGGACGGGGAAGGGGTGGACGGCGGCGGCCCTGACGAGTAGGGCGTGGATGGTGGCGGCGCTGACGGGGTCAGGCCGGCGGCAATTGGGGTAGCGGAAACCGGGCGGTGGACGGTCGGGTCCATGGGGGATTCTCCTGGGTGACTGTTAGCGGGCGGCCAAGGCAGCCCGACGGGCCGTGCTCTGTGGAGGCAGAGACGGCCCGACTAGTCAGGAGAAGAACCGGGATCAGCGCAAACGGCTGCGTACTCGTGCTGGAGCGGACCGCCGATGGGGTCGGCCCCGACGGTGGGTAGATAGAAGAACATGCTGGGCATCCACGCGGCCGTTCCGGCAGGCCCGTTGGCGGAGTTCCCGCTACCGGAGCCCGAGCCCGGAGCGGGCGGGAGTGCTTCCGGCGCTGGCATGCCCGTGCCGCCATGCCACGGGCTCGGATCCGGGTTGCCGGACGGAACCGGCTGCGCGCCAGTCCCGGCAGGGCGTTCAGCCGGAGGGGCTGCGCCAAGCCGGACAGGTGCCGCTGCCCGGCGTTCTGGCACCGGCCAGGAGGCATAGGCGGCCGGTACAATCTGGGGCTGGTATGCCTCGAGGGAACGGGCCGCATCGGGACCGGTGGAAGCGGGCGACGGCTGTTGCGGTGCGGTTGCCTTGGCGATGCCTGCCTTTTCCGCACCCATGGTGGGAGTGCCACCCGTCGTCGATGCGCCGTCGACGGCTGCCGGAGTACCCACCGGTGT
>JBKPBZ010000126.1:0-4412 GCA_046727115.1 Actinomycetota bacterium | reverse complement strand
GCCTCCCCGGAGGAGTTCGGCATCGAACAGAAGCTCGTGGTCAACGCCCGGGCCGCCGGCCCGCGGCTGGGCAAGAACGTCCAGCAGGCCATCAAGGGCTCCAAGTCCGGCGACTGGTCGGTCAGCGAGGCCGGGGTGGTCACCGCCGGCGGCCTCGAGCTCGAGCCGCAGGAATACACCCTGGAAACCGTCGTGGCTGAAGCCGCGGAGGGCGCAGGATCCCGCGCCGCGGCCGTGCTGCCCGGCGGCGGGTTCGTGGTCCTGAACACCGAAGTCACCCCCGAACTGGAGGCTGAGGGCCTGGCGCGCGACATGGTCCGCGCCATCCAGCAGGCCCGCAAGGACGCCGGACTCAATGTCAGCGACCGGATCAGCACCTCCGTCACGGCGAAGCCGGACGTCGTCGAGGCCCTCCTGGCCAACGCGGAGCTGGTCAAGACCGAAACCCTGACCATCGAGCTGGAAACCCTGGCGGCCGACGTCAAGGAACCGCAGGTCAGCGTTGCTAAGAAAGTTGGAGCCTAAGCCATGACCGACGAATTCTCCGTAGAGAGCGTCTACGCCGAACTGCTGGGCCGGGCGCCGGAAAACAAGATGGAGCCGCGGCTTGCCCCGCTGCACCGTGTCATGGAAATCCTGGGGGAGCCGAACAAGGCGTTCCCGATCATCCACGTCACCGGCACCAACGGCAAGACGTCCACGGCCCGGATGATCGAGGCCGGGCTGCGCGCCCACGGCCTGAGCACCGGCCGGTACACGAGCCCGCACCTGTCCAAGGTCACCGAACGGATCAGCATCGACGGCGCCCCCGTGCCGGATGAGACCTTCGTCCGGATCTGGGACGAGATCCGGCCCTACCTGCAGATCGTGGACGGCGAACTCGAGGAAGCGGGCCAGCCCCGGCTGACCTACTTCGAGTGCCTGACCATCCTGGGCTTCGCCGTCTTCGCCGACCAGCCTGTCAATGTCGCGGTCATGGAGGTGGGCCTGGGCGGCATCACCGACGCCACGAACGTCGGCGACGGCCAGGTGGCCGTGATCACCCCGATTTCCCTGGACCACACCGAATTGCTGGGCGACACCACCGGGGACATCGCCTACGAGAAGGCCGGCATCATCAAGCCCGGCGGCTTCCTCATCAGCGCGGCCCAGCCCGTCGACGCGGCCCAGGTCCTGCTGGAGAAGGCCAAGGACGTGGGCGTGCCGTTCCGCTTCGAGGGCGTGGAGTTCGGCGTTGAATCCCGCACCGTCGCGGTGGGCGGCCAGATGGTCACCATCCAGGGCATCGCCGGCCGCTACGAGGACCTGCTGGTGCCGCTGCACGGCGCGCACCAGGCCGAGAACGCCGCCGTCGCGATTGCCGCGCTGGAAGCGTTCTTCGGCGGGGAAAAGGCGATCGACGCCGAGATCCTGCAGGAGGCCTTCGCCTCCGTCACCTCCCCGGGGCGGCTCGAGGTGGTCCGCACCGCGCCCACCATCATCGTGGACGCGGCCCACAACCCGGAAGGCATCCGGGTTTCCGCCGAGGCGATCCACGAGGCCTTCAACTTCACCAAGCTGGTGGTGGTGGTGGGCGTGCTGCGGGAAAAGGACGCCGAGGAGATCCTGCGCCAGCTCAAGGAATCCCTGGGCGGCCTCGCCACCGAATACTGCTTCACCGAGTCAAACTCGCCCCGCGCCGTCCCGGCCGAGGACCTGGCCGAGACCGCCCTTGACCTTGGCTTCGGCGAGGACAACATCCATGTCGCCGCAAAGCTCGACGACGCCCTCGAATGGGCCGTGGAACGCGCCGAAGCCGATGACGAACTCGCCGGCGGGGTCCTGGTGACCGGCTCCATCACGCTGGTCGCGGACGCCCGGATCCTGCTCGGAAAGGCGGACGCGTAAGCATGGCGAAACTCACCAAAGCCCAGCGCGAATGGCGCCCGGGCATGCCCAAGAAGCGGCGTTCCACGAAGGTCATGTTCGCCTCCACGGTCCTGTTGCTGGAGGCCTTCGTGGTGCTGTTCGGGACGCTGGCCGTCTTTGGCCTGCACCGGAACGAATATTCTGCGGCGCTGGTCTTCTCGGTGGGGATCGGCCTGTGCCTGGTCTACGTGTTCACCTGCGCGGTCCTCTCGAAGCCGTGGGGCGTGGCCCTGGGCTGGATCCTGCAGCTCGTCCTGATCCTGGGCGGCCTCGTGGAACCTGCCATGTACCTCGTCGGCGCGCTCTTCGCCGTGGCGTGGTGGTACGGGATCCGCACCGGCATCCGGATTGACCGGGAAGCAGCGCAGCGGGAGCGCGAGCAGGCCGAGTGGGATGCGTCCCACCCCCAGGGGCCCGCGCCCACCAACGGCGCCTGAACCGGCGCCTGTACCTGAGCCCGGGCGCATGGCCGGCACCCCGTAGACTTGACCCGAACCCCACCCCAACACATTGGAGCAGCTGTGAGCATTGAGCGCACCCTCGTCCTGATCAAGCCCGACGGCGTCGCCCGCAACCTGTCCGGCGCCATCCTGAGCCGGATCGAAGCCAAGGGCTACACCCTGGCCGAGCTCAAGAAGGTCGATGCCAGCCGCGAGCTGCTGGAGCAGCACTACGAGGAGCACGTCGGCAAGCCGTTCTACGAGCCGCTGGTTGAGTTCATGCTCAGCGGCCCGGTGGTCGCCGCGATCTTCGAAGGACACCGCGTGATTGAGGGCTTCCGTATCCTCGCCGGCACCACGGACCCGACGACGGCGGCGCCCGGCACCATCCGCGGCGACTTCGGCCGCGATTGGGGCCTGAAGGTGCAGCAGAACCTGGTCCACGGCTCGGACTCGGCCGAATCCGCCGAGCGCGAGATCAAGATCTGGTTCTAGCCCAGGTTTCGGGACACCCTCCGCACCGAGGGAACAGTTAAGGCCAATGAACGCACGCGTTCATTGGCCTTAACTGTTCCCTCGCGATCTGTCCCCTCGCGGCGGAGGGGTTCGCTGCCTGCACCGGGCCTTCCGGGTCCGGTGCCCTCTCAACGGCTGGCGAGGCGCACCAGATTCGAGAACTGACCGGTCTGCATGACCCAGTGCGCGGGCTCCAGGATGGCAATGCTCATGATGGGTTGCAGCCATTGTGGCCGTAGCGACCAGTACCCGCTGACTACCAGCCGGGTGCGCTCACCCGGGGCCTCCCGCAACTCGAATCCCCAGAGCGAATCAGTGTAATAGCGCGGCCCGGTTCGCGCCGGGTCGAATGGACGCCCCCGGAGATCGAGCGACATACGCAGGCCCAGGAACCTCTCGGGTTCAAGCGCCGCGACCGCCCACCACTCGCTGCCGTCGGGCTTCGCCGCCAGACGGTCACCGATGGCGATGTCCTGCCACTCCGGATGGATGCTCTCTGCGCTGCGGCGCCCGAAGTTGTCGAGACGGTCCCAGCTGTACCAGCCGGCGCGATCCGTTCCCATCTGCACCAGCCAGGGCCACACGCGGGAAGGGGGCGCATCGATGGTCACCGCCATGGTCGCGCTTCGGGTGCCGGCCGGAATCAACCCGGCGCCCGGGTAAGGTCCCCGCGCTTCGTCAACGGTCGCACCCCAGCGAAGCAGGCGTGGCCGCACAACGGCCAGGTAGCCGGTGGTGAAAACGGCCACGGCACCGGCTGCCAGCAGGGATCCCCTCGGTGCAGGGTGCATCATCGCGCTTCCCCCTCAAGGGTCAGGCGTTCCCGGAAGAACCCGAGGATGCGCAGGCGCGCGTCCTCGGCGGAGGGCTCGTGGTAACCGGCAGCGACCAGCTTCGCGAGCAACTTGTCCCCGAACGTGAGGTCCGACGGGCCATGCCTGTTGAGGAATCCGTGACCGGCGTCGGGACGGGCGCCACGGCGAGGAACCCCTCGCTGGCCAGCCAGTCGGCCTGGCCTCTGGTGTCACGGCTCAGGCCGAGTGCGTCATGGATGACGACGACCCCGGGCCACGGACCGGCACCGGCCGGCGTCGCCGCGTAGGCAGGCATGTCCCCTCGTTCTGTGCGAATGCTCACAACCGCCATGGGGTCTCCCGGGCACGCTCCACCCCGCCAGGCGGCCGGGCCGGACTGTGCAGTCTCGATGGCATTATCCTGTGATGCTGCCTGAAGATGTGGACGAAGCAGGCTTAGCGAGTTGGTCCGTAATCTGGTCCGTCCAGTCGTCGACAGCCGCCCAGTCCCGCAAATCCCCAAAACGGCCGCCGACTAGCCGGAACACCATCCGGAGCGGTGCCGGCATCTGGCCGGCTTGGTAGACGCCGGAGAAGATTTTGTGGTCCCGAAGCGGAACTTCCTTGTTCAGGACTTCGGCCAGTCGTTCCTGTTGCAGGGCCGCGCCGCGACGGCGAAACGGCTTGGGCAGCGCATCCGCCATGCCTACGCTGAAGGCCCAGACGGGTCGATTGGCCAGCTCGCGGGAATGTT
>JBKPBZ010000125.1:0-7441 GCA_046727115.1 Actinomycetota bacterium | reverse complement strand
GGACGCTCCGCGGAGCGATCTTCCCGGCCTCCTCGAGGCACTGGCCGCGGACCTGCGTGCCGTTGGCTACACCGTGGACGGGGTTGCGGACCTGCTCGGCGAGGCGGCGCACTCCGCCCTCGGCCGGGACCAGCTCATCCCTGCCCTGATCGCCACCGGGCGCTCCCTCGGGGAGCCGGCGACGGCGGCGCTCGCCGGCGTCGTGCGTCTCTGGCTCCTCGCCGAACCGCAGCGCGCGCAGACCCTCGACGCAGCCCTCCCCAGCATCCGCACGGAGGGGCTGCTGGAACTCGGGCTCGTGGAGCCGTCCGGCGGGGACCTGGTCCAGGCCAGGGTGGACTTGAGGCCCTACGGCTGGGACCCGACCGTGGGGGAGGACGGGATCGGGGAGGGCGGGGCGGACCTTTGGGTGGCCAGCGACCTCGCGGCGCACCAGCGCGCAGGCGTTCTCCGCCACGACCACGTCCTGGGGATCGGGCAGGCCTCCACCACCCTGGTCCAGGTCACCGCCCGCCGCCACGTTGCCAGGGCCCTGGACCTCGGCACCGGCTGCGGCATCCAGACCTTTCACCTGCTGCACCATGCCGAGCACGTGACCGCCACGGACATTTCCGCACGCGCACTGGCGTTCACCCGGTTCAACCTTCTGCTCAACGCCGACGAGCTGCACCTGGACCCCGCCGACCTCGACGCCCGCGTCAGCCTCAGGCTCGGGTCCTTGCTGGAACCTGTCGCGGGGGAGGAGTTCGAGCTGGTGGTGTCCAACCCGCCGTTTGTCATCACGCCCCGCAGCCTCGGCGAGTCCGCCACGGACCAGTTCACCTATCGCGACGGCGGACTGCCGGGGGACGAGATCGTGTCGTCGCTGGTCCGCGCGCTGCCCTCTGTCCTTGCCCCGGGCGGAACGGCCCAGCTTTTGGGCAACTGGGAGATCACGGCGGGTGCCGGCTGGGCCGAACGGCCGCAGAGCTGGGTCAGTCCGGCCGCCGACGCCTGGTTCATCCAGCGCGAGCAGGTGGGCCCGGAGCAGTATGCCGAGACCTGGCTGCAGGACGCCTCCGAAAACCGCGATCGCCGGCTCTACCAGGACTCGTACGCCGCCTACCTCGACGACTTCGCCTCGCGCCAAGTGGCGGGAATCGGCTTCGGCATGATCTGGCTGCGGCGGCCCGCCGACGGCGCCGGGCGGGTCCTTGCCCGCTTCGAGGAGATCACCTACCCGATCGAACAGCCGGTGGGGCCGCACCTGGGCGCCGCCGTCGAGCGTGCCGACTGGCTGGCCGCCCACGATCTGGCCGCCGCCCATCTGCTGGTCGCCGAGGACGTCACCGAAGAGCGGCACCAGCGCCCGGGGGCGGAGCACCCCGGCGTCATCCTGCTGCGGCAGGGTGCCGGGCTGCGCCGCACCAACCTGCTCAGCACCGAGCTGGCCGGCTTCGTCTCAGCGTGCGACGGCGACCTGTCCGTCGGGCAGATCATCGGCGCCCTGGAGGCCCTGCTGGGCGGCTACGAAGGGTTTGACGCCACTGAGTTCCGCACCGGGCTCCTCGGGGAAGTGGGGAACCTGGTTCGCGACGGCTTCCTGCTGCCCGCCTGAAACGGCACCCGCCGCCCCGGCCGCCGCGGCCGCTTCAGCCGCCGGGCTGACGCCGGCGTCGTCCCGCCCGAAGCGCGGCAGTACGTACGCCGTGTGGGGCAGGGCCACCAGGGCGCCGACGGCCCCGGTGAGCACGAAGCTGAACCGCACCGGGACCAGCGCCCCCAGGAACCCGCCCAGGGCCAGCGCGCCGATGGAGACGGCGCGTGTCATCCCGCCAACGATGGCCATCGCCTGGCCGCGCCCGCTTTCCGGAATCCGCAGGATCGCGATGGCGCCGAAACAGGCGTTCAGGACGCCGCAGGCCGTGCCCGTCGCCGTGTAAGCCACAAAGAGCAGTTCCACGTTGGGGACCAGCCCCGTGAGGACCAGGAACGCCGAGGCTCCGGTCATGGAGGCCAGCAGCACGCGCAGCCGTACCGCCGGCGTCTTGATGCTGCCGGCCATCGCCGCCCCGCCCGCCATGCCGAGGCCGAAGGCCGCGGCCAGCAGCCCGTACTGCATCTCGGTGGCACCAAGTTCGCCGCGGGCCAGGAACACCTCAAGCACATTGGTGGCCTCACCGACGACGATGAAGAACATCGCGCCCAGGACCAGGGCCCAGACCAGGCTGTCCCGGCGGATCAGGCGCAGTCCGTCGAGCAGTGCCGGCTTCGCCCGGCCGGCCCGTTCGGCCGCCGTGCCGCGGCGGGTGCGGATCAGCAGGGCGCCCAGGCCCATGGCGACGTAGCAGCCGCTGGCCACGGCGAAGACCAGTCCGGTCCCGCCCCAGCCGCTGAGCAGGCCGCCCGCGGCGGGACCGGCCATGCCCGCGATCATGACGGTGGCCTGCATGGTGCCCATGGCCCGCGGGGTGCGGTCCTCGCCGACGATCCGCGGCAGCAGGGCCTGCCAGGTGGGTCCGGCCACCGCCTGGGCCGCGTCGAGCAGGAACGTCATGGCAAAGAGCATGGGCAGATAGGTCTCCAAATACTGCATTCCCAGCCCCATGCCGGCGACGGCCGCGGCGCTGACCGCGGAGCTCGCCGTCGCCAGCGTGCGGGAGTCCACGGTGTCGGCGAGCCGGCCGGCCCATGGAGCCAGCAGGACCAGCGGCAGCGCCGAGCACAGCAGGTACGCGGCCACCAGCCAGGGCCCGGCGACGGGCGTTTCGCCGGCGGCGGCCGCGTTTTGCAGGTGCAGCATGACGCTGACGACGACGGCGCCCATCCCCGCCGTCGCCACGAACCGGGCGGTGCCGGCGATCAGGAAGTCACGGTTCCGCCACAGGGGCTGCGCCGTTGCTGGGGGAGTGGACGCATTATGAAGTGTTTGTTTCATAAATAGGAAAATAGCCCGGCCCCGGAATAAATGTCAAGCATTTCTTTCATAGTTTGGCGGGGCTGGATACACTGGAGGAGTGAATGCAGAAACCCCGACGGCGGAGTCCACGGCTCCGCCGGCCACCAAGCGTCGGCATCGTCCGGAGAAGCAAGTGGAAATCACTGACCCGAAGGCGATCCGAGCCCTGGCCCACGCCGCCCGGCTGGAGGTCATTTCCGAACTGTATTCCACCCAGGTGAGCCGGACGGCCACCGAGCTTGCCGCGCAGACCGGCTTGACTCCCAGTGCCATGAGCTACCACCTGCGGGCACTGCAGAAGTGGGGCATGGTGGTTCCCGCAGAGACCGCCGGGGACGCCCGGGAGCGGCGCTGGAAGGCCGCAGGCACCGACTTCACCATCCACTCGCTGGGTGGAGTGGCCAGCCCGGAACTCGCCGTCCTCGACCTTGAGCTCGACGCCTACCGCCGCCGGGTCCTTGCGTACGCCAAGGCCCGCAACGCCCGGCGCGAGAACGGCGACACCGCCGACGGCCCGTCCTCGGTGGTGCTGGCCAGCAACCTGCTGTACCTGACGCCGGACCAGCGGTCCGAACTGAACCGGCGGGTCTTTGACCTCCTGAGGGACTACGAACTCGAGGATCCGGACCACGTGCCCGAGGGTGCCGAACGCATGGCCACGATGTGGTCGATGATTCCGGACGACCGCGGACCGGCCGCCGCGAAGCCGGCCCCCGGCAAGGCCGCCACCGGAAAGGACTGAGCCCGCCGTAGACAAGGCGGACCCGGCCGCCGGCACCGCCCGAGAACCGCGGCAGGGGAGGCCCGAAAACCGCCGCCGGCACAGCCGGATGTTGCAGCCGAGGCGCCCTGAAGGGCCGCCGGACAGGTGGTCCGATCGGGCCCGGAACCCACCTCCGCGGGGCCGTCATTTCCGGCCGGATGCGCGGGATTCTGCAAAATATGGTGAACTAGGCGGGTATGGGCGCATCTGCCCGAGCCACCTTTTTCTGTAGGAGCACCGTGCCAAGCAAGGCCAAAACCGGCAAGAAACTCGTGATCGTGGAGTCTCCCGCCAAGAGCAAAACCATCGCCAAGTACCTCGGCGAAGGCTTCATCGTGGAGGCCTCCATCGGCCACATCCGCGACCTTCCGCAGCCCTCGGAGCTCCCCGCGGAACTGAAGAAGACGCCGCTGGGCAAGTTCGCCGTCGACATCGACAACGACTTCAAGCCCTACTACGTGGTGTCCTCGGACAAGAAGAAAAAGGTCGCCGAGCTCAAGGCCCAGCTCAAGGACGCCGACGCTCTCTATCTCGCAACCGATGGGGACCGCGAGGGCGAGGCCATCGCGTGGCACCTGCTCGAAGTGCTCAAGCCCAAGGTTCCGGTCTACCGGATGACCTTCGGCGAAATCACCAAGGAAGCCATCCACCGCGCCATGGACAACCTGCGCGATGTCGACCAGGACCTGGTGGACGCCCAGGAAACCCGGCGCGTCCTGGACCGGCTCTACGGCTATGAGATCTCGCCCGTGCTCTGGCGCAAGGTGGCCCGCGGCCTCTCCGCCGGCCGCGTGCAGTCCGTCGTCACCCGCATGGTGGTGGACCGCGAACGCGAGCGGATGGCCTTCAAGGCCGCCTCCTACTGGGACCTCACCGGCCAGTTCGGCGCCGAATCCGGCTCCTTCAAGGCCAAACTCGCCGCCGTCGACGGCGCCAAGGTCGCCAGCGGCCGGGACTTCAACGACAACGGCGAGCTGACCTCGCGCAACGCCGTCCACCTCAACGAGGAACTCGCCGCCTCGCTCGCAGCGGGGCTGCAGGACGCCGAATTCCGGGTCCGCTCCGTCGACACCAAGCCGTACACCCGCCGCCCGGCTGCGCCGTTTACCACCTCCACCCTGCAGCAGGAGGCCGGCCGCAAGCTGCGCTTCTCCTCGAAGAGCACGATGCAGGTGGCCCAGCGCCTCTACGAAAACGGCTACATCACCTATATGCGTACGGACTCGTCCGCGCTGAGCAACGAGGCCATCACGGCCGCCCGGCGCCAGGCCTCCGAGCTGTACGGCCCCGAGTACGTGCCGCAGTCGCCGCGGGTCTACAGCGGCAAGGCAGCGAACGCGCAGGAAGCCCACGAGGCCATCCGTCCCGCCGGTGACTCCTTCCGCACGCCGGCCCAGGTGGCCAAGCAGCTCTCCGGCGACGAATTCCGGCTCTACGAACTCATCTGGAAGCGCACGGTCGCCTCGCAGATGGCTGACGCCAAGGGCTCCACCGCCACGATCCGCCTCGGCGCCGTGACTGTTGGTAACCCGGCCGACCGGCGCGACGCCGAATTCTCGGCGTCCGGCACCGTCATCACCTTCCCCGGCTTCCTCGCCGCCTACGAAGAAGGCAAGGACGAAAGCCGCGGCGATGAGGAGTCCGAGGAGGCGCGCCGGCTGCCCAACGTAGCCAAGGACGACGCGCTCACCGCCACCGACATCGTCGCCGTCGGGCACGAGACCTCGCCGCCGCCGCGCTATACCGAAGCCTCGCTGACCGCGGAGCTGGAAAAGAAGGGCATCGGGCGCCCGTCGACCTATGCCTCCACCATCTCCACCATCCAGGACCGCGGCTACGTCCGGAAGCAGGGCTCCGCGCTGGTCCCGAGCTGGATCGCGTTCTCCGTGATCCGGCTCCTCGAACAGCACTTCCACGACTACGTGGACTACGAGTTCACCGCCGACATGGAAGCCGACCTGGACAAGATCGCCAACGGCCAGGCGGCAGGACCGGCCTGGCTCAAGCACTTCTACTTCGGTGAAGACTCCGAGCCCGGCCTGCTGAGCATCGTGAACAACCTCGGCGAGATCGATGCCCGCGAGATCAACTCCATCCCCATCACGGACGCGATCACACTCCGGGTCGGCAAGTTCGGCCCGTACCTGGAAAGCTCCACCGCCACCGTGGACCCCGAGACCGGCGAAGTGGTTGAAGCGGCCCGCGCCAACGTCCCGGAGGACCTGGCCCCGGATGAGCTCACGGCGGCCAAAGCCGTTGAACTCATGGAGACCGCCGCCCCGGAGGAGCGCGTCCTCGGCGCGGACCCGCACACCGGGCACACCATCGTGGCCAAGAACGGCCGCTACGGCGCCTACGTCACCGAGATCATCCCGGAGATGACCGAGGAACAGCTGGCCAACCAGCCCGTTGAGTACTACAAGAACGGCAAGCCCAAGCCGGCGAAGAAGCCCGTCAAGGCCAAGCCCCGCACCGGATCCCTGTTCGCGTCCATGAGCGTGGACACCATCACGCTGGACGAGGCCCTGCAGCTCATGAGCCTGCCCCGCGTGCTCGGCCAGGACGCCGACGGCAACCCGATCACGGTACAGAACGGCCGGTTCGGCCCGTACCTGAAGAAGGGCACGGACTCCCGCTCGATCGGCTCCGAAGAGGAGATCTTCACCATCACGCTCGAGGCGGCGCTGGAGATCTACTCGCAGCCCAAGCAGCGCGGCGCCCGTGCCGCGGTGCCACCTCTGGCCGAATTCGGACCGGACCCGGTCTCGGAGAAGAACATCGTGGTGAAGGAAGGCCGGTTCGGCCCGTATATCACCGACGGCATCACCAACATCACCGTGCCGCGCAGCACCTCGGTCGAGGAGCTGACCCGGGAACAGGCCGTCGAACTCCTTGCCGAGAAGCGGGCCAAGGGCCCGGTCAAGCGCACGACGACGGCCCGCAAGGCACCCGCCCGGAAGGCTCCGGTCAAGAAGTAGGCCTGCCCACCGAAATCGCCGGAAACGCGCGGATTCGCCGGAATTTACCGGCGGATTCGCAGGTTTCCGGCGATTTCGCGTTTGCGGACCGGCCGTGGACGTGATCGAGTAGGAATATGACTGAACAGCCCGCACACCTGGACAACCAGCCGCTGAACGAACTCGAGGAGCAGCTTGCCCGGGGGGAGCAGCCGGACGCCAACCCGGTGGACGTGATTCTGGCCTTCCTCAACAACGAGGTTTATGTGGTCAGCTCCGACGCCCTGGAAGGCCCCGACTCGCAGGTGGAGCCGCTGGTCCTCGCGAACTCCTCCGGCAAGCCCGTCCTGGCCGTTTTCTCCCACCCGAGCCGCGTCACCGAGCAGTATCTCGCCGCCGCCCCGAACGTGCTGGGCACGCAGGGCGCCGCGATCATCGGCAACCTCGGCGCAGAGCTCGGCATGGTGATCAACCCCGGGGCCGCCTTCGGCTTTGAAATCGACCCGGAGGGCGTTGCCAACATTCGCCGCGACTTCAAGCCAACGGACGAGCCCGCCGACGGCGCTGCTGCCCAGCCCACTGACCGGGCAGCGGACCGACCGGCGCAGGACGGCGACCCGGCCTAGGCCCGCAGCGGCGGTCTTCTTCGCGAATACCGCTGTCCCAGCTAGGCCAGCCGCTCCGTGGGGGGAATAATGGCACCATGCGTCTAGGCGTCCTCGACATCGGGTCCAACACTGTCCATCTCCTGCTGGTCGACGCCCATCCCGGCGCCCGTCCGGT
>JBKPBZ010000124.1:0-6602 GCA_046727115.1 Actinomycetota bacterium | reverse complement strand
GATCGTAGCCTAGGTCTTCGACCTCAGCGGGCGGTTCGTCCACATCTGTGCCCCTGACAACCTGGTTCAGGTGGTCAATGACCGCCTGGATACGAAGGGCAAGGTCGGCGTCCGGCGACAGGATCCGCCCGCCGATCGGTTGGGCCTTACGCTGGACCATCTCGCCCAACGCCCACCCTTCGTCGCCGACGGCGAGAACGGGGTGGTTTTGCCAGACGTAGGACGTGCTGGGGTGATGCCCGACTCTCCAGCGCGCACTCGGGACGCCCCGCTCCACGACCCGGCAAACGTAGGAAATCAATCCGTCGACGATTGCTACGGACGCGCGCGACAGCTCAGGCTTGTTTCCGACGCAGTAGCGCAGCCATGACGGCGCATTCGCGGCGTCCGGCTCCATTAGGCTTGTCCCCGGTTTGGTCAGGACCGACTTAACCCACGGCCACAAAAGCCGCAGACTCCCCGCTGTGCCATCCAGAAGCACGTCGGGGTCCCGGCCGTCAGCCACCAGCGAGTCACGGAGATGCTCCAGCGCCGGGCCGCGCTCGTCAAGAAATTCCTGCAAGGCCAGCGCCGCCCCGGCGGCGCTCAGGTTCATATAGTCAGTCATGGCAGATTGTATCGTTCCGGGCACCGCCCGCGGACAGCAAAAGCTTCCTCCTCACCATTGAACTCAAACTGCCGTAATCAGCTGAACTCCGAGTACGCAGGACCCAACTCCCCATGCGATCGTCTGCCCATGATGAGCTTCAAAGACACTCTGTCGTTGGGGCGCCGGTTTGTGTAGGCTCCTGCCATGGCTCGGCGCAGTTTTCTTCAGTGGCCGGTCGTCCGGCAGTTCAGTACGGGCGACCTGCTGGGCCGCGGCCCGGCGGTAACCTCCCCGCGGACGAGGGAGATCACGCCGCGGACGGCCACCGCAGACCGAGTCGTGCAGAGCGTGTGCCCGTATTGTGCCGTGGGCTGCGGACAGCGGGTCTACGTCAAGGACGAAAAGGTCGTTCAGATCGAAGGCGATCCCGATTCGCCTATTTCCCGTGGCCGGTTGTGCCCCAAGGGCTCTGCGAGCGAGCAGTTGGTCAACTCTCCGGGCCGGCAGACCGGAGTGCTCTACCGTGCGCCACGCTCCACCCAGTGGCAGCACCTGGATCTCGAAACTGCCATCGACATGGTGGCGGACCGCTTCGTCGATTCCCGCCGCAGGACGTGGCAGCAGGAAGACGAAAAGGGCCGGCTGCTTCGCCGCACGATGGGCATAGCCTCACTGGGCGGGGCAACGCTGGACAACGAAGAGAACTACCTGATCAAGAAACTCTTCACGGCTGCCGGAGCAGTGCAGATCGAGAACCAAGCACGTATTTGACACTCTTCTACGGTTCCCAGTTTGGGAGCCTCGTTTGGACGCGGTGGTGCAACGCAATCACTGCAAGACATGGCCAACGCCGACTGCATCATCATCCAGGGTTCCAATATGGCCGAATGCCATCCTGTGGGATATCAGTGGGTTGCGGAGGCCCAGGCCCGCGGAGCGAAGGTCATCCACGTCGATCCCAGGTTCACGCGCACCTCGGCCGTCGCGGACAAGCACATTCCCATCCGGGCCGGCTCTGACGTCGTTCTTCTGGGCGCGCTGATCAACTACGTCATCACGCACGACCTGTGGTTCAAGGAGTACGTGAGCGCATACACCAACGCGGCCACGCTGGTTCATGCCGATTACCGCGACGCCGAGGATCTGGGCGGACTGTTCTCCGGCTACGATCCGGAGACGGGAGCGTACGATACGGCGTCATGGTCGTACGCGGAACAGGGCGGAGGCACCATCGACGACGCTGGGGCTGGCACCGAGCACGGCTCCCATGCGTCGGATCGTGCCGCGGGAGACCAGTTCGGCAGCGGCGGCCCTGCCCTGGAACACGCCCAAGTGCAGCGTGACGATACCCTGCAGGACCCCCGGACCGTCTTCCAGATCTTGAAGCGGCACTACGCCCGTTACACCCCGGAGATGGTCCAGGACATGTGTGGCATCGACGTCGCGGACTTCGAGTATCTGGCGCATACCATCACGGAAAACTCGGGACGCGAACGGACAACGTGCTTTGCCTACGCTGTCGGCTGGACCCAGCACTCGCTCGGAGCGCAGTTCATCCGGGCCGCCGCCATCCTGCAACTTCTGCTCGGCAACGTGGGCCGCCCGGGCGGCGGGATCATGGCCCTGCGCGGCCATGCCAGCATCCAAGGTTCCACGGACATTCCGACCCTGTTCAACCTGCTGCCCGGGTACCTGCCAATGCCCAGCGCCGGGCGCCATGACACCTTCAGCGAATACCTGGATGCGATCGCGTCGAAGAAGCAGAAGGGCTTCTGGGCGGACGCCGACTCCTACACCATCAGCCTGCTGAAGGCCTGGTGGGGCGAGGCCGCGACCGCGGAGAACGACTGGGCCTACGATTACCTTCCCAGGCTGACCGGAGCGCACGGCACTTACCAGACGGTGATGGAAATGCTGGAGGACAAGGTGGAGGGCTACTTCCTGCTCGGACAGAACCCCGCCGTGGGCTCGTCTAACGGCCGGATGCAACGCCTGGGCATGTCGCACTTGAAGTGGCTGGTGGTGCGCGACCTGAACCTCATCGAGTCGGCGACCTGGTGGAAGGACGGCCCGGAGATCGAATCGGGGGAACTGCGCACCGAAGACATCGAGACCGAAGTGTTCTTCCTGCCTGCAGCAAGCCACGTGGAAAAGGCCGGCTCGTTCACGCAGACCCAACGGCTGCTGCAGTGGCGGCACCAGGCGGTCGCACCGCCGGGTGAGTGCCAAAGTGAATTGCAGTTCTTCTTCGAACTCGGCCAGCGGATCCGCGAAAAACTGGCGGGTTCGGAGGACGAACGCGACCGTCCGCTGCTCGACCTCATCTGGGATTACCCCACGGACGAGCACGGCGAGCCCGACGCCGAGGCGGTGCTGGCCGAGATCAACGGCCGCCACCTCAGCGGCCCGGACGCGGGCAAACCGCTCTCCGCGTATACGGAGCTGCGCCCCGACGGTTCCACGTCGGCGGGCTGCTGGATCTACACCGGCGTCTACGCCGACGGCATCAACCATGCCGCCAACCGGAAACCGGGCCAGGAGCAAGGACCTGCCGCCTCGGAATGGGGCTGGGCGTGGCCGGCCAACCGCCGGATCCTCTACAACCGGGCGTCGGCCGACCCGGCCGGTAAACCGTGGAGCGAGCGGAAGAAATACATCTGGTGGGACCAGGAGCAGGGACGCTGGGTCGGAGACGACGTGCCCGACTTCCCGGTTGACCGTGCTCCGGGCAGCCAGCCTGACCCCGATCTCGGTGGTCCGGCCGCCTTGACCGGAGATGATCCCTTCATCATGCAGGCAGACGGCAAGGGCTGGTTGTTCGCGCCGAAGGGCGTTGTCGACGGTCCCCTTCCCACCCACTACGAACCGCAGGAATCGCCGGTGGCCAACGCGCTTTACCCGCAGCAGCAAAATCCGGCCCGGCTGGTGTACCCCCGCGCGGACAACCTCAGTGCACCAAGCGCCGGTACCAGTGGCGCGGACGTCTATCCCTACGTCTTCACCACGTACCGGCTCACCGAACACCACACTGCCGGCGGAATGAGCCGCTGGTTGCCGTACCTCTCGGAGCTGCAGCCGGAAATGTTCTGCGAGGTCTCTCCCGAGCTGGCCGCTGAGCGCGGGCTTGAGCCCTACGGGTGGGCCACGATCATTTCGGCCCGCTCCGCCATCGAGGCGAAAGTGCTGGTCACCGAGCGGATGAGGCCCCTGGCCGTCGGCGGCCACACCGTCCATCAGATCGGGTTGCCCTACCATTGGGGCGTCGGAGCGGATGCTGTCGTCAGCGGTGACGCAGCCAATGACCTGTTGGGCGTGACGCTGGACCCCAACGTCCAGATCCAGGAATCCAAGGCCGCCACCTGTGACATCCGCCCGGGCCGCCGGCCGCGCGGGGCGGAGCTCCTTGACCTGGTTGCTGAGTACCAGGCCCGTGCCGGGGCGACGACCGAGACCGGGAACCGACTTGTTACCGATCCGGGCGGCAGCGTTCCGGATACCGACTCGACGTTGGAGGACTAGATGGGCCAGTTGTCCGGACCGACCGACCCCGCCGCTGATGCCCGGTGGGAGCATCAGCAGCCGCGCAAGGGATTCTTCACAGACACCTCCATCTGCATCGGCTGCAAGGCGTGCGAAGTGGCCTGCAAGGAGTGGAACCACAACCCCCAAGACGGGAACCTGGAGCTGCTGGAATCCTCCTATGACAACACCGGAGCGCTCGGCGCCAGCACCTGGCGGCATGTCGCCTTCATTGAACAGGGCCAGGAACGCATTACCGAGGCGCGGGAGTCCGGGCGCGCGCTGGTCAATCTGGGCATGCCCCGCATCGGCCCGCCGCCGTCGGCAGCGCCCGCCGGGCCGGACCTGGCGAACGTGGATACGACGCCGCCGGACACGGCAGACTTCCGTTGGTTGATGTCCTCCGATGTCTGCAAGCACTGCACGCACGCCGGGTGCCTGGATGTCTGCCCGACCGGAGCGCTTTTCCGCACGGAGTTCGGCACTGTGGTGGTCCAGGACGACGTGTGCAACGGCTGCGGAACCTGCGTCGCCGGGTGTCCGTTCGGCGTGATCGAGCGCCGCAGCGACGGCATGGTGGCGGTGGCAGCCCAGCGGGAGGAGCAGCACGCCAAGCATCCCGCCGTCCCCAACGTCGGCGTCGCCCAGAAGTGCACGCTGTGCTACGACCGCCTGGTCAACGATGAGACGCCCGCTTGCGCTAAAGCCTGTCCGACGACATCCATCAAATTCGGCAACCACGACGACATGGTGGAGACGGCCCGGGAACGGGTGGCCTCGCTGCACCAGCAGGGACTCACGGAAGCCAGGCTCTATGGTGCGAACGAACTCGACGGCGTCGGCGGAACCGGAGCGGTCTTCCTCCTGCTCGACGAACCGGAAGTGTACGGACTTCCGCCGGATCCGAGAGTGCCCACAGCCGATCTGCCGCAGATGTACCGGCGGGCCGGTATGGCCGTCGCCGGCATGGTCGCCGCTGCTGCGCTGGCTTTCCTGGGACGGCGCGCGTGACCCACTCTGAGTTCGACAGCTTTCGGCCGCCCGAGCCCGCCCGCCGTCGCCGGCCTGGCGGCAAGCGCGGCATCGGCCGCCGCGACGGCGGTGACGGTTCCCGTGAAATGCCTATGGTTCCGGAGCCGGAATTCACCTCGTACTACGGCCGTCCGGTGGTCAAGCCGGCACCCTGGACCGAAGATGTGGCCGCCTACCTGTTCCTTGGCGGTGTCGCAGCCGGTTCCGCGCTGCTTGGTCTCGGCGGCCAGCTGACCGGGCGGCCGACGCTGCGTCGGAATGCCCGGCTGAGTGCCTTGACGGCAGTGAGCTTCGGTGCTGTTGCCTTGGTGAAGGATCTCGGCAGGCCGGAGCGCTTCCTGAACATGCTGCGGACCATCAAACTGACCTCACCGATGAGTGTGGGCTCCTGGATCCTCAGCGCGTTCAGCGTCGGCACGGCCGTCTCGGCGGCAGCGGAAATCGATCGGATGACCGGGACGCGTTTGCCGCTGGGTCCGTTGCGGAACTTGCTGCAAGCGGTCGAGGGACCGGCGGGCTTCGAGGCCGCGCTTTTCGCCGGACCGCTGGCGGCGTACACGGCGGTCCTGCTCGGTGACACGGCCACACCCACCTGGAACGCCGCGCACGAGGAATTGCCATTCGTTTTCGTGAGTTCCGCGGCCCTCGCTTCTGCCGGTCTCGCGATGATCACGACTCCGGTACAGGAGGCGGGTCCGGCCCGAAAACTTGCTGTGCTGGGCGTGATGGGTGACGTGGTTGCCATGCGTGTGATGGAGCACCGGATGGACCCGGTGGTGGCCGAGCCTCTGCACCAGGGCAAGGCAGGTGTCATGCTGAAATGGAGCGAGCGGCTGGCGGCTGCGGGCGGACTGGGGACACTGCTGGGCGGACGCAACCGGGCGGTGGCCGCAGCTTCGGGGCTGGCACTGCTGGCCGCCTCGGCGCTGACCCGGTTCGGCGTGTTCGAGGCCGGCCTTTCCTCGGCTCGGGACCCGCGTTACACGATCGAACCGCAGAAGAACCGTCTCGCCGCCCGCCGCGCCGCCGGCATCACCGGCGATTCGATCACTACTGCCGGCTGACGGGTCTGCCGTGGTTTAGGGGAACTTAGGTTCAGCGGATCTCGATGCCCTGGCCGACGACGGTATGCCCGATCACGGGATAGCCGGGCACCTCGCCGACGACGAGCAGGCCGCCGGACGTCTGTGCATCGGCCAGCAGCAGCAGGTCGTCTTCAGTGACGCCCGTGGAGGTACGTAGGTGCGGTTGAACCCAATCGAGGTTGCGCCGCGTCCCGCCGGACACAAATCCGTCCCGCAACGCCTCCCGGGCGCCCTCAACGAGTGGCACCGCCGTCCGGTCGATCACTGCCCCCACTCCGGAGGCGCGGCACATCTTGTACAAATGTCCAAGCAGGCCGAAGCCCGTCACGTCCGTGGCCGCACGCACGCCCGCCGCCACCGCGGACTCGGCGGCGTCG
>JBKPBZ010000123.1:0-7967 GCA_046727115.1 Actinomycetota bacterium | reverse complement strand
CTGATGCTGGACATGTGGGAGCACGCCTTCTACCTGGACTACGTCAACGTCAAGGCCGACTACGTCAAGGCCTTCTGGAACATCGTGAACTGGGCCGACGTCGCCAAGCGCTTCGACGCCGCCCGCAAGAACGCGACGGGTCTCATTACCCTCTAAGGGGTGACGGGATCGACTTCCGCTTGTAACAAACCTCACATTTCGGGCGCTTCGGCCCGAAATGTGGACGGACTGCCCCTGCACTTGCGGGGGCAGTCCCGGTTAAACGTAAGATGGATCACGGAAGGCGGTTAGCCTTCAGCAATGTGGCTGGTCGCCCTCCGATCTGGTAATTATCTCTGCCCAATGGCGTGCGGGATCTGTTAGTTGGCTTGAACGCCTTCTCAACTAGTCGTGCTCGCAGGAGCACCAAGGAGAATGAAAACGTGACGACCCGTATTGGCATCAACGGCTTTGGCCGTATCGGCCGCAACTACTTCCGCGCCGCCCTCGCACAGGGCGCAGATCTTGAGATCGTTGCGGTCAACGACCTCACCAGCCCGGAAGCCCTCGCTCACCTCTTCAAGTACGACTCCGTGGGCGGCCGCCTGGCCGAAACCATCGAGGTCAAGGACGGCAACATCGTCGTCGACGGCAGGATCATCAAGGTCCTGGCCGAGCGCGACCCCGCGAAGCTGCCCTGGGGCGAGCTCGGCGTCGACATCGTCATCGAGTCCACCGGCTTCTTCACGAAGGCCGCCGATGCGCAGAAGCACATCGACGCCGGCGCCAAGAAGGTCCTGATTTCCGCCCCCGCGTCGGATGAAGACATCACGATCGTGATGGGCGTCAACGACGGCCTGTACGACAGCGCGACGCACCACATCATCTCCAACGCCTCCTGCACCACCAACTGCCTCGGCCCGCTGGCCAAGGTCATCAACGACGCCTTCGGCATCGAGCGTGGCCTGATGACCACCATCCACGCCTACACGGCCGACCAGAACCTGCAGGACGGCCCGCACAAGGACCTCCGCCGTGCCCGTGCCGCCGCCATCAACATGGTGCCCACCTCCACTGGTGCCGCCAAGGCAATCGGCCTGGTCCTGCCGGAGCTCAAGGGCAAGCTCGACGGCTACGCCATCCGCGTGCCCGTGCCCACCGGCTCCGCCACGGACCTGACCGTCACGGTTTCCCGCGAGACCACCGTCGCTGAAGTCAACGCCGCCCTCAAGGCAGCATCCGAGTCCGACGAGCTCCGGGGCCTGCTGACTTACACCGACGAGCCGATTGTCTCCTCGGACATCGTCGGCGACCCGGCGTCGTCCATCTTCGATTCGGGCCTGACCAAGGTGATCGGCGACCAGGTCAAGGTTGTGTCCTGGTATGACAATGAATGGGGCTACTCCAACCGCCTCGTGGACCTCACGGAGCTTGTCGCGTCCAAGCTGGGCTAGGGTAAGACTCATGACATTCCACACCCTCAACGAACTGATCGCTGATGGTGTCCGCGGGCGGTACGTTCTGGTCAGAAGTGACCTGAACGTGCCGCTCGACGGCTCTACAGTGACTGACGACGGCCGCATCAAGGCCTCCCTGCCAGTGCTGGCGAAGCTCACGGACGCCGGTGCCCGCGTGCTGGTCACAGCACACCTGGGCCGCCCCAAGGGCGCCCCGGAGGAAAAGTACTCACTCAAGCCCGCAGCCACCCGGCTGGCCGAGCTTGCCGGGTTCAAGGTCTCACTTGCCGCCGACACCGTCGGCGAGTCGGCCAAAGAACTGTCCGCCTCGCTGCAGGACGGCGAAGCGCTGGTACTGGAAAACGTGCGCTTCGACGCGCGCGAGACTTCCAAGTCCGACGCCGAACGCGGCGCGTTCGCGGACCAGCTCGTCGCCCTCACCGGTGACAACGGCGCCTTCGTCGATGATGCGTTCGGTGCCGTGCACCGCAAGCACGCCAGCGTGTACGACGTCGCCACGCGGCTGCCGTCCTACCAGGGCGACCTCGTCCGCACGGAGGTCGAGGTGCTGCGCAAGCTGACCACCGACACCCAGCGGCCCTACGTCGTGGTCCTCGGCGGTTCCAAGGTCTCCGACAAGCTCGCCGTCATCGAGAACCTCCTCGGCAAGGCGGACACGATCCTCGTGGGCGGTGGCATGCTGTTCACGTTCCTCGCTGCCGCGGGCCACAAGGTCGCTGCCAGCCTGCTCGAAGAGGACCAGATCCCTGTCGTCCAGGACTACCTGAAGCGGGCCGCCGACGCCGGTACCGAGTTCGTCGTGCCCACCGATGTTGTGGTGGCGGGCAAGTTCGCCGCCGACGCCGAGCACGAGACCGTCGCAGCCGATTCCATCGAGTCAAGCAGGTTCGGGCCCCAGGGCATCGGGCTGGACATCGGGCCGGAATCGGCCGCGGCTTTCGCGGAACGGATCAAGGGCGCCAAGACGGTGTTCTGGAACGGTCCCATGGGCGTGTTCGAATTCGCGGCCTTCGCCGCCGGCACCCGGGCCATCGCCCAGGCGCTGACCGAGACGGACGCGTTCACGGTGGTTGGCGGCGGCGACTCCGCCGCTGCGGTCCGGACCCTCGGCTTCGCCGATGACCAGTTCGGCCACATTTCCACCGGCGGCGGGGCCAGCCTGGAGTACCTTGAAGGCAAGGAACTCCCCGGCCTGAGCGTCCTGGACCGTTAGAACTCTGGCCGCTAGAAGCACTGGCCGTTAGAAGCACTGACCGCTGGTAGCAGCGGCGGCCGCCAGCCATGGAGCCGGCAGGGTGCCCTCCGCAAGGAACCGGGCACCCTGTCGGCTGCTCTCATACAACAAGAACTCTTGGAGATCACGTGACCACGTCAACCAACGGTAAATTCGACCGCAAGCCCTTCATCGCCGGGAACTGGAAGATGAACATGGACCACGTCCAGGGCATCACCCTCCTGCAGAAGCTCGCGTGGACCCTGTCCGACGCCAAGCACGACTACAGCCGGGTGGAGGTCGCCGTCTTCCCGCCGTTCACAGGTCTCCGCGGCGTGCAGACCCTCGTCCAGGGTGACGAGCTCGCCGTCGTCTATGGCGGCCAGGACCTCTCCCAGTTCGACTCCGGCGCCTACACCGGCGATATTTCCGGGCAGTTCCTGGCCAAGCTCGGCTGCAGTTACGCACTGGTGGGCCACAGCGAACGCCGCACCATCCACAACGAGTCCGACACCGTGCTCAACGCCAAGACCAAGGCCGCCTTCCGGCACGGCATCACCCCCGTCCTGTGCGTCGGCGAAGGCCTGGAGATCCGCCAGGCCGGCACCCACGTGGACCACACGCTCGCCCAGCTCCGCGCCGGCGTCGAAGGCCTCACGCCGGAGCAGGCTGCCGAACTCGTTGTGGCCTACGAGCCCGTCTGGGCCATCGGCACCGGCGAGGTTGCCGGTCCGGAGGACGCGCAGGAAATGTGCGCAGCCATCCGTGCTGAACTGTCCACCCTCTTCGGGGCCGACGTCGCTGCCAAGACCCGCCTGCTCTACGGCGGCTCGGTCAAGGCCAACAACGCGGCCTCGATCCTGAAGGAACGCGACGTGGACGGCTTGCTGGTGGGCGGTGCCAGCCTGGACGCTGCCGAGTTTGCTAATATTGTCAGGTTCGAGAGTCACCTGTTGACGGATTAGTCCGGACGCAGCCTGACCCCCGCAATCCAATCCTTCTGAAAGGCCGTCGTGGACGTTCTTCATGTCATTCTGCAGGTCCTCCTGGGCATCACCAGCCTCCTGCTGACGTTGCTCATCCTGCTCCATAAGGGACGCGGAGGCGGCCTGTCCGACATGTTCGGCGGCGGCATGAGTTCGGGGCTGAGCTCCTCGGGTGTCGCCGAGCGGAACCTCAACAGGTTCACAGTCATCCTCGGCATCACCTGGGCGGTCGTGATCATCGCCCTCGGCCTGCTCATGCGGTTCAGCACGGGCGCCGATTCCTAGGACGCCTGTCCGAAAAACTCCATAAGGGGTCCTTAAGGCCCTCCCGGCGTCGGGAACTCCGCAACTACACTGGCTGTCGTCTAGCACGCTTCCACCAGCTAAGTAGCCAGGAGTTCCCGATGCTGCATTCTGCTTCCGGATTCAAGGGAATCCGTGTAGGCGCCACCGAGGGGGCATCTCCCCGCCACGAGCCGCTGAACGGGGCTGGCGTACGCCAGCCCCGTATTCGTGTCTCCTTCCGGTGCGCCAAGGGCCATGAAACCGCGCTCGTCTTCGCGCAGCTGCCGGAGGAGCAGATCCCGGGAGTCTGGGACTGCCGGCGCTGCGGCGGAGCCGCAACCCGCGATGAAACCAAGTTTGGCCTGGAGGAAGCGCCGACCGAGGGCTTCAAGACTCACCTGGAATACGTTAAAGAACGGCGCTCCAGCCAGGACGCCGAAGACGTGCTGGCCGGAGCGCTGGAACGGTTACGCGCCCGACGGACCCTTCCGGACGAGCTGCTCCGGGACCCGTGACGCGGCGTTTTCGTCAATGAGCCACAGCGTTTCCCGGCGGCCGCGCGGGCCAGCCGCGGGAACCTGAACTGGATTGGCGCCGGCCAGGGCCAGCCCGACGGCGCCGGCCTTGTCGTCCCCGGCCACGACCATCCACACCTCTAATGCCGTATTGATCGCCGGCAACGTCAGTGACACCCGCGCCGGCGGCGGCTTGGGGGAGTTGTGGACGCCGACGACGGTCAGCTCCTTCTCCCGGATACCGGCCTGCTCGGGGAACAGTGACGCGACGTGCGCGTCCGGCCCCACCCCGAGGAGAACGATGTCCAGGCGGGGGAGCCGCGCAGGATGTTCCGGCCTGTCGTCGGACATGTCCGCGGCGTGCTCAGCGGCCGCAGCCTCAGCAAGGCGGCGCGCATAGTCTGCCGCAGCTGCGTCCGGGCTGTCGAAGTCATCGGTGGAACCGGGCACATGGACGCGCGCCGGATCAACATCGATGTGGGACAGCAGCGCGTCCTGGGCCTGACGGGCGTTGCGCTCGGCGTCGTCTGCCGGCACGAAGCGCTCGTCACCCCACCAGAAGTTCACCTTGGACCAGTCGACCGCCGGCGCCGCCGGTGATTCGGCGACTGCCTTGAGCGAACCGATGCCCATTGTGCCCCCGGTAAGCACCACCGTGGCCTCGCCGTGCCGGTCCTGGATATCCACGAGCTTGGTGATAAGGCGGGCTGCGATCGCAGCCATCAGGACGGTCGAGTCAGGATGGATGCTTACTCTCGGGTCAGCGCTCACTGGGACGGACACTCCTTAGATTGGTACGTGGGAGTCCCATAGTAATCACTTCGCCGAAGACTTCGTCCGGATCCAGACGGCGGAGTTCTTCAGCCAGGCAGTCCTTGAGACTGCGGCGCGGCAGGGAGATCCGCTGCGCGGGCTGGCCGGGCTGGGTCAGTTCCGCAATGGTGAGCCCGGGCCGGAAGAGCTGGATGTCGCCGCCGGGCCGGGTCAGCCGGACGCGGCGGATGCCGGTTCCGGCCGGATCCGCCACGATCGTGACGGGAACGTCGAGGGCCAGGGTGAGCCAGGCCGCGAGCAGCACGGTGCTGGGGGAGTCCGAGGCGCCCTCGACGGCGACGGCGGTCACCGGCGAGTCGTCCACCTGGTCCAGGACCGCGGCCAGCTGGATGCGCCAGTTGGTCAGGCGGGTCCAGGCGAGGTCCGTGTCGCCGGCCTTGTAGGTGCGGCGGATGTTTTCCAGCGCCGCAACAGGGTCCGATTCGTTGGCCGAGTCCGTGATCCGGCGGTGAGCGATGCTCCCGATCGAGGTCTGGCAAGCATTCCTGGGCGCGCCGTGCGGCCACCAGGCCACGATCGGTGCGTCCGGGAGCAGCAGGGCCGCCACGAGGGATTCGCTTTCCTCAGCGAGTTCGCCGTAGCCGCGCAACAGGATGACCTCGGAGGCCCCGGCGTCGCCGCCGACGCGGATCTGGGCGTCCAGCCGGGTCGGGGCCGAGGCCCCGGCGTCGGCGAGAACGATGATCCGGCACGGGTGTTCCCGGCTGGCCTCGTTGGCGGCCTCGATGGCTTCCTCTTCGAGCCCGGAACGGGTGACGACCACAAGGGTCAGCACCCGGCCCAGGGCGATCACGCCGCCCTGCTCGCGCAGGGCCATGATCTTCTTGGAAATCTTGGAGGTGGTGGTGTCGGGAAGATCTACGATCATGGCCTTCTCCAGGTTCGTCCGTCGCGGGCAAGGAGCTCGTCGGCCGAGGCGGGGCCCCAGCTGCCAGGAGCGTAGGGCTGGGGCTGTTCGTCGAGGCCGGCCCAGTACTCCTCGAACGGGTCCAGGATCTTCCAGGACAGCTCGACCTCCTGGTGCCGGGGGAACAGCGGCGGTTCGCCGAGGAGCACGTCGAGGATCAGGCGTTCGTAGGCTTCGGGGCTGGACTCGGTGAAGGAGTGGCCGTAGCCGAAGTCCATGGTGACGTCGCGGACCTCCATCTGGGTGCCCGGGACCTTGGACCCGAACCGGATCGTGGCGCCCTCATCGGGCTGGACCCGGATCACCACGGCGTTCTGGCCGAAGTCGTCCTCGCCGTGGTCGGTGAAGAGCAGGTTCGGCGCGCGCTTGAACACGACTGCGATCTCCGTCACCCGGCGGCCCAGCCGCTTCCCCGCGCGCAGGTAGAACGGCGCTCCGGACCAGCGCCGGGTGTTGATGTCCACCCGGATCGCGGCGAACGTCTCGGTCTTGGAATCGGCCGGGATGCCCTCTTCCTCCAGGTACCCGAGGACTTCCTCGCCGCCCTGCCAGCCGCCCGTGAACTGCCCGCGGGCGGAGTGGGCGGAGAGGTCATCGGGAAGCCGGACGGCGGAGAGGACCTTTTCCTTCTCGGCCCGCAGGTCATCCGCGTTGAAGGAAATCGGCTCCTCCATGGCCGTCAGGGCCAGGAGCTGGAGCAGGTGGTTCTGGATGACGTCGCGGGCCGCGCCCACGCCGTCGTAGTAGCCTGCCCGGCCGCCGGTGCCGATGTCCTCGGCCATGGTGATCTGGACATGGTCAACATAGTTGGCGTTCCAGAGCGGTTCGAAGAGCTGGTTCGCGAAGCGCAGCGCCAGGATGTTCTGCACCGTCTCCTTGCCCAGATAATGGTCGATCCGGAAGACCGCGTCCGGCGGGAACACCGAC
The DNA here is from genome assembly GCA_046727115.1 of Actinomycetota bacterium. Lineage (GTDB taxonomy): Bacteria > Actinomycetota > Actinomycetes > Actinomycetales > Micrococcaceae > Arthrobacter. Next base: position 843 of record JBKPBZ010000123.1, on the reverse strand, counting down.
TCGACGATGTCGTTGAGCTGGCGGGCGGATTCGAGGTCGTGGCCGAACGGCTTTTCGATCACGACGCGGCGCCAGTTGTCACCCGTCGCCTGGGCCAGGCCGTGCTTGGAGAGCTGGCGGCAGACCTGCTCGAACGCCTTCGGCGGAATCGAGAGGTAGAACGCGTGGTTGCCGCGCGTCCCGCGGTGTTCGTCGAGCTCATCGATCGTTTCGGACAGCCGCTTGAACGCGTCGTCGTCGTCGAACTCGCCCTGCACGAAGCGGATGCCCTCGGAGAGCTGCTTCCAGACCGTCTCATCGAACGGGGTGCGGGCGTAGGCTTTGACGGACTCCTTGACTTCTGCGGCGAAGTCCTCGTTCTCCCACTCCCGGCGGGCGAAGCCCACCAGGGCAAAGCTCGGCGGCAACAGCCCGCGGTTCGCGAGGTCGTAAACAGCCGGCATGAGCTTCTTGCGGGCGAGGTCACCGGTTACCCCAAACAGGACCAGCGACGACGGCCCGGCAATTCGGTTTAGACGGCGGTCACGGGGGTCCCGGAGCGGATTGCGCCCCCGGCCGGCCGTGTTCCTGCCGCCGTTGTAGGTTTCTGGCATGGTTGCGTGGGTGCCTTAGCTTTCGGTGGAGGATGCTGCCTGGCCGGCAAGGGACGTGATGAGCTCCTGGAGCTGCTTCACACCCGCAGGTCGGTCGGTCAGGTGCAGCCGGAGGACCGGGCGGCCGTGTTCGGACAGGACCTGGGCGTCGCCGGCGGCCTGCGCCGAGATCAGCTTGCCGAACGTAAAGGGCCGGTCCGGGATGGCGAGGTCCGTCGCGGAGGCGGCCGTGACCTGCAGGAAGACGCCG
>JBKPBZ010000122.1:0-3868 GCA_046727115.1 Actinomycetota bacterium | reverse complement strand
CGCCGCCGATGTTGGGCAGGCCCAGCGAGTTGCCGTAGCCGCCGATCCCGGCCACGGCGCCGTGCATGACGCGGGCGGTGTCCGGGTGGTCAATGGCGCCGAAACGCAGCGGATCCATCACGGCCACCGGGCGGGCGCCCATGGAGATGATGTCGCGGACAATGCCGCCGATGCCGGTGGCGGCACCCTGGTAGGGCTCAACGAACGACGGCGAGTTGTGGGACTCGATCTTGAACGTCACGGCCCAGCCGTCGCCCAGGTTGGTCACACCGGCATTTTCGCCGATGCCAACGAGCATGTCCTTCTTCATTTCCTCGGTCACCTTGTCGCCGAACTGGCGCAGGTGGTTCTTGGAGGACTTGTAGGAGCAGTGCTCGCTCCACATCACCGAGTACATGGCGAGCTCGGCGCCGGTCGGGCGGCGGCCCAGGACCTTGACCACCTCGTCGAACTCGTTCTGCTTCAGGCCCAGCTCGGCCCAGGGGAGTTCGGTGTCCGGAGTCTTGGCCGCGTTCTCGACGGTGTCGATGTTGAACTTCTTGGCCTTGGTGATCGAGCTTGTCGAGATCTCGGTCATTTGTTCTCTCCCACAATCTTGTTAAGTACGGAGGTGAAGAAACCGAGGCCATCGGTGTCTGATCCGCCGATGCCATCGAGGGATGCGGGGCCGAAGCCTGCCTCCACGGCGTGCTCGGGGTGCGGCATGAGGCCCACTACGTTGCCTGCGGCGTTGGAGATGCCGGCGATGTCGCGGCGGGAGCCGTTCGGGTTGAAGCCGACGTAGCGGAACACGACGCGGCCTTCCGCCTCGAGCGCATCCAGCGTCTTCTCGTCGGCGATGTACTGGCCGTCCTGGTTCTTCAGCGGCACAGTGATTTCCTGGCCGGCGGCGTAGTCCCCGGTCCAGGCCGTCGTGTTGTTCTCCACGCGCAGGACCTGGTCGCGGCACATGAATTTGAGGTGGTCGTTCTTGATCATGGAACCGGGCAGCAGGTGCGATTCGGTCAGGATCTGGAAGCCGTTGCAGATGCCCAGCACGGGCAGCTTGGCATCGGAATTGGCGGCGTCGATGATCTTGGACATCAGCGGCGCGAAGCGGGCGATGGCGCCGGCGCGGAGGTAATCGCCGTAGGAGAAACCACCGGGAATCACGACGGCGTCAACGTCGCCCAAGGTGGTGCCGGCGTGCCAGAGCTCCACCGGGGTGGCGCCGGCCAGCCGGACCGCACGGGCGGCGTCGCGGTCGTCCAGGGTGCCGGGGAAGGTGACGACGCCGATCTTCGCACCGGCGAGCCGGGGGTGCGCAGCGACGGCAACAGCCTCGCCGATCAGGGGGAGTTCAGTCATCTCAGGCCTCAACGACCTCGACGTTGACGACGTCCTCGATCACCGGGTTGGACAGCAGGGTCTCCGCGGCGTCGCGGGCCTGGGCCAGGATCTCCTCGGTCACCTCGCCGTCGACCGTGAGTTCAAAGCGCTTGCCCTGGCGGACAGAGCTGAAAGCGGTGAAGCCCAGCCGGGGCAGAGCACCGACGATGGCCTTCCCCTGCGGGTCCAGAATCTCGGGCTTGGGCATGACGTCGACAACGATCCGGGGCATCCGGCAACTCCTGTGCGTGAGCGTTGGGTAAGGGCGCAGCGGAGTGGTGCCGTCTCACGCCGATCCGCTGTGGTGAGGACTGTTTGGTGGATACAGCGTGAAAGGGCGCTCCGCGAGCTTGCATGCCCATTCTACCGGCCCCGGTGCGTCCGGCCGTATTCGGGCTGGGAGTGTGAACCGGGCCGCACGGGCAGGGCCTTGAACTGGACAGATGGCGTCGCCGGGCGGCCGCGGCCTATGGTCCGGGCTGCCGCGGGTCAGTAGGATGTGCGCATGGCTGAGAAACCGAAATCCGTGGTGTTATCTGTTGTGGCCGTCGCAGTGTTCGCCGGACTGGGCCGGATGGTGCTGCAGAAGATCAAGGCCGACCGTGCGGCGAGGGCGAGCAAGGTGGCCGGTCCCCTGGATGAGAAGACCCGCGCATGGATCAGCGACGTCGTCCGGACTCCGCGTAAATAGGCCGCCAGCCGGCCCGTGATGGGCTCCCATTGACGCAGTTCAGCGGCGCCGCCATCGCATCATGTCGTGTTGCATGACAAATTTTAAAAACCTCCTTGTGGTCTATGTCATATCTCGCTCTCAGTCTGTACTGTATGAATCGGCTGGTATCCGTCGGGGCAGGCCGGGCGATCGCCCAGTGAGTTCCCGCCAGTCCGCTGGGTCCGGCATTGAAACCGGGCCGTTCCTTTACGAAAGGTTCGAACACTCGTGACATCACCAGGAAAGAGCTTCCTTCGAAGCGGGGGACTCCGGAGGGCCGCGGCACTGACCCTGGGCCTGCCGATTCTTCTGTCCAGCATCGCGATCGCCCCCGCCAACGCGGCCCCGGCGCAAGGCCCGGCAGTAGCCGGCGTCGCGCAGAAGAACGTTGATCCGAACAACTACAAGGACGGCCGCTACATTGTGGTTCTGGCGGAAAAGCCGTCCGCAACGTACGACGGCGGGACGGCCGGCTTGGCAGCCACCAAGCCTGCGGCCGGCAAGAAGCTGGATGCCAGCCGGGCTGAAGTCAAGCAGTACAAGGCGCACCTGGAACAGAAGCAGGCCCAGGTGGCCGGCCAGCAGGGCGTCAAGATGCAGCGCCAGTTCACGGCAGCCCTCAACGGCTTCAGCGCCACCCTCACCGCGGATCAGGCCGTGAAGCTGGCCAAGAACCCCTCGGTTTTGCTGGTCGCGCCGGACACGGAGAACGCACCGGACTACTCCAGCACCGACTTCCTCAAGCTCAGCGGGCCCAATGGCACGTGGAACACCAAGTTCGGCGGCAAGGACGCGGCCGGCAAGGGCGTCGTGGTCGGTGTCATCGACACCGGGTACACCCCGTCCAGCGCCTACTTCGCCGGCCAGGCGGTCAAGCCGCTCACCGGAGATCCCGTTGTTGGCGTGCCGTACCGCAACGCGGACGGCAAGATCCAGATGCTCAAAGCCGACGGCGAACTCTTCACGGGCGAGTGCCAGACCGGTACCGACTTCGACGGCACCGCCTGCAACTCCAAGGTCCTGAGCGCCCGCTACTTCGGCGACGCTTTCGCGGACACTGTCCCGCCTGAAGACTGGGCCCCGGGCGAACGGCTGTCCCCGGTCGACGCTGACAGCCACGGAACCCACACGGCCAGCACGGCCGCCGGAAACGCCGACGTCGAAGCCACGGTTGACGGCCGGAGCTTTGGCCAGACCAGCGGCATCGCGCCGGCCGCGAAGCTGTCCATCTACAAGGTCTGCTGGGAGGACAACGATCCCAACTCCGGCGGCTGCTACTCGTCAGCGGCCATCGATGCCATCAACCAGGCCATCCAGGACGGCGTGGACGTCCTGAACTACTCGATCTCCGGTTCCACGGACACCACCACGGACCCGGTCTCCATGGCGTTCCTGTCAGCCGCCTCGGCCGGCATCTTCGTCGCCGTCTCCGCCGGCAACTCCGGCCCGACCGCCAGCACGGTCAACCACGGCGCACCCTGGCTGACCACGGTCGCTGCCTCCAGCTTCTCGCAGGAACTGCAGGGAACGGCCGAGTTCTCCGACGGCAGCAAATACCGCGGTGCCAGCATCATGAACAGCCAGGTCTCCAACGCCGGCGTTGTGCTGGCAGCCAACGCCGCAGCAGCCGGGAGCACCAGCCCTGCCTTGTGCGGGGACGGCTCGCTGGATCCGGCCAAGATCGCCGGGAAGGTCGTGGTCTGCGACCGCGGCGTCGTGGACCGCGTCGCCAAGAGCGCCGAGGTCAAGCGCGGCGGCGGCGTCGGCATGATCCTCGTCAACCTGACC
>JBKPBZ010000121.1:0-3377 GCA_046727115.1 Actinomycetota bacterium | reverse complement strand
GCGGCCCCGGGCGGGTTCACGGAAAAGTCCGGGCTCACGGACTGGAACTTCGGAACCGTCCAGCGCCAGGTCCAGGGCAGCGTTGGCGGGCACACCGTCACCGGGTACCCGGCCCTGGTGGACGAGGGAAAATCCGTGGCGCTGCGGCTGTTCCAGACGCCCTCGGAACAGCAGGAAGCCATGCGCGGCGGCGTCATCAGGCTCCTGGCCCTGAAAGTGCCGCCGCCGGACCGCTACGTCCTGGAGCACCTGAACAACACCGAGAAACTGACGTTCAGCCAGAACCCGCACGGTTCCGTGACGGCGCTGATCGCTGACTGTGCCCTGGCGGCCATCGACAAGCTCACGCCGGCCGCACTGCCGTGGGACGAGGCATCGTTCAAGGCGCTGTACGAGAACGTCCGGGCGGAGCTGATCGACACCGTCTTCACGGTCACCGCCGTCGTCGAACGCATCCTGGCCAGCACCCGCCGGATCGAAAAGCAGCTCAAGGGCACCACCAGCCTGGCCCTGATCAGCGCGCTCAACGACGTCAAGATCCAGCTCGAACAGCTGGTGTATCCGGGGTTCGTGGCACGCACGGGCTACGCCCAGCTCAGCCAGCTGCCCCGCTACCTCACGGCGATCGAAAAACGCCTCGAGAAGCTGCCGGGCAACGTCCAGCGGGACGCCCAGCATATGGCCGCCGTCCAGGCGCTCGAGGACGACTACGACGACGCAGTCTCGGCGCTGCTGCCCGGGCGTCGGGCCGGTGCGGAGTTAACCCACGTGCGCTGGATGATCGAGGAACTGCGGGTGAGCCTCTTCGCCGTCGAACTCGGGACCGCCTATTCGGTGTCCGAGAAGCGCATCCGGGCGGCGCTTAACAAAGTACTGGCGCCGGCGTAGACCCCCTGGGGAGTGCTGCGCCGGCGCCAGTACTTGGCGACCTGAGTTGCCCGGGTGACCGGGATCTACGCGGACGGAACGTGCTCCGCGTGTCCAGCCGTGCGGAGGCCTTCGCGGAGCCTCTCCGCGTTGGCGTCCAGCCTGGCCGGATCCGGGTGATGGTCCGCCGAGCCGAAATCAAAGTCCGCCATCGAGTTGGAGGGCCACACGTGGACGTGCATGTGGTTGATTTCGTAGCCTGCCACGATCAGCCCCGCCCTGGCGGCGTCGAACACTTCCACTTGGACGGCGCCGATCTTGCGGGCAACCTCCATGACCTTGCTGAGGACCTCCGGCGAAGCGTCCGTCCAGCGGTCAACTTCCTCGGTGGGCACCACGAGGGTGTGGCCGTCGGCCAGCGGGCCCATGGTCAGGAACGCCACGACGTCGTCCTCGCGCCAGACGAACCGGCCTGGGATGTCGCCGTTGATGATTTTGGTGAAGAGGGTGCTCATGCGTCCGCCTTTTCTGCCGGGGACCCCAGGGTACTGACGTCCAGGACAAAACGGTACTTCACATCGCCCGCCACCATGCGGTCGTAGGCTTCGTTGAGCTGGTCTGCCCCGACCACCTCGACGTCGGACACCACTCCGTGCTCGGCACAGAAGTCCAGCATCTCCTGGGTCTCGGCGATGCCGCCGATCAGCGAACCCGCATAGGCGATCCGGCGCCGGATCAGCGCCCCGGGGTTGACCGGCGGCATCGGATCGGCGGGCAGGCCCAGCTGGAACAGCGCACCGTCCAGGCGCAGCGTGCGGAAGAAGGGGTTGAGGTCGTGCGGCGCGGCGACGGTGTCGATGATGACGTCGATGCTGCGGTTCGCGGCTTCCATCGCGGCCGGATCAGTGGAGAGGATGACGTCGTCGGCGCCCAGCTCACGCGCCGCCGCGAACTTGTTCTCCGACGTCGTGAAGACCTTGACCTCGGCGCCCATGGCCTTGGCGATCTTCACTGCCATATGTCCGAGGCCGCCCAGTCCGACGACGCCGACCACGTCGCCTTCCTCGACCTCGAAGTGGTTCAGGGGCGAATACGTGGTGATGCCCGCGCACAGCAGGGGCGCGGCGGCGGCGGGGTCCAGGGTTTCCGGTACCCGCAGGACATAGTTGCGGTCCACCACGATCGAGGTGGCGTACCCGCCCTGGGTGATGGCGCCGTCGTTGCGGGCATCCTTGGCCCCGTAGGTTCCCACCAGGACGTTTTCGCAATACTGTTCGAGGCCGTCCAGGCAGCTGTCGCATTGGCGGCAGGAATCCACCATGCAGCCCACGCCCACACGCTCACCGATCGTGAAGTCGTCGACGTCGGAACCGAGCCGGGAGACCCGGCCGACAATCTCGTGGCCCGGAATCAACGGGTACGTGTCGCCGCCCCATTCGCCCCGGGTGGCGTGGACGTCCGAGTGGCACAGCCCGCAGAATTCGATGGCGATCTCGACGTCGTCCGCCTTCGGTGCCCGGCGGGCGACGGTCAAGGGAACAAGTCCGCTATCCGGTGCGGTGGCGCCGTACGCGGCGGCGAGGGTGGGGCCGGCGCTCTGCGCGGTGGTACGCGCGGGGGTGCCCACGGGGGTGCCCGCCGCGGTGTCGAGATCCGGCAGCGGCTTGGCAAGGGGCGGGGGTACGGGACGTCCAGGTGTCATACGTTGACGCTACCCCCGGTTCCGGCAGGTATTCCACTTTTGGTTCGGCTCGCCGCGTCTATCCGCACTGCCGGGCCCTTCCGGGCACCGCAGGCCCTGTTCTCCGCCGGCCGCCGCCACTGTGGGTGCAGGCTCGAGCGTCAGTACTGCACTGGGGCACGGGATCCTCGTTTCGCAGCGGGTTGCTGCTACCGCTGAGATGGCCGCTAACAAGGCTTGTTTCCTCCTCCTCTGGTTGTGGCTTTAACGTCAGACCCCCGGAGTTAAGTGGAACTATGGACGGCAAACAGGGGCCCGACGTGGCTTCATCAGTAGGTGGGCGGGGTGGCGATGATTTCCAGGACCTGCTCGCGTTCTGCGTCCGCACGCTCCGGGACATTCGTCAGGCCGAGGATCGAGCCGGGATCATCAAACAGGACCGGCGGCTCGACGAGTTGAAGTCTGCGATCGACACCTTGCTGACGCGCCTTCGGCTCGACGCTATCTTGGGCAGCGTTCCGGGAGTTACGGCCGAACCCGGATTTTCCCCGCTGGGCTCCGAAGCGGTCGAGCGGCTGCGGACGGCCATAATTGTCATAGCACGCATGGACACTTGACTCATGGAAGGCAATCAGGGGCCCGATGTGGTTCCGGCAAACTCGGCACCGGCAATTACTGCGACGGTCGCGGACTTGGCCACGCTCCTGGCCGGCCTCCCGGCCCCTGACAGCCCCGCTGCACTGATCGATGAGATCCGGGAACTCGAAGACCTGAAATCCGCCATGGCAGCCAGGCAAGCACGGCACGCCGTCGCACTGGATCTGTCTCA
>JBKPBZ010000120.1:0-29167 GCA_046727115.1 Actinomycetota bacterium | reverse complement strand
TGCTCTGGCCGATGCTGCCGAAATTCGCAACGCCACTGGCGCCTTCACTGCGGTGATTCGTGACGCCCTGAACGAAAGTGCCTTGAAACGCGCTTGAAGCTGACATGAACTGAGCCCTCCTGGACCATACGGTGCCGCCCGGCGTACTCCACGTACTCGCCGCCAACCGGCCGAACCTTCGAACATAGAACCGAACAACGGATTCGAAGTGGAAACCTCCGAACTCGAACACATATTCGAACTCTGCTTGTACTGTTTTAGCACTTACTAACGAACGATGTCGAGACTCGCTAGAACAAATGTTTGAAAAAGCCTTGCGGCTGGCCTATTTTTGAGGGACAGGACAACCACAAATGAATTCACTGGGTGAAGTCATCTGTAGTTGATCAGCAGGGTCTGACATTTCAGATCGGAAGTTCCCGGTGACAGCAGCCACGGCGGCCGGGCGGAACGGAAAGGCGTTGGCGAACATGGCAGCACAAGCCACCGGCGGCAGGGCCACCTCACGGAGCCCGCAGTCCGCCCGGGCACCCAAGAGCCTCACCGTCCGGCAAAAGAAAATCCTGGAGACCATCCAGCGGTCTGTCACGGACAAGGGCTACCCGCCGTCCATGCGCGAGATCGGCGACACCGTCGGTCTGGCCAGCCTGTCGAGCGTGACCCATCAGCTCTCCCAGCTTGAAAAGCTCGGCTACCTGCGGCGCGATCCGAAGCGCCCGCGGGCCATGGAAGTGCTCATGCCACTGACCCTGGACGAGGGAACCACCCCGATTTCCGGAGTCGAGAAGTCCAGCGGCCTGCGGGCCGTCGGCGGTCTGTCAGTGACTGAACTCGCCAGCGCCACTGACACGGCAATGGTGCCGTTCGTCGGACGCATCGCTGCCGGCGGGCCGATCCTTGCGGACCAGGTGGTGGAAGACGTCATGCCGCTGCCGCGCCAACTCGTGGGCCATGGCGAACTCTTCATGCTTAAAGTGGCGGGCGACTCAATGATTGATGCCGCCATCTGCGACGGCGACTGGGTGGTTGTGCGCCGCCAGGGTGACGCTGTGAACGGCGACATCGTTGCCGCATTGCTGGACGACGAAGCCACGGTCAAGACATTCCGCCAGCGGGACGGCCACACCTGGCTGCTGCCGCAAAACACGCAGTACGAGCCCATCCTCGGCGATCACGCCGTCATCATGGGCAAGGTCGTCTCGGTACTCCGTTCCCTGTAGCCATCCCCGCCGGGCCACCGTCGCAGAGCGGCCGCCGTCGCAGTGCGGCCGCCTCCTCGAGGATGTCCGGCTTCTCGAGGATGTCCGGCTCCTGCTTCGGCTTGGGACTTAGCGCTTTGCGGACTCCTTCGCCAGGCGTTCCAGGGCCGCCATGGCAATTGACGAGTCGGTGGTGGGCCAGAAGGGCGGCAGTGCGGCGCGGAGGAACCCGCCGTAGCGTTCTGTGGACAGCCGCGAATCCAGCACCGCCACCACGCCCTTGTCCGACGTTGAGCGGATCAGCCGTCCAGCGCCCTGCGCGAGCCGAATGGCGGCGTGCGTGGCCGAGACGGACATGAACCCATTGCCGCCGGCCTGGGCGACGGCCCGCGAGCGAGCCGTCATCAGCGGGTCGTCCGGCCGCGGGAACGGAATCCGGTCAATGACCACCAGCCGGCAGGACACCCCAGGAACGTCGACGCCCTGCCAGAGGGACATCGTGCCGAACAAACAGGTGTCCGGCTCGTCGGCAAACTGCCGTACGAGCGCCGTCATGGTCGACTCCCCCTGGCACAGGATGTTGAGGCCCAGCCGGGGCCGCATGGCCTCGGCGGCTTCCTCGGCCGCGCGCCGCGAGGAAAACAGGCACAAGGCCCCGCCGCCGGAAGCGCGGATCAGTTTCTCGAGTTCGTCGAGGGCCTCGGGGGACGTTCCGCGGCCGGGTTTGGGCAGGTGCCGGGCGACGTAGAGGATGCCCTGCTTCGGATAGTCGAACGGGGATCCGACGTCGACGCCGGTCCAGCTCGGGGCGCCGTTGCCGACGAGTCCGAGGCCGCCGGCAGCAGGTTCGAAGGCAGCGCCGATGGCCAGCGTGGCCGAGGTCAGGATGACGGTGTGGTCGGCGAACAAGCCCTCGCGCAGGCGACCTGCGACGCTCAACGGGGCCACGTTGATCAGGGCCGGGGAGCTCTCGTCGGGCTGGGAGTAGCCCTGCGCCGGATCGAAGCTGCTGTTGCGGGAGAACCACACCACTTCGCGGTTTTCGCGCGCGGCCAGGAGGCGCTCACAGAGTTCCAGGATGACCATTAGGCGTGACCGGGCCAGCTGGCGTCCGCCGTCGGCCGACACGGAGCTGTCCCCCTTCGAGTCGGACAGGGCGGCGCGGCAGGCGTCGCGCAGCTGGTCGATGCAGTCCAGCTGTTCGCTGTTCAGCCCGTTGGGCATCAACCCGCTGGGGACGCCGTCGATGGCCAGCTCCAGGTGGGCCGCGGCATTGTTCAGCGCGTCCACGGTGATGCCCGTGTGCTTCCGGGCCCCGGACGCGGCGGCGTGCACCATCGCCACGGAGAGCTGGCCGGAGACCGCGCCCGTGACGCGGTCCTGCAGTTCGTGCGCCTCATCCACCACTACGACGTCGTATTCGGGCAGCACCGCCAGGCCTTCGAAAGCGCTGACGGCGAGCATGGCGTGGTTGGTGACCACGACGTCGGCGTCGGCGGCGTTCTGCCGTGCCAGCTCGCTGAAGCATTCGGCCGCGAGCGGGCACTTCTGCGCGCCGAGGCACTCCATGGAGGTCACCGAGACCTGGCGCCAGGCCCGGTCCGTGACGCCGGGCATGAGCTCGTCGCGGTCCCCCGTCGCGGTTCCCTCGGCCCATTCGCGCAGGCGGACGACTTCCTTGCCCATTTGCGAGGACGGGCCGCCAACTGCGGCGGCGAAATGCGGCACGCTGGTGTCCTCCCCGAGGGAAAACAGCTGTCCCTCGGAAGGCTCTTCGGACGGGAAACCGCCCTCGAGCTTGTGCCGGCACACGTAGTTGGACCGGCCCTTCACCAGGGCGACCTTGACGGGCCGCGCCAGGGCAGGCGTGATGGTCTTGAGCAGCCTGGGCAGGTCCCGGCCCACGATCTGCGTCTGCAGCGCCAGGGTTGCGGTGGAGACCAGGGTGGGCTTGTTGCTGGTCAGCGAATGGGCGATCAGCGGAATCAGGTACGCCAGGGATTTGCCGGTGCCGGTGCCGGCCTGGACCAGCAGGTGGTCGCCGCTGTCTATCGCGCGCGCCACCTGCCGGGCCATTTCGTGCTGGCCGACGCGGCTCTGGCCGCCCATGCCGGAGACGGCACGGTCGAGCAGTTGAACCACCAGCTCTTCGCCGGCCGCGCCCGCAACCGAATCTGAGCTGCCGTCGGCGTCCGAGCCGGCGTCGGCGTCGGCCGATGCGTCCGCCGCTCCGGCGTCGTCCACTGCCACGTCGGCCGCTTCGGTGTCCGCCGCTTCGGTGTCCGCCGCTTCGGTGTCCGCCGGTTCGGCGTCAGCCTTGGTCACCGCAGCCTCAGTCATTGCTGATGAAGGGATCCAGTTCGGCGGCGAGTCCTTCACGCACCATCACCACGGCGCGGGTCCCGGTTTCCTCGTGGTCGAGGCTGAGGATCTCGGCGTCGGTCTCGTGGAGCTTGCTGAGCAGGTCCCCGCGGTTGTACGGGATCATCAGCTCAAGCTTCACGCTGGGCCTCGGAATGCCGTCGCTGATGGCCTTGAGCAGCTCCGGAATGCCTTCACCGGTGCGGGCCGAGACCACCACGTGGCGCGGTTCGCGCTGCTTGAGCCGCTCCACCACAAACGGGTCTGCGGCGTCGGCCTTGTTCAGGACAATGATTTCCGGAACCTTGCGGGCGTCGACTTCGCTGAAAACGGTCCGGACAGCGGCGATCTGGCCTTCCGGGTCCGGGTGCGAAACGTCGACGACGTGCAGGATCAGGTCCGAGTCGGCCACCTCTTCCAGCGTGGAGCGGAACGCCTCCACGAGCTGGGTAGGCAGGGACCGGACAAATCCCACGGTGTCGGCCAGGGTGTACCCCAGCCCGTCAGCGGTTTCGGCCTTGCGGACGGTGGGGTCCAGGGTGGCGAACAGGGCGTTCTCCACCAGCACCCCGGCGTCGGTCAGCCGGTTCAGCAGCGAGGACTTCCCGGCGTTGGTGTACCCGGCGATCGCCACCGAGGGCACCGCATTACGACGGCGGTTGGCCCGTTTTGTTTCCCGGGCCGGCTTCATCGCGGCGATTTCGCGCCGCAGCTTGGCCATCCGGGTGCGGATCCGGCGGCGGTCCAGTTCGATCTTGGTTTCACCGGGACCGCGCGAGCCCATGCCGGCGCCGGCGCCGCCCACCTGGCCACCGGCCTGGCGGGACATCGACTCGCCCCAGCCACGCAGGCGCGGCAGCAGGTATTCCAGCTGGGCCAGTTCCACCTGCGCCTTGCCTTCACGGCTCTTTGCGTGCTGCGCGAAGATGTCCAGGATCAGTGCCGTGCGGTCGATGACCTTGACCTTGACGATGTCCTCCAGGCCGCGCCGCTGGGACGGGGCCAATTCGGCGTCGACCACGACGGTATCGGCGCCGGTGGACATCACGATGGCCTTCAGTTCCTGCGCCTTACCGGAGCCGAGGAAGGTTCCGGGGTCAGGCTTGGCCCGCCGCTGGACCAGTCCGTCGAGGACCTCCGAGCCGGCGGTCTCGGCGAGGGCCGCAAGTTCGCGCAGGGAGTTCTCGGCATCCGCGAGGGTACCTTCGGTCCAGAGGCCGGCCAGGACGACGCGTTCAAGGCGCAACTGCCGGTATTCGACCTCGGTGACGTCCTCGAGTTCGGTGGACAGGCCCGCCTTGCGGCGCAGTGCGTGGCGTTCCTCGAGATCCTGCTGGTCGCCGTCGAAGTTGGTGTACACCTCGTCAAGACGGGAGATGGCCTGTGCCTTGCCGAGCACCGATGTCGGGCCGCCGGCACTCGCACCGGCGCCTCCGTTGGCGCCGGCTCCGGAGCCGCCGCCACGGCCTGCGCCTGGGGCGGGGGTGTCCTTGGACAGGATCCGGTCGATTACAGCCTGGATCTCCTCAGGACTCATGTCCTGGGCTGCTGAATCGGGTCCGGTGTTGGGGTGGCTGGTCATGGTCTCCTTTAAGGGTTCGGCACTTTCAGAATAGTGCCGATTGGTGCTCTGTGGGGCGGTATTCGCGCTGGGCTGACGGCGGGGGGTCATGCAGGCCTCCTGGAATGCCCGCGGCAACAGTGCCGGGGCAGGGCTGGCTCCGTCCGGAGCGGTGGCTGGGTGAGGGTTGAGGCGGCATATCGCCTGGCTGTGGAGGCCACAAACTGTGGAGATCACGGGTTGCAGAGATCACAGGTTGTGGAAATCACAGTGAGGTAGGTGCCGTCCGCCGAAACCGGGCCCAAAACCGGGCCAGGGAGCACGGTGCTGGCAAAACAAAATGCTGCCAAAACAAGGTGCTCAGGAAAGCGGCTGGATTCCAAGTGGTGCGGGCGCCCGCGAGTGAGGAACACAACTCACCCTTGCGATGGCGCACTCAGCGGAAGGCGTTTACCTGCGTCGCTCCGGGGACGGGAACTGGTCCCGTGCCGGCTACTTGGAGATCAAGATCATGTTTTGTAGCCTAACAGACGTCGGCGCTTCCTTCCGGTTTCCCATTGGGGCGGGCCGCCAACTAATCTGGCCCATTATGGAGTCTGCACATTATTTCAGCGCCCAGCCGGCCGGGCCCTTCACCCGCAAGCCACTCACCGTGGATCTTGCCGGTGAAACGCGCCGGCTGCAGACGTCCTCAGGGATCTTCAGCCCGGACGGGATCGACAAGGGAACGGCCGTGCTGCTCGCCGACGTCCCGGCTCCGGCGCCGCAGGGCAACCTGTTGGATATCGGCTGCGGTTGGGGCCCGATCGCCTTGACCATGGCCCTGCGGGCACCGCACGCCCACGTCTACGCGGTGGACGTGAACGAACGCTGCGTGACCCTCACCAACGAAAACGCCGGCCTGTTGGGGCTGGGCAACGTCACCGCCAGCACGCCGGACGCCGTTGACCCCGAACTGCGCTTTGACACCATCTGGTCCAACCCGCCGATCCGGATCGGCAAGGATGAGCTTCATGCCCTCCTGCGCCTGTGGATTCCCAGGCTGGCGCCGGGGGGATCGGCGTGGCTCGTGGTGCAGAAGAACCTCGGCTCGGATTCGCTGCAGCGCTGGCTGGCGGCGGAGCTCGACTCCAGCTTCACCGTGACCCGGGAGAGCACGTCGAAGTCGTTCCGGATCCTTCGGGTCAGGAAAGCGTCCCGCTAGCGACGATCACTGCCGGGCCGCTGAGTTCGACGTGTTCGTGCCCCTCCGGGCCCAGGAAGAATTTCACGCCGACGACGCCGCCGGGAACGTGGACGTTCCACGCGTCCGGTGCGCCTTGGCCAGCCCAGTGGCGGATCGCGACGGCGGCGGCGCAGGCGCCGGTGCCGCATGACTGGGTCTCCCCCACTCCACGCTCGTGGACCCGCATGGTGATGGTGCCGGTGCCGTCGTGGACCAGCGGTTCGGACGGCACGACGAATTCGACGTTGGTGCCGTGCGGCGGCGTCGGGTCCACCCGTGGGGCCGTGAACAGCTGTGTGGCCTCGAGCTCGGCAGTCTCGGCCAGGGCCACCACTGTGTGCGGGTTGCCCATGCTGACGGACAGGGCGGGCCGGGCGACTTCGAGCCCCTCGGCGCTGACGAGCGAATCCATGGCCCGGGCGGTGGCCTCGCCCGGGAAGATGAACTCCCAGGGGCCCATGTCCACGGCGTAGCCCGCAGCTGTCCGGACGATCGTCTTGGCACCGCCGCGGGTTCCAATGACGAGGGACTCGCCTGCTGGAAGGTCCACGAGGCCTTCGGCGATGAGGAAGTGCACAAAGACGCGGACTCCGTTGCCGCACATCTCGGACAGCGAGCCGTCTCCGTTGCGGTAGTCCATGAACCACCCGGCCTCAGGGTGGTTGGCCAGCAGCTCCTGCCCCTCGGGCAGGAGCCGGGAAGGTACGGCCCGGATCAGGCCATCGCCGCCGATGCCGCGGTGCCGGTCGCAGAGCGCCGCGACGTGCTCGGGGGTGAGAGAGAGTGTGCCGTTGGGGTCTGCGATCAGGACAAAGTCGTTGCCCGTTCCGTGGCCTTTGGAAAACTTCAGACCGCTGAGCGGTGCAGTATCGCCGGCAGTGCGGTCAGCGGCTACGGCTTGGGATTCGTCCATGCTCCAAGGTTACCGTTCCGCCCGGACCGCTCCGGCACCGTGACAGTGTCCGTGACCGTGGCCCTGTCCCTGACCCGATCGCTACGCCGGCGGCAGGACGGGCGCCGTGCGGCACAGTGCGGTGGCCTCGGCCACCAGGTCAGGATCGTGCCAGCCCAGCCAGGCGACCCGGGGATCGGCCCGGAACCAGGTCAGCTGGCGCCGCGCGAACTGCCGGGTGGCGATGATGGTTTCGTCCGCGGCCTGCTCCAGGCTGGCTTCACCATCGAGGACCCTGAGGAACTGGGCATAGCCGAGGGCGCGCGGCGCGGTCCGGCCGTTGCGGAGCCCCGCGGCGTCCAGCCGTCGCACTTCCTCCAGCAGCCCCTGGTCCACCATCGCGTGGACGCGCTGGGCAAGGCGCTCCCGGAGCAGTTCCCGGTCCACGTCGAGGCCGATCTGGACGGCAGGCTGGAAGTACTCGCGGGCCGGCATGAAGGAGCTGAACGGGCGCCCGGTGAGTTCGAAGACTTCCAGGGCACGGATGATCCTGCGGTCATCGTTCAGCCTGCCCGCCGACACGGGATCCACTGCTTCCAGCCGTTCCCGCAGTGGCGCGGGTCCCGCCGTGGCCAGTTCCGTCTCGAGCCGGCGGCGGATGTCCGGATCTGTGCCGGGGAACTCCAGGACATCGAGCGCGGCGCGGACGTAGAGTCCCGAGCCGCCGGCCAGGATGGCCCGCTTCCCGCGGCCGTGGATGTCGGTGATCAGGGCGCGGGCCTGCCGCTGGAAGTCGGAGACGGACGCTTCCTCGGTCACGTCCAGAATGTCCAGGAGGTGATGGGGCACGCCCCGGCGTTCGGCGTCGGTGATCTTGGCGGTGCCGATGTCCATGCCGCGGTAGAACTGCATCGAGTCGGCGTTGATGACTTCCCCGTCGAGTTCGAGGGCGAGGGCGACGGCCAGGTCTGATTTGCCGGAACCCGTGGGGCCGACGACGGCGATTACGGGCGGCGCAGCCGGGCGCGCAGCCGGGTTTGCACGTGGCAGGGCACCCGGCCGTGCATCCTGCAGTGCCGTGGCCTCTGCTGCGGCCTGGGTGGCGCCCTGCGGGCCTGGCACGGCGCTAGCGGCCGCGGACCGGGAGGCTGGGCATGCCCAGCGACACGCCGGAGGTGCCGGTCGCGCTGGCCGGAGCGGGGGCGCCGCAGGAATCTGCCTGGGAGCGGTCCCAGGCGTCACCGGCACGGGACCGGCGCAGGCTGTAGTCCTCCGCCGTTGCAGGGTCGGAGACGAGGTGGAATGCGGCCGCCTCCGTGATGGTGACGGTCACCAAATCGCCGGGCCGGGGCACCTCGGCGCCGGCGGGCACGGAGAAGTGCACCAGCCGCTGGTCCTGGGACCGGCCGGAGAGGCGGTGGGTTTCCTGGGCCTTGCGGCCGGACTGGGCTGTCACCATGACCTCGACGCGGCGGCCGAGCTGCCGGGCGTTTTCCTCCGCGGCTATCCGGTCCTGCAGGGCCGTGAGGCGCTCAAAGCGTTCCTGGACCACGGCCTTGGGCAGCTGGTCCGGCAGGTCCGCCGCGGGCGTGCCCGGCCGCTTGGAGTACTGGAAGGTGAAGGCGGTGGCGAACCGGGACTTCTCCACGACGTCGAGCGTGGCCTGGAAGTCCTCCTCTGTCTCGCCGGGGAACCCGACGATGATGTCCGTGGAGATAGCGGCGTGCGGGATCTTCTCGCGGACCTTGTCCAGGATGCCGAGGAACTTGGTGGAGCGGTAGGACCGCTTCATGTCCTTGAGGACTTTGTCCGAGCCCGACTGCAAGGGCATGTGCAGCTGCGGCATGACGTTGGGGGTCTCGGCCATGGCGTCGATGACGTCGTCGGTGAAGGCGGCCGGGTGCGGGCTGGTGAACCGGACGCGTTCAAGGCCCGGGATGTCGCCGCAGGCTCGCAGGAGCTTGGAGAAGGCCTGCCGGTCGCCGAATTCGACGCCGTAGGAGTTCACGTTTTGGCCCAACAGTGTTACTTCGATGGCGCCGTCGTCCACGAGTGCCTGGATTTCGGCCAGGATCTCGCCGGGGCGCCGGTCCTTTTCCTTGCCCCGCAGCGCCGGGACAATGCAGAAGGTGCAGGTGTTGTTGCAGCCCACGGAGATCGATACCCAGCCTGAATAGACTGAGTCCCGCTTGGTAGGGAGAGTGGAGGGAAACACGTCCAGGGATTCGAGGATCTCCAGCTGGGCCTCGTTGTTGTGGCGGGCCCGGTCCAGCAGCGCCGGCAGGGCACCGACGTTGTGGGTGCCGAACACGGCGTCCACCCACGGTGCTTTCTTGAGGATGGTCTCCCGATCCTTCTGCGCGAGGCATCCGCCGACGGCGATCTGCATTCCGGGGTTGGCTGCCTTGACCGGGGCGAGGATACCGAGGTTGCCGTACAGCTTGTTGTCCGCATTCTCCCGGACGGCGCAGGTGTTGAAGACCACGACGTCGGCCAACTCACCGGCGGACGGAACGTAGCCTGCGGCTTCCAACATGCCGGCCATCCGCTCGGAATCGTGCACGTTCATCTGGCAGCCGAAGGTGCGCACCTGGTAGGTGCGGGGCTGGACCGGGCGGGAACTTTCCGTTCCGGCAGCCGCGTCCGTAGTGGCTGCTGGCAGCAGTACAGGAGTCGCTGCCGGCGGCACTGCCGGGGGCGTTGCTGGAGAAGTCGTGCCGGCTGCTGGGGAGGGAATGGTAAAACTCACTTGTTAAGGGTAACGGGTACGGGTGATGGGCGGTGGCCGGGCCTGCGAAGGCCAGAATCGGTGGCCTTAATCCCCGGCCTGGGCACGGCCGGCGACGGCGTCGAGTACCTCGCCTACAATCCGGAAGGCGAGCGAGGGCTGGTATCCCTTGCGCGCCAGCATGGACGCGAGGCGCCGGGTGATCTTGTCGCGCTCCGCACGGTCTTCGCCGCCGGTGAAGCCCCGCAGCTTGCGCTCCACGAGCTCACGGGCGGCCGATTCTTCGTCGGCGTCGCTGAGCTGTTCCAGAGCATCGGCGGCGGTTTCCGGGTCGATGCCCTTGTCCGCGAGTTCGCGCCGCAAGGCCCCCTTGGCCAGTTTGCGCGTTTGGGACCTGCTGCGGACCCACATGTCGGCAAACTCGGCGTCGTCAACCAGACGCACTTCCTCGAAGCGGTCCAATACGGCCTCGGCGACGTCGTCGGGAACGTTGCGCTCGGCTAACTTGCGCGCGAGCTGCAGCCGGCTCTTGGGCGAATTCGTCAGCTGCCGCAACACGATGGCGCGAGCCACCGCTGCGGGGTCCGCGTCTGGGTCCAGTTCCGGAGACGTCGCCGCCCTTGAACCGCGGGAGCCGCGGGAGCGGCCAGAACCGCCAGAACCGCCAGAAGAACCGTACCCGGCGGAACCGGCACGCTGGCCGTCGGCGCCGTCCGGGTCAGGGTTCCTCTGACGAAACCCTGACCCACGGCCCGCTCCTGGGTTAGAAGCCGTCAACGGCCTTCAGCTTCGGTGACTCCTCGGTCTCGGCCGGGGCCTTCACACCGACGCCGAGCTTTTCCTTGATCAGGCGCTCGAGTTCGGACGCCAACTCCGGGTTGTCGCGCAGGAAGCGGCGGGAGTTCTCCATGCCCTGGCCCAGCTGGTCGCCGTCGTAGGTGAACCAGGAGCCCGACTTCTTGATCAGGCCGTGCTCGACGCCCATGTCAATAATGCCGCCCTCGCGGGAAATGCCCTGGCCGTAAATGATGTCGAATTCGGCGATCTTGAAGGGCGGGGCCATCTTGTTCTTGACGATTTTGGCCTTCGTGCGGTTGCCGACGGAGTCCGCGCCCTCTTTCAGGGTTTGGATCCGGCGGACGTCGATGCGGATGGAGGCGTAGAACTTCAGCGCCTTACCACCGGTGGTGGTCTCCGGGGAGCCGAAGAAGACACCGATCTTTTCGCGCAGCTGGTTGATGAAGATGGCCGTGGTCTTCGTCTGGCTCAGGCGGCCGGTGATCTTACGGAGGGCCTGGCTCATCAGGCGGGCCTGCAGGCCCACGTGGCTGTCGCCCATGTCGCCTTCGATTTCCGCGCGGGGAACGAGGGCGGCCACCGAGTCGATGACAATGACGTCGAGGGAACCGGAGCCGATGAGCATGTCCATGATTTCCAGTGCCTGCTCACCGGTGTCCGGCTGGGAGACCAGGAGCGCGTCAGTGTCGACGCCCAGCTTCGCGGCGTATTCCGGATCGAGGGCGTGCTCGGCATCGATGAAGGCGGCGATGCCGCCCAGGCGCTGGGCGTTGGCAACCGCGTGCAGCGCGACCGTGGTCTTACCGGATGATTCCGGACCGTAGATTTCCACGACGCGGCCGCGGGGCAGGCCGCCAATTCCCAGGGCGACGTCCAATGCGATGGACCCGGTCGGGATGACCTCGATGGGGGCACGGACTTCATCGCCGAGGCGCATGACCGAGCCTTTGCCGAACTGCTTGTCAATCTGGGCAAGCGCTGCGTCGAGCGCCTTCTGGCGATCCGGGGCTGCGGCCATGATTCACACCTCTAATACTTTCTCGCTGTGGAGTGGCCCGATAGGCCCTTCGTCTGTCATCACTGACGCTACTTGCACCCTCCGACAAAGTTGTCGAGAGAGCCACCTATGTGGAAAACGCTGATGGGGAAAACGCTCTGAAAAAAGCATATCGCTATCCGAACAGGTATTCGAACAAGCGGGCGGCGTGTCAGGGTCGGCCCACGCCAGCGGCGTGTCAGGGTCGGCCCACGCCACGGGGTGTCAGGTCAGTTGGGTCCGGTGGTGTCGCGGGGTTTGACGTCCCGGCCCAGGCGGCGCTCCGGCGGCACGTCCTGGACGTCGCACAGGGCAAGCCACACCTGGCGCGGAGGAACGCCGGCGCTGAGGGCCTGGTCCGCGGTGCGTCCCCCGACTCCTGCCAGGACCAGCGAGCTGCTCAGGACGCGGGAGTACCCCGCCCCGAACTCGTCGTCCATTAGCCGCCAAAAGTCACTGATTCGCACGAGTAAAGTCTCTCACGGCCCAGGACTCTAGAATGGTTGCCATGAGCAACCCAACTGAGTCCGCGGGAGATTCTTCTTCCGGAAACGCCGGCACAGACGCCGCCCTGGACGCCGTCGAGAACCAGCTGAGTCTGCTCTGGCGCCGGGGCCGGTCGATTTCCCATCAGCTCTCGCGCCAGGTCCACCCGGACATGGAGCCCGCCGCCTATGGGCTGCTCAGCGTGATCCGCAAGCAGGGTCCCATCAGGCTCACCGACCTCGCGTCCTGCATCGGCGTCGGCAAGCCTTCGGTGAGCCGGCAGATCGCCTTCCTTGAGGGCCTCGGTCTGGTGTCGAAGGAGGCAGACCCCCTGGACGGCCGGGCGCAGTCCATCCAGCTGACGCCAGAAGGCGAGGCGCGGATGCACCAGGTCCAGGACGCCCGGCGTGAGGTGTTTCGGGAACGCCTGGCCGAATGGCCGGCCGAGGACCTGCAGGCCCTTGCCATGTACATGGCAAAACTCAACGCCACCTACGAACGCGACGGGTTCCCCCGGGACGAGTCCGCCTGACTCCCCCGGCACAAATAGTCAACCGCAGGACACGTCAAAGGACCCCCGGCCTGGGCCGGAGGTCCTTTTCTTGCGTCTTAGGTGAGTTGGCGTCTAACGCGCTCCGGAAAGGAGGCCCTTCGCCAGCTCGTCGTTGAGGTCGGAGTTGAGCTCTCGGTCGAGGTCGCGGCCGTAGCGCTGCGCGAACTCCTGGGGGACGGTGTCCGGAACCGCGACGCCCTCGGCGACCGCAACGCGGTCGCTGACTTCGCGGAGCATGCTCGAAAGCGGAACATCGAGGGCCGAGCAGATCGAGGACAGCAACTCCGAGGAGGCTTCCTTCTGGCCGCGTTCCACTTCGCTCAGGTAGCCCAGGGAAACACGGGCACTGTGCGAGACTTCGCGGAGCGTACGGCCTTGGCGCTGGCGGACATCGCGCAGGACATCACCGATTTCGTGACGAAGTACAACCATCTTGCGCTCCTTCTGTTCGCTCTTGGCCTGATCGGCGAGGCCCACATCCTTCCAGCGGACAACGCCGTTTACGGATACGGGCTGCTTTACCATCTGTATCGCCTTGCTCCTCGTACTGTCGAGTCCGCCGGTGGGGGCGGACTCTGCTGATGATTTCATCCTAGGCGCCTCCCTTATTCGGAAGCGACACAATGTAACAACTATTCGGAATCAACTTTTGTTCCCGGCAACTTTACGCCCGGTAGCCTTCGGAAGATAGGGCTTCGAGCAGACGTTCCAGGGCGGCGCCGCACGCGAGTGCGCGGATCTCGGCACGGCTGCCTTCAAAGGCATAGGCGTGCGACGTCGATCCTCCCGCTGTGGCGATGCCGATAAAGACGGTGCCCACCGCTTTGCCGTCGTGCGGTTCGGGCCCGGCCACACCGGTGGTGGACACGCCGACATCGGCGCCGCAAATGCGGCGCGCGCCTTCGGCCATGGCCGCGGCGACTCGGCCGTCCACGGAGCCGACGGCGTTGAGCAGTTCGCCGGGGACGCCCAGGACGTCGGCCTTGACCTTGTTGGCGTAGGACACCACGCCGCCCTGCAGCATCCCGGAGGCGCCGGGGGTGTCGGCCAGCACGGCGGTGACCATCCCGGCGGTGAGGGATTCGGCCGTGGCGGCCGTCATTCCGCGGCCAAGGGCGCCGGTGACGGCCTGCTCCGCCAGGCGGTGCAGGTTGGGGTGCAGGGTGGGGTGCAGATGGGGCTCCGACTGGTTCATTGGTTGTTCTCCCTTACCCGTTCCTTCTCTGCCCTGATGCCGGCGGCCCGCAGCTTCAGGGCCTCGATGACGTATTCGCCGCCGGTCCACAGCGTGATGGCCAGTGCAGCCATCATCACAACGAACGCCACAACGCCCAGCCACGGGGCCATGGCCGCCAGCGGGAGGATGTACAGGAAGATGGCCACCGTCTGCACCACGGTCTTGAGCTTGCCGCCGCGCGAGGCCGGAATGACGCCGTACCGGATAACGAAGAACCGCAGCGCGGTGATGCCCCACTCCCGGACCAGGATCAGGATGGTGACCCACCACGGCAGTTCCTGGAGCAGCGAGAGCATGACCAGCGCGGAGCCGATCAGGAGCTTGTCGGCGATCGGGTCGGCGATCTTGCCAAAGTCGGTGACCAGGCCGCGGGACCGGGCGATGTCGCCGTCGAGCTTGTCAGTGTAGATGGCCACCGCGAAAACGAAGGCGGCCGCCCAGCGCCAGGGGCCGTTCTGGGCCTGCAGTCCCGGAGCGTCGAGGATGAGGAACCAGATGAAGAACGGCACCAGCACTATCCGCAGCATCGTCAGGATATTCGGCAGGTTCCAGATCCGCGAGGCGGATCCGGCGTTGGCTTTGGCGCTATTCACCTTCCTAGGCTACCCGCTTCGCACGCTACCGTCCGGTGAGCGACCAGGCGTCCTCTGAGCCGTCCTCGTCGGAGCCGCCGTCGGCGCCGTCGTGGTACTCGATCGCCTGGGTGCGGTTCTCCAGGTCGGCCGCCACGAGGTCCTCCGCGTAACCGCCCTGGGCGATGTTCGCGTTGGCGTTATCGCTCAGGGCCGCGGTCTGCGAGTCAGCGGCCACCGGGCCGTCCTGGCCCTTCATTGCGGCCAGCACGGCGGCGAGGTCGTCCGGCTTGACCAGCACGTCGCGCGCCTTGGAACCTTCGGAGGGTCCCACCACTCCCCTGGACTCGAGCAGGTCCATGAGGCGCCCGGCCTTCGCGAAGCCGACCCGGAGCTTGCGCTGCAGCATCGATGTGGAACCGAACTGGGTGGTGACCACGAGCTCGGTGGCCTGGAGCAGGACCTCGAGATCGTCCCCGATGTCGTCGTCGATCTGCTTCTTTTGCGCCTCGGGCGCGACGTCGTCGCGGTAGACGGCCTTGAGCTGGCCCTTGACGTGCTCGACTACCTTGTGGATCTCGGACTCGGTGACCCAGGCGCCCTGGACGCGCATCGCCTTGGAGGCTCCCATCGGCAGGAACAGGGCATCGCCCTGGCCGATGAGTTTTTCGGCGCCCGGCTGGTCCAGGACCACCCGGGAGTCGGTGACGGAGGAGGTGGCGAACGCCATGCGGGAGGGCACGTTCGCCTTGATCAGGCCGGTCACGACGTCGACCGACGGGCGCTGGGTGGCCAGGACCAGGTGGATGCCGGCGGCGCGGGCCAGCTGGGTGATGCGGACAATCGAGTCTTCGACGTCGCGCGGGGCCACCATCATGAGGTCAGCGAGTTCGTCCACGATCACCAGCAGGTACGGGTACGGCTTGATGACGCGCTTGGAATCGACCGGCGGGTGGACCTTGCCGGCCCGGACGGCCTTGTTGAAGTCGTCAATGTGCTTGAAACCGTAATTGGCGAGGTCGTCATAGCGGGCGTCCATTTCCCGGACCACCCACTGCAGGGCCTCGGCCGCCTTTTTCGGGTTGGTGATGATCGGCGTGATGAGGTGCGGGACCCCTTCGTAGGCCGTGAGTTCCACGCGCTTGGGGTCAACCATGACCATGCGGACCTCGTCCGGGGTGGCCCGCATCAGGATCGAGGTGATCATCGAGTTCACGAACGAGGACTTGCCGGCTCCGGTGGCACCGGCCACCAGCAGGTGCGGCATCTTGGCCAGGTTGGCCACGACGTACCCGCCCTCAACATCCTTGCCGACCCCCATGACCATGGGGTGGTCGGTGCGGCGGGCGTTCTGGCTGCGGAGCACGTCGCCCAGGGACACGGTTTCGCGGTCCGTGTTGGGGATTTCGATGCCGATGGCGGACTTGCCCGGAATGGGGCTCAGGATGCGCACATCCGAGCTGGCGACCGCATAGGAGATGTTCTTCGACAGGGCGGTGACCCGCTCCACCTTGGTGCCTGGGGACAGTTCGATTTCGTAGCGGGTCACGGTGGGGCCACGGCTGAAGCCGGTGACCTGGGCCTCCACGTTGAACTGGTTGAGGGTCTCGGTGAGCGAGGCGACAATCGCGTCGTTGGCCTCGGTGCGTTCCTTGGGGATGGATCCGGGGGTCAACACGTCCGACGCCGGCAGGGTGTAGGTGACGTCGCCGGCCAGGGAGAGCTGTTCGGTGCGCTGCGGAATCGGAGTGGGCAGCGGCGCCGGTGCCACCGGGTTGGAGGGAACCTTGGCGGCGGCCGCGGCGGCGGTCGGATTGAGCGATCCTGCGGCCACCATCCCTGGGGTAACCAGCGGGATGGCCTCGGTGGCGTTCTCGCCGGTGGACCCTTCGGGCCCTGCCGTGCCGAGGCCCTGGGCGGCCTTGATCTTTTCGACGGCGATCTCGGCCTGGGTGGGGCGCCGGACGCCGGGGGCGACGCCGGCCTGGTTCCTGGCGCCCTTCGCACCCTTGGCGGGCGGGGCCTCGTCGCCTGCTTCCTCACCGTCGATGACCGCGCGCTCGAACGCTTCGTCGCCGACGTAGCCTTCCAGGCCGGCCTCGTCGTCGTGGTCCTTGCCGAAGAGGCGCTTGCGCTTCTTCTTGGGCGGGGCCGGGGCGTCGTTCTCGTACAGGTAGCTGCGGTCGTGGCGGTCGCCGTCGTCGTCGTCGTGCAGGTCGATGCCCATCAGGTGCTCGTAGCCGTCCCGCAAGCGGCCCGGGATAGCACCGAAGGGAGTCGCGGTGACGATCAGCAGCGAGGTGAAAGCCAGGAGGCCGTACACCGCCACGGGAACTGCGGTGTGCAGGGCAGCCAGCGGGGCGGCGGCGAGGTAACCGAGCATGCCGCCGGCCCTGCGCAGGCCGTCGAAGCCGTCGGCGACCGTCGGCTGGCCGCCGATGATGTGGGCCAGGCCGGAGCCGGCGAACGTCATGATGAGGAAGCCGATGCCGATCCGGTTGTTGCCGCGGCCGTCGTCAGGCTGGCGGAACAGGCGGAACGCGCATACGAACAGCATGAGCGGCAGCAGCAGGGACATCCAGCCAAAGGTGCCGTTGACGATCGCGAAGACGAGGTCGGGGAACCAGCCCCGGAACCCCCACCACGCGAAGGTGGCGACGAAGACGCCCAGGGCCAGGTTGAACAGGGCGGCACCGTCGCGCCGGTCCTCCGGAGCGAGGTCGCTGACGTCGTGGCCGACCCGTCTGATGCCGGCGCCGATGACGTGGGCGATGCCCAGCCATGCACCGGCCAGCACGCGCACCACCCAGGGCTGGTGCGGTTCAACTACGGCCAGCTGCCGGGTCCGCGCTGTTCCGGTGGTTCCGCCCGTGGTTCCCCGCGGCCGGGCGGATTTGGATGCGGCGGGACTGGACCCCCGGCCGGGAGAACTGCCTGATTTGCCGCTTGAGTTTCCTCTAGGCGCGGAAGAAGTACGAGTCGCCATACTCGCCACGGTACCGGATGCCGGGTCGAAAACCCCGAATTTCCGGGCCGTCCGGGATCATGTTGCTGGCCGCCCCAACGGAAAACGGCCTCCCCAGCCTCCCGCGCGCTCAGGCTGCGGGTGGCTGGGAAGGCCGTTTACCAGGCATGCGCCCGGTACGTGTGAAGGGACCTACGCCCGGGGAACCAACTGAGGCTTACGCCCGGTGAACCAACTGAGGCTTACGCCTCAAGGACCACCGGGATGATCATCGGCTTGCGGCGCAGCTTGCGGTTGACCCACGTGCCCACGACCCGGCGGACGACCTGCTGCAGCTGGTGCGTAGTGTGGTCGGTGCGGTTCAGCACGGCCTCTTCGAGGGCCTCATTGATCTTGGGGATGATCTCGTCGAAGACGGAATCGTCCTCCGCCACGCCGCGGGCGTGGATCTCCGGCCCGGACACCACCTTGCCGGTGGCGCGGTGGATGACGGTGATGATGGAGATGAAGCCCTCGTCGCCGAGAGTCTGGCGGTCCTTGAGGTCCGCTTCCGTGACTTCGCCGACGCTGGAGCCGTCGACGTAGACGAAGCCGACCTCCACCTGGCCCACGATGTCGGCCTGGTGATCGCGAAGGTCGATCACGGTGCCGTTGTCCGCGAGCAGGATGCTTTCCTCCGGCACGCCGGATTCGAGGGCGATCTTGCCGTTGGCGATCAGGTGGCGGGTTTCGCCGTGCACCGGCATGGCGTTGAGCGGCTCAAGGATGTTGTAGCAGTACAGCAGCTCGCCGGCGGCAGCGTGGCCGGAGACGTGCACCTTGGCGTTGCCCTTGTGGATGACGTCGGCGCCGAGCTTCAGCAGGCCGTTGATGATGCGGAAGACCGCATTTTCGTTGCCCGGGATAAGGCTCGAGGCGAGGATGACGGTGTCGCCGTCGCCGACGACGACGCGGTGGTCGCCGTTGGCCATGCGGGACAGGGCGGCCATGGGCTCACCCTGGGAGCCGGTGGACATCAGCACAACCCGGTTGTCCGGCAGGTTGTCGATGTTCTTGATGTCGACCAGGATCCCGGCCGGCACCTCGAGGTAGCCCAGCTTCGCGGCGATGGCCATGTTCCGGACCATGGAGCGGCCCACAAAGGCAACCTTGCGGTTGTGGTTGGCGGCTGCGTCGAGGACCTGCTGGACGCGGTGCACGTGCGAGGAGAAGGAGGCGACGATGATGCGCTTGGAGGCCTGCCCGAACAGCCGGTCCAGGGTGGGGCCGATTTCCTTCTCCGCGGTGGTGAAGCCGGGGACGTCGGCATTGGTCGAATCCGACATGAACAAGTCCACGCCCTCTTCGCCGAGCTTGGCGAAGTGCCGGAGATCGGTGATGCGGCCATCCAGCGGCAGCTGGTCCATCTTGAAGTCACCGGTGTGCAGGACGGTGCCGCCCGCGGTGCGGATGAACACGGCCAGGGCGTCCGGGATGGAGTGGTTGACGGCGACGAACTCGCATTCGAAGGGCCCGAACTTCTCGACCTCGCCTTCGACGACGGTCTTCGTTTTCGGCTTGATCCGGTGTTCCTGCAGCTTGGCCTCGATGAGGGCCAGCGTGAGCTGTGAACCGACAACGGGAATGTCGGCGCGCAGGCGCAGGAGGTACGGGACGGCGCCGATGTGGTCTTCGTGGCCGTGGGTCAGAACGACCGCAACGATGTCCTGGACGCGGTTCTCGATGTAGGAGAAATCCGGAAGGATCAGGTCGACACCGGGCTGGGTCTCCTCGGGGAAGAGGACGCCGCAGTCAACGATGAGGAGCTTGCCATCGATCTCGAAGACGGTCATGTTGCGACCGATTTCCCCGAGTCCGCCGAGCGGCACGATCCGCAGGGTGTTCTTCGGGAGGCGCGGCGGCGTGACAAGGCCGGGAAGGGCGGTTTGGGTCATAGTGCACTACTTTCCAGGCGGAGGCCGGGCTGGTTCTTAACGATCAGGAGTGACTCCGGATCAGGAAAAGACCATCCCCGCTTCCGCCAAATCCTCGCGGATGATTGCGATCTCGGCCTCGCCCGGCTCCACGAGGGGCAAACGGACAACCGAGTTGGGCAGGACTCCCTGCCACTTAAGAACCTGCTTGGCAGCGACAGCACCCTGAATGTGGGTCATCACTGCGCGGACCACGGGGTCCAGTTCGAAATGTATGGTGCGGGCGGTAGCAAAATCGCCCGCAAGTGCGGCATCGATCAGCGCGCGGAACTGCGGCGACGCGACGTGCGCGGAGACGCTGACCAGCCCGACGGCGCCGGCAGCCATCCACGGCAGCGTGAGGCCGTCATCGCCGGAGTAGACATCAATGTCGGTGTTGGCCAGAACGCGCGTAATGGCGGCGAAATCGGCCTTCGCATCCTTCAAGGCAACGATGTTGGGGTGGTCGGCGAGGCGAATCATGGTCTCTGGCTCGATGGGCACGCCAGCGCGGCCCGGGATGTCGTACACCATGACGGGGAGGTCCGCGGCGTCGGCAACGGCCTCGACATGCGCCTGGATGCCGGCCTGGCTCGGCTTGTTGTAGTACGGCGTGACGATCAGCTGGCCGTGGGCTCCGGCCTTAGCGGCGCGCTTGGCCATCTCGATCGAGTGCGAAGTGTGGTTGGTCCCGGTCCCGGCGATGACCTTGGCGCGGTCGCCGACGGCCTCGACAATGACGCGGAAGAGCTTCTCTTTTTCGTCGTCTTCCAGCGTGGAGGTCTCGCCCGTGGTGCCCGAGATGACGAGGGCATCATTGCCTTCGTCGACGAGCTTGCTCGCCAGTTCCGCTGACTGCTGGTAGTCGACCTCACCGTCCGTTGTGAAAGGCGTGACCATGGCAGTCACGAGGGTCCCGAACGTGTAAGAGCGAATATCAGAGTCAGCCATATGAAAAACGTTACCTTGTCCGCGGCATGTTAGGACAATGGCGACGGTGTGACGAACGTCAAACTCGCCTGGCCGCACGTCACGTTTCCGCCGCCCGGCCGGACTCAGGGCCGCCGAAACCGCGCCAGAACGCTGTGCTGGAGGCTCGCGGTCAACACCTCGGTGCCGGTGCCGGCAGCCTGCCGGAGCGGAAGCCCATCAGGACCCCAGAAGCCGCTTAACCCGCAGGATGGTCCGAGCGGCGTGGCACCTGCCAGGTTCGCCAGGACGGAAAACATCCGGTTGTCCATGGCGCGTGCGCCAAGATGTAGTCCCAGCCGATGGTCTTCGCCGGCGGTGTAGAGAGCCGAAACGGCATAGATGTCCGCGCCGGCTGCCGCGGCCCATTCCGCGTGGCCGGGCCGGGCGGCGTCGAAGCAGATTGCCAAGGCAACCTTCCAGCCGTCAATCTCCAAGATCGCGGGATGGCTGCCGGCCACGAAGAGGCCTTGCTCCGAAGCATGCAGGTGCGTCTTGAAGCTGGCCTCGATGTCGCCTGCAGGGTGGACGGCAAGGGAGGCCAGCCGCGGCGTGCCATCCGCCTCCTTGAACGCGGCGCCGACCACGGCGGTGATCCCGGTGCGCCGGCAGATTTCCCGGATGCCGTCCAGCCGCCCGTCAGCCGCGCTCAGCCACTCCCCCGGCCCCTCCAGCAGGTCCAGCCGGTACCCCGTCAGGGAGAGCTCAGGAAAGATGACCAGCCGGGCTCCGTGCGACTCGGCGTCTTCGATCAGCCGGATGTGCTCGGGCACGTTGGCGGCAACGCCGCCGTCCAGGGCCCCGTATTGGACGGCGGACAGCGTCAGGGCGGTGATTGAGCCAGTAGTCACTCTGCCATCCTAGGCACCTCGCCTTTCGCCGGAGGGCGCCGATGGCGCCGAGCAGTACCGCCCGACGGCGGTTTCGCGCAGGGCCTCCGCCCAGGCGGCAAGGCGCTGGGCCGCC
Source organism: Actinomycetota bacterium (assembly GCA_046727115.1). Lineage (GTDB taxonomy): Bacteria > Actinomycetota > Actinomycetes > Actinomycetales > Micrococcaceae > Arthrobacter. The sequence continues at coordinate 7,667 of JBKPBZ010000120.1, read as the reverse complement.
CGCACATAGTGGAACAGCTCCGTCGGGGTGAGGGCGTCGAGGTCTGTCTCGGCCAGCCGCCGGGCCAGCTCCGCTCCCGGCGGCTGCACGGCCAGCGCCGTGCCTTCCTTGCCCCACTGGACGTCCTCTGCCGGTTCCCCGGCGACCAAGCGCCGGAAGAGGAAGTCCACGACGCCCGGGCTCATGGCTTTGAGGACGCCGGCCCCCGACTCACCGGCTGACCGTCCAGCGGACGGGGTCTTGGTCCGATCCGGGCCTGAAGGATCTGGGCCCGGATATTGCCGCCCCGCAAGTTTCCGGCTTGAGGGTTCCCGGCCGGTAAATTCCGGGCAGACGAATTCCGGGCTGGTGATATCACTGCCTGCGATTTCCGGGCCAGGCAATTCCGGATTCAGGAAGGCGGGCTCTGAGGCGTTGTTCATGCGCTCATCGTATTCGAACATATATTCGAATACAAGGCCCGTTCCGAGACGAATTGCAGCTGTGGCGCGGCCGGACATGAGACGATCAGATGATGACCGCGCGCGGAACGACCACTGCTTCCCGGACCGTCAAGGGCACCTCCGCCGGCACCCGGCTGGCCGGCGTTGACGCCGCACGCGGGCTCGCACTGCTGGCCATGATGGCCACGCACGTGCTGGCCACCTTCGAGTCGGACTCACAACTCACGCCCACCTGGATCGGGCTTGCCTTCTCCGGACGGGCAGCCGCGCTGTTCGCCGTACTGGCCGGAGTCGGCCTCGCCCTGTCCACGGGAAAGCAGCAGCCGCTCCAGGGCCCCGAACTCTGGGCGGCCCGCCGGGGCATCGCCCTACGTGCGCTCGTGATCGGCGCCGTCGGCCTCTCCCTGGGCGGCCTGGAAGTGAACATCGCCATCATTTTGGTCCACTACGCCCTCCTGTTCCTGTGCGTACTGCCCTTTGTGGGATTCGGCGTGAAACGCCTGCTGGTGCTGGCCGCCGCCTGGATCCTGGCAGCCCCGGTCCTGGCCTTCCTGCTGCGGCCCTGGCTCCTGTCCGCCGAGCCGGCGCTGCGGCTGGGGCACAACCCAGGCTGGGAGGATCTGGCCACACCGGCCAGACTGCTGGGCGACCTCTTCCTCACGGGCTACTATCCCGTGCTGCAGTGGATCGCCTACCTCCTGGTGGGGCTCGCGATCGGCCGGATGGCGCTATCGAAAGCAGCCGTGCCGTTCCTGCTGCTGGCTGCCGGAACGGTGGTGGCCATCATTTCCAAGTGGCTGGGGATAGTCATGATGGAGGACTGGGGCGGCAGGCAGGCGCTGGAGGCGCAGATCGGTGATCCCGCCTACCCGCTGGCGAGCCTGCTGCAGGTGAACCTTGCCGGCGTCGACCAGTCGGGCTCGGCCTGGTGGCTGGCATCCAGTGCACCGCACGCCGGCACCACGCTGGATCTGCTGCACACCTCGGGGACCGCCGCCGCCGTGATCGGCGCGTGCCTCCTGCTCGGCCGGCTGGGCAACTGGGTGGAACTTGATCTGCTGCTCCCGCTGCGCGGAGCCGGGGCCACGACGTTGAGCCTCTACACGGCGCACCTGTGCATCATGGGGGCCCTGCACGGCCAGCCACTGCTGTCCGGCTGGACCGTGGAGGGCGTGTACTGGGCGCAGGCCATCGGGGTACTGCTGACTGGTGCAGTTTTCGCGGCACTGGCCTGGCGCGGACCGCTGGAGTGGGTGACCCATGCGGCCAACCAGGCAGGCAGCTACCGGCCGGCCCTGGCACGTCAGCCTTCCCGCTTCCGCTAGGTCCGCTAGGGCTTCTGCACGCCGGTCGCCGCTACTCGAGGCACGCTGCAGCCGTGCCGCAGCCGGACCCGGCGGGGCTCACGGCCGGCCGCGCCTTACTGGGGCTTCTGCACCCTACGGCTCCTGCACGCCGGCGCGGAACATCCGCACCGCGTCGCGCATCGAGGCGCGGGCCCGTTTGCGGTCACCGGCGGCATCGTAGGCACAGCTGAGCCGGAACCAGGAACGCCAGTTGTCGGGGTCGGCTTCCGCCTCGACGCGGTACTTCTCAAATTCGAGGTCGGCGGCTTCGCGGATGATCCGGCCGGCAGGGGTGCGCGGCAGCGTGTCCTCCGGCAGGCCCCCCTCGGCTTCGAGGATCTTGGCCAACCGCTCCGTGCGGGCACCGAACAGCAGCTCGCGGATCATGGCCCACGCGCCGATGACCGGCAGCACCAGGTAAGCGGCTCCGATCGCCTTCGCCACGAGGCTGGGGTCCGACATCAGGAGCACCGAACGCTGAAGGGAAACCACCAGGTAGAACACGAGCAACAGGGTGACGGCCCCCACCCAGATCTTGGTGCGGTTGGCTTTCAGCGCTGTTAGGGCGGCGGACATCGGGCTCAGAACCCCAGGTCCAGGTAGCCGTCGAGTCCCACGGTGAGACCGGGGTGTGCGGCGACGTTGCGGATTCCCAGCAGCACTCCGGGCATGAAGGAGGCACGGTCGAAGGAGTCGTGGCGAATGGTCAGCTGCTCCCCCGGCCCGCCCAGCAGGACCTCCTGATGCGCGACAAGACCGCTGAGCCGGACACTGTGGACCCGGACGCCGTCGACGTCCGTGCCGCGGGCGCCCGCGAGCTCCGAGGTGGTGGCGTCCGGGCTGGAAGGCACGCCGGCGTCGGTGCGCTCGGCTGAGATCAGCTGCGCCGTGCGCACAGCAGTGCCGGAAGGGGCATCGACCTTGTCCGGGTGGTGCAGTTCAATGATTTCAACCGACTCGAAGTACTTGGACGCTTTGGCCGCGAAGGCGGAGGCGAGGACCGAGCCGAGGGCGAAGTTGGGGGCGATGAGGACGCCGACGCCAGGCCGGCCGGCGAGGAGTTCTTCCAGCCCCGCGAGCCGCGCGGCATCCCAGCCGGTGGTGCCGACCACGGCGTGCATGCCGTGCTCGACGGCGAAGCGGACGTTCGCCTCGGTGCTTTCGGGGACGGTCAGGTCCACCACGATCTGCGCGCCGGAGCTGACCAGCGTGTCGAGGGAGTCGTTGCGGCCAAGGGCCGCGACCAGCTTCATGTCCGCGGCGGCGTCGATGGCCTTCACGGCCTCTTCGCCCATGCGCCCGTTGGCGCCCAGCACGGCGACTGAGAGTTGTTCGATCATGCCATCAACCCTACCGCCGGGGGCGTTGCGTTCCGGAACCGGCGGCCTTGGGTTACAGGCCTCGCCGGACCCGGACAGCCTGATCGCCGTGCGCCCTTGGCACCGTCCCGCGATGCCGCGCACCCGACGGTCCGCACCACGGTCCAGACGACGGTCCGCACCACGCGCCCGCCTGTCAGTCTGGATTGACGGTCACGGCGTGTCAACCTAGACTGACAGGCATGGAGACCGACGACCTGTCCGCGCGCATTCATTCGCCTGACCCCGCTACCGGCCTGCGGGCGGTCGGCGCCCTTCATCGCCTGGCCGAACAGGTCGAGGCCGCGCAGGTACGAGCGGCCCGACACCAGGGATGGACCTGGGAGCAGATCGGTGACGCCCTGGGCGTCTCGCGGCAGTCCGTTCACGCAAAATACCGAGAGTGAGATCGCGATGTTTGAACGATTTTCAGACGACACCCGTAAGATCCTTGGCTTTGCGATGGAAGAGGCCCGCTACAGCGGCGACAAGCGCCTGGGCACGGACCACCTGCTGCTAGGGGCGCTTCACGATCCCGGTCCGGCCGGCATTCTTGGTGTCACGCTCGATCAGGCACGGGCGGCGGCAGCGGCGCTTGACCGCACAGCACTCGCGTCAATCGGCATAGATACCCAGGGCTTTGAACGCGTCACGATGCCCAGCCGGGGAAAAAAGCCGCCCTTCAGCTCAGGTGCCCGGTCGGTCATGGAAAGCATGCTCCGGTACGCCATTGACCAGAAGTCACGACAGATCACCACCGCGAATCTTCTGTTGTCTCTGCTGGACCGCGAGGAACATGATCCGGCGGCCGCGCTCCTCAATGAACTGGGGGTCAACCGGGCCGAAATCCGGCGCAGGGTTCTTTCCTCCTGAACGCGAGTTAGTTGGCCGCCTACTCCCCTGCCCCGACCCACTCCACAGTGCCGTCGACGAAAAACTGCTCCTTCCAGATCGGCACCCGGGCCTTGACCCGGTCCACGAGTTCGGCACAGACCTCGAAGGCCTGGCCGCGGTGGGCTGCGGAGACGGCGCAGACCAGGGCAGGGTCGCCGATCTCCAGCATGCCGATCCTGTGGGCCGCCCAGATCCGCACGGGCTGCTGCTGTTCCCCGGCGCCCTCGGCGCCCGCGCCACCGTCGTCCGGAGATCCGTCGGGCGTCTGGCCGCCGGCCGGGGCCGAGTGCTCCGCCACAAGCCCGGCGACGACGTCGGCCATCACCTGGTGCGCCGTCGGGTGGGCGCTGTAGCTGAGCCGGGAAACCTGCTTGCCGCCGTCGTGGTTGCGGACGACTCCGCTGAAGCTGACCACCGCTCCTGCGGTGTCCGACTCGACCGCCGCGATGGCCTGCTCCACGGAAATCGGCTCGGCGCTCAGCACCGCGTGCACGACTTCAAATCCAGTTTCAGTGCCCATGGCTGCCTTCCAGCTGGTCGCAAAGGTGTCCAAGAATGGGATCCAGCACGCCCAGGCCGTCCATCACGCCTTTCGGGGATCCGGGGAGGTTCACGATAAAGGTCTGTCCGGCCGCGCCCGCGTGGCCCCGGCTGAGCATGGCCATCGGCGTCTTGGCTGCCCCGGCGTTCCGGATGCCCTCCATGATGCCCGGGATTTCCCGGTCCAGCAGGGGCAGGGTCTGCTCAGGGGTCGCGTCAGTGGGGCTCAGTCCCGTGCCGCCGCTGGTGATGATGACGGCGGGCTGCTGGCTAAGCAGGGCCCTCAACGCGGCCCCGACAGGCGCCCCGTCCGGCACCACCATGGCCGGAAACGGCTCAAAGCCGTGTTCGGTGAGCCAATCGATGATGACGGGACCGGTGAGGTCCTCGTAGACACCGGCGGCCGCCCGGGTGGAGGCGATTACGACACCGGCCTTCCGGCCGGTGGCATCGCCGTGGCGGTGCGGTTCGGGCATGTTCATAGGATCCAGTCCCCGCTCTTGCCGCCGCTTTTGGCCAGCACTTTGATATCGGTCAGGACCGCGTGCTTGTCCACGGCCTTAATCATGTCGTACACGCTCAGAGCCGCGACCGACGCCGCGGTCAGGGCTTCCATTTCGACCCCGGTGACTCCGCGGGTCTTGACCGTGGCAAACACGGTCACGGAGTCGGTGTCGAGCTCAAAGTCGATGGTGACTTTGGCGATGGGCAGCGGGTGGCATAGCGGGATGAGGTCCGGGGTCTTCTTGGCCGCCATGATCCCGGCGATGCGGGCAACAGCCAGGGCGTCGCCTTTCGGGAGCTCGCCGCCGCCGAGGAGGGCAAGGACCTCGGCCGTGCTGCGGACGGTCGCGGTGGCCGTGGCTTCCCGCGTGGACTGCGCCTTGTTGGACACATCCACCATCTGGGCCGTGCCGTCGTGGCGGAGGTGGGTCAGGCGTTTATGGTCCGCCGCGGTGTTGTCGGCTGGGGCGGTATCCGCTTCAGGGGTTTCTGCTTCATTCACAAGATCCATACTTCCACTTCGTCGCCCGCTGCGAGTGCCGCAATTCCTTCGGGAACGTGGACCAGGGCATTGGAGCGGGCCAGGGCGTGGACAAGGTGTGAGCCGGCACCGCCCTCCAGCCGGACCGTGCCGTCCGGAGCCAGCGTGCCGCGCCGGACCTGGTGCTTGCCCGGCGGGGAGGTCAGCGGTTCGGCCAGGCGCGCGCGGACGGCGGGCCGGGGCGCCGGAGCGCCGAACAGCTCCGTAAGGACCGGGCGCAGGAACATCTCAAAGGACACGAGGCAGCTCACCGGGTTACCGGGGAACCCCAGCACAGGGACACCGTCGAAGCTGCCGACCCCCTGCGGGCCGCCAGGCTGCATCGCCACGGCGCCGAACTCGACGTCGTGTCCCGCCATTGCCTGCCGGACCACTTCATAGGCACCTTTGCTGACCCCACCGGTGGTGACAATCAGGTCCACGCCGGGGCCATGCCGGCGCAGCAACGCGGCGAGCTCGTCCGGCTGGTCCGTGGAGACGCCGGTCCGGGTGACCTGGAGCCCGGCCTGGCGCATGGAGGACTCGAGCAGCGTGCCGTTGGAGTCGAAAATCTTGCCCGGTCCCAGCGGGTTGCCCGGTTCCACCACTTCGTCGCCGGTAGTGACCAGGAGCACCCGGAGGCAGGAGCGGACGGGCACATCCGTGTAGCCCATGGCCGCCAGCAGTCCCAGCTGGCCGGGGCCGAGGAAGGTCCCCGCACCGAGGGCGAGCTCGCCGGAGCGGATGTCGCTCCCGGCGTCGCGCACAAACGTTCCTGCAGCGGCGGCGGGCAGATGAACCATGGCGGGCTCCCCGGGCGCGGGGAAGGAATCGGGCACGGCCTGTTCAATGGGTACGACGGCATCGGCGCCGGCCGGCATCATCGCGCCGGTCATGATCGGGGCGGCCGTGCCGGCGGCCAGTTCGGCCGGTGCGGCACCGGCCGGGACGGGCGCGACGACGCGGAGTTCGGCGCCGCCGTCGGGCACGTCGCCGCTGCGGATCGCGAAGCCGTCCATCTGGGAGTTGGCAAAGGGGGGAAGGTCCAGCGGCGCCAGGATGTCGGCGGCCAGTCCCCGGCCCAAGGCTTCGAGCAGCGGAAGCTGTTCCACCCGCTCCTCGGTGCGGAGCGGGGCCAGCAGGGCGCGCACCTTGTCCCGGTGCGCTTGAACGCTGACGTGCCTTGTCTCGGTGCGGTGCATGCGTTTCCTGACCTTTGCTCGACTCGCTAGGACTTCACGTCAACTCTAACCGTGTGGAAACCGGTGGCTCCGTTGGGCGCGACCGGGGTGGACTCCTCGACCTGCGGGACACCGTCCAACGCCGTGGCCCGGACCTGGACCTCGTACTGCCCCGGCGTCAGGGGCAGCGCCAGCTTCCACTGGTACCACGTGTCTTTGGAGATGCCCGGGGCCAGCTCGGCCTGGTGCCAAGCGCCGCGGTTGACGCGCAGCTCCACTGTGCCGATGCCGGTGTGCTGCGCCCACGCGACGCCGCCGAACACCACAGTTCCCGCCGTTACGGCGCTGCCGTCGCGCGGCACGTCAATGCGGGACGAGGTCTTGATGGGTCCCCGCTCGCTCCAGCCGCGCGGCGTCCAGTAGGCGACGTCGTCCGCGTAACGGGTCACTTTCAGCTCGGTGACCCATTTTGTGGCAGAGACGTAGCCGTACAGCCCGGGCACGATCAGCCGGACGGGGAATCCATGTTCCAGCGGCAGCGGTTCGCCGTTCATTCCCACCGCCAGCAGGGCGTCGCGGCTGTCCGTGAGGGCCTCAAGCGGCGTCCCCGCCGTCCAGCCGTCCGTGCTGCGGGAGAGGACCATGTCCGCCCCGGCCTTGGGTCCGGCCATGGCGAGCAGTTCGCGCACGGGCCAGCCGAGCCAGCGGGCGTTGCCGATCAGGTCCCCGCCCACCTCATTGGAGACGCAGGCGATGGTCACGTGGCGTTCCGTCAGGGGCTTGGCCAGGAGGGTGGCGAAGTCGAGCTCGATTTCGCGTTCCACCAGGCCCGTGACCTTCAGGGTCCATTCCGCCGGATCCACCAGCGGAACGCGCAGGGC
>JBKPBZ010000119.1:0-7620 GCA_046727115.1 Actinomycetota bacterium | reverse complement strand
GGTCAGCCGGCCGGCGCCCGCGCGGAGGGCAGCGACGCCGGCGAGCAACGCCGCTCCGGGCGTCTTGCGCGCACCGCCGATGACCAGGACGGAGCCGCGGTCATCCTTCCCGGAGCCGCCGGCGGGAAGCGGCCAGGCACGCAGCAACGTCGGGGTGACGGCTTCGGCCTGAGGAGGCTTGGCCTGCCGGGACTTAGCGGGGGTGGACATCGGCGTCTCCCGAGTGCTGGGTTACCGGGACACCTTCGCTCATGAGGTGGTCGGCCATATTGAACGTCTCCAGCAGCCATTCCCCCCTGCCATCGGGCCGGACGAAACGGCTGACGGAGGCATTGAGGATGGTGGTCGTGGCCGCAATGTCCAGCAGTTGCTGCTCCGAGAGCCCCTCCAGGATGTAGCGGATGAGCAGGATCACGGCATCGTGGCAGACCAGCAGGACGCCCTCGCCGGGATGCCTGTTGTCGAGGTCGGTGAGCAGTGAGCGGAGCCGCAGCACCACATCCGCCCAGGACTCGCCGCCCGGGGGCCGGTAGTAGAACTTGCCGAGCCACCGCCGCCGTCCGGCCTCCTCGGGGAGGCGGGCTTCCACCCCGGCCGTGGTGAGCATGTCCAGAATGCCGAGCTCGCGGTCGCGCAGCCGCTCGTCGATCAGGACTGCCGTTTGCCAGCCGCCGGTCTGGACGGCGAGTTCTGCGGTCTGCCGTGCGCGGAGGTAGGGCGAGGACCACACTGGAGTGCGCCGGGCGTCCGGGTACCCCGCGAGCAGCCTGCCCAGCGCCAGCGCCTGCTCCCGCCCCGTGGCCGACAACCCGACATCCGCGTCCCTGGCGGGGACATCGATGATGTGCGCGCCGGCCTGTTGGGCCAGCGTGGCGGCAACGTTGCCTTCGCTTTCACCGTGGCGTACCAGCAGCAGCTCAGTCACGCCCGGGGCGCTGCGGATGTGTCCGTCCTTGCTCACCATTCCCCCTGTCCGCTGGTTTCCGGAGCCGTCCTCTGCCGGCCCGGCCCCGGCCGGAATCTGTGTGGCAGCCACGTTACTCCCGGTGGCGCGGATTTGTCGCTGCGCCGGTCGGTCGAGCAACATCCGGGACGGCCGGGCTGGCAGGATAGAGCCATGCGCATCCTGATCGCCCCGGACAAGTTCAAGGGCTCCCTCACCGCCGTCGAAGCCGCCGCTGCCATTGCCGAAGGCGCCCTGCGGGTCTACCCCGATGCCGAGACCACGCAGTTTCCGGTGGCCGACGGCGGCGAAGGGACCCTCGAGGCGGCCGTCGCGGCCGGTTACGAGGAACGGCTCAACGCAGTTGTTGGCCCCATCCTGGCCCCGATCGGTGCCGCGTGGGCCATCCGCGCGGACGCCTTCGGCGGGGCCATCGCGGTGATTGAAACGGCGCAGGCCTCCGGGCTGGCGCACATGGAGCCCACGCCGGCCAACTCGCTGCGCGCCCACAGTTATGGCTGCGGCCAGCTGATCGCCGCCGCGCTGGACGCCGGTGCCACGGAGATCGTGCTGGGCGTGGGCGGGTCGGCCATGAGCGACGGCGGCAGCGGCGCCCTGCGGGCCCTCGGGCTCAAACCGTTGGACGCCGCCGGCAACGTTGTGCCCCTCGGCGGCGGCTCGCTCGCCGAGGTCGCGTCCGTGGATATCAGCGGGCTCGATCCGCGGCTGGCCGGGGTTAAGTTCAGGATCGCCGTCGACGTCCAAAACCCGCTGTACGGCAGCGACGGCGCAGCGTACGTGTTCGGTCCGCAAAAAGGTGCCGACGCCGATGCCATGGAGCTGCTCGACGCCGGCCTGCGCAACTGGGCCTCGGTCCTGCGTGAGGCAACCGGCCGGGACGTCAATGTGCCCGGCGCCGGGGCGGCCGGCGGCTTCCCGGCGTCGTTCCTGGCCTTCAGCACCGCCGCCCTGGAAGGCGGCTTTGAGCTGGTGGCCGGGCTCACCGGGCTCGCCGCGAAACTCGCCGTGGCTGATTTGGTCATCACCGGAGAAGGCTCCATGGACAGCCAGTCGCTGACGGGCAAGGCGCCGATCGCCCTCGCCGATGCCGCCCGCGCCCTGGGCATTCCGGTGATCGTGGTGGCCGGCCGGATCCTCGTCACCCCGGAGGACCTTGCCACGCACGGAGTGGTCGCCGCGGCGCAACTGCTCGACGTCGCCGGCGGCCCGGAGGACGCCATCGCCAACGCCGCGAAGTACCTCGCCTGGGTCACGAGCCAGGTCCTCGAAGGCGCCTAGCGCACCTGCTGGCGGACGGCGGCCGCCGGCCACGGTGCCTCCCACGCTGCCGTTTAAGCGCCGGTCTCGTAGTGCGGTTCGGCCACGGGTTTGGACTCGGGCGAGCCCTTCTCGCGCAGGTAGACCGAGGCGCCTACGAGGACCGCCACGGCGAGGAACTCACTTTGCCAGTTCTGGAAGGACTCGAACCAGAACCGGCTCGTCGCCAGGTAGCCCAGCACCGTCACGGTGGGCTGTCCGTGTGCCTCCTGGTCACTGTTGTAGTCCTCGGTGCCTCCAAACGCGTGCAGGATGAAGGACGCCAGGAACAGCAGCAGGAACATGATCGAGAGCGAGTGTTCGTAGAGCTTGAGCACCCAACCACCGCGCCGGACGGGCCACGGGGTGGATGCCTTGAGCTTTGCCTGTCGGGGGTCCTCGTCCTGCGGAGCAGGGCTGCCCATGGGCTTGGACTCAGAGGACCCCTTCTGGAACAGGAAGACGGTCAAGAGGACATACATGCCCATCTGCAGGAATTCCGACTCCCAGTTCTCGAACGTCGCCTCCGCGAAGGACCCGGTGCCGAGGTACTGCAGAACGGTCACGGCCGGTTCGCCGTGGGCCGTCTGCTCGTCGCTGTAGGCGCTGGCTCCGCTGAGGATCATGCCACCGAAAAAGATGACGAACAGCGCAATATTGGCAAGCAGCAGTCCGTGTTCCTTGGCCCACTTGCCCATGGTTCCTCCTGTGTCTGCGGTGCGCGGCTCATGTGAAATGCCTGTCATAGTGAATCCTCCTTGCGGGCCTGGCGGCGGATCCCGGCAGGGACGACCACCAGCAGCAGCACCAGCACGGCCAGCAGGCCGACACCGGCTATCACGCCCGCCGTGCGGTCTACGGTGACGTCGAAAATGAGGGACGTGGTGCCCACGCTCAGGAGGGCGACGCCGGCCAAAGAAAACTTGGCGATGACGTCGGCGCTGGCCACCAGCGTGGCCTTCAGCCCTTGCCGGAACAGCCGGCGGTGCACGCTCACGGGCAGCAGGATGGTGGCCGTGGTGAGGGCAGCAAGGACCACGTTGGCGAGGTATAGGCGGGTCTGGTAGTCATCGAGCGTCTCGAAGCGCGCCTGGAACGGCAAGGTCAGGAGGAAGCCGGCGAGAATCTGGACCCCGGTCTGGAGCACCCGCAGTTCCTGTATGAGCTCCGCCCAGTTGCGGTCCATTCGCTCAAGGCGCGATTCGTCCCTGCCGTCATCTTGCGGCGCCATTGGGCCTGTCATTGGTGCTCCTCCGCGCAATCCTGAAACCAATCGTGAGCCTGCCGCAGCGTGCGGCCTACCCTCAACCTAGGCTTGAGAGTTGCCAAAAGACAAGTCGGTAGTAAGCCTGCTGACGATTTTTGAGGTTAGGGTAGAAACTGATTACTTCGTTGGGTGGGTTCATCGGCCGGTTGCACCGGCCCGATGAACTCCCCTGGAAACCGACACGTGGTTAGGTGGACTATGAGTGACGCAAGCAGCACGGCAGCCAGCGCCTCCGGCGGCGGCAGCAAGCAGCAGGACCAGCCGCGCGATCCCCGCGGCGGCTACCACTCGGGCCCGTTCCCGGAGCAGGTCCAGAAACAGCCCGGCCTCACCTCACCCATGGAGCCCAAGCCGGACCATGGCGAGGAAAGCTACCAGGGCAGCGGGGCTCTGAAGGGCAAAGCCGCCCTCATCACTGGCGGTGACTCCGGAATCGGCAAGGCGGTGGCGATCGCCTTCGCCCGCGAGGGAGCCGATGTCGCGATCTCCTACCTGCCGGAAGAAGAGGAAGACGCACAGGACACCGCCGAGTGGATCCGGAAGGCCGGCCGCAAAGTCCTGCTGCTTTCCGGCGATGGCCGCAGTGAGGACTACGCGGCGCACATCGTCGAGGCGACGCTCGCCGAATTTGGGCGCCTCGATGTCTTGGTGCTTAATGCGGCGTACCAGAAGAACCGTGACAGCCTGGAAACGCTGGCCACCGAAGAGTTCGACCGCGTCTTCAAAACCAATCTGTACTCCCTGCTTTGGACCGCCCGGGCCGCCGTCCCGCACCTGAAAGCCGGCGCCTCGATCATCACCACCGCCTCGATCCAGGCCTTCAACCCCTCCCCGGGGCTCATCGACTACGCCATGACCAAGGCAGCCCAAGTGGCTTTCACCAAGGCGCTGGCCCAGGAACTCGGGCCCAAGGGAATCAGGGTCAACGCCGTGGCCCCGGGTCCCATCTGGACGCCGCTGATTCCCGCCACCGAGTGGCCGGAGAAACTGCCCTCCTTCGGCCAGGACACCCCGCTGCAGCGGGCGGGCCAGCCGGCGGAGCTCGCGGCTGCCTACGTGCTTCTGGCCTCGGACCACGGGTCTTATATTTCCGGAGCGGTGCTTCCGGTCACCGGAGGCAAAGGCCTCTGAGTTCGCCTCGATCCCGTCCAAATCCAGCTAGTCCCATTTCCAGCAACAGGAGGAATGACATGACTGAAAACCAGCAGGATCCCCAGAGCGTCACCGAAGAAGCGGGCGGCTACGGCACGCCGACCGCCGAGCAGGAAATGCCCGGCGGCGACGCGAAGAGCGGCGACGCGAAGAACTTCGCCCAGCCACGCGAGGAGGAGGCCTTCGACGCCGCTGGGCTGAACCAGGACAGCCCCGACGGCGAAACGTATCCGGCCGGTGCGCCGGACCTGAGCCAGTTCGGTGCCGAAGACCAAGACAGTGCAGGAGAACCCGGAGCAGGACGCTTCGGAGGAACGGAGGAACAAATGAGTTCAGAAAACGCCAGCGCAACCCCCGGCTTCGACGCCTCAGAGGATACCGAGGCCGCGGTGCCGTCCTCGGAGGCGGAGATGGACGAGGCCAACACGGAGAAGCCCGACGCCGGGCGGCCCTTCTCCTCCGAACCCGGACAGGACGCCGCGGGCCTGCCGGACGGCTCCGGGACGGACCTGCCGGAGAGCAAGGCGCCGAAGGACCGCGAGGATGACAAGGACACCTTCGACGCCGGCTAATCCCGCGCCGTCGGCCCCGCCGCTGCGGGCGCTGCCGCCCCAGGAGGGCGCTGACAGCGAAGGAGGCCGGACTGCGCCCGCGGGCGGAGTCCGGCCTCCTTCGTCTGCGGTACGTTGCCCGCTCGCGGCGCCTCTTAAAGGTGCTTAGCTGCTTCTTAACGGCGCTATTTAGCGGCGCTTCTTGGGGGCGCGCTTGGTGGCTGCCCTGACCGCCGCCGTCGAGGCCGCAGCCGGCGAGGGGTCTTCAGTTTCCGGTTCCGCCACCGTTCCGCGGACCTTCGCTATCGCCTTCATGCCGTGGTAGATCACCAGGGCCGCGGCCGAGCCCAGCGCGATCCCGGTGAACTTCAGGTCGCCGATGGTCCAGGTGTAGTCGGCAATCCCGACAATCAGGGCGACGGCGGCCGTGGTCAGGTTGATCGAGTTGGAGAAGTTCACCTTGTTCTGGACCCAGATCTTCACACCCAGCACACCGATCATGCCGTAGAGCATCGTCGCCGCGCCGCCGAGGACGCCGGCGGGGACGGTGGCGATCAGTTCGCCGAATTTCGGTGAGAAGCTCAGGATCACTGCGAAGACGCCCGCCACCCAGTACGCCGCCGTCGAATAGACCTTGGTGGCCGCCATGACGCCGATGTTTTCGGCGTACGTGGTGGTCCCGGACCCGCCGCCAAGCCCGGCAAGTACAGTGGCGGCGCCGTCGGCCAGCAGCGCCCGCCCGGACACGCCGTCGAGGTTCTGCCCTGTCATGGCTGATACGGACTTCACGTGGCCGATGTTCTCCGCCACGAGCACCAGCACCACGGGCACGAAGAGGCCCACGACGCCGAGGTGGAACTCGGGGGTCTGGAAGTGCGGCAGGCCGACCCACGCAGCACCCTCCATCTTGGAGAAGTCCACCTCGCCCCGGATCATTGCAACAAGGTAGCCCACCAGAACGCCCACCAGGATGCTCAACCGGCCCAGCATGCCGCGGAACAGTACGCTGACCACGATGATGACGGCCAGCGTGATGAAGGCGGTCACCGGGGCCTGGTCGAAGTTGCTCTTCGCCGCGGGCGCCAGGTTCAGCCCGATCAAAGCCACGATCGCGCCGGTCACGATCGGCGGCATGACCCGGTTGATCCAGCCGGCGCCGAATTTCTGCACGACGGCGCCGACGATGGCGAGGGTCGCGCCGGCCAGCACCACTCCGCCCAGCGCCCCGGGGACGCCGAACTGCTGCTGGGACGCCATGATCGGCGCGATGAAAGCGAAGCTCGAACCGAGGTAGCTCGGGACGCGTCCCTGCGTGATGACCAGGAACAGCAGGGTGCCGATGCCGGAGAAGAACAGGGTGGTGGCTGGCGGCATGCCGGTGATGATCGGGACCAGGAAGGTGGCGCCGAACATGGCCACAACGTGCTGCATCCCGATCCCTACCGTCAGGGGCCAAGTGAGCCGCTCATCCGGCCTGACGACCTCACCGGGGCGGACGGACTTGCCGTTGCCGTGGAGCTTCCATTTGGTGCCGAGCATGCTCATGCCGGGGCCTTTCAGAGAATGTGGGGCGGGCGGGGAAGGAATCTTCCGGAGCAACTTTACCGCGCGTGGTTTTGCCGGCCGTCCCTTCCGGCAATTGCCGTCCCGCCCGGTGGCGTGGTGTGCCGGATGTCACCAGGCACAGTGGGAAGCAGCCGCTGGCCGTTGAAGTTGCAAGAAGGGACAGCAGGAGAAGCCGGCCACACGAGAGTGCGCCGGCACAGCGAAAGGGATGCCAATGACAATCGCCCACGATGAAGCAGTAATCGAGGCAGCCGCCGTCGACGCCATCTTTGCCGAAGCCCGCACGGCCAACGTCTTCACCGGCGACGTTACTGACGAGCAGGCCCGCGCCATCTACGAACTGACCAAGTTCGGCCCCACCGCCTTCAACTCCCAGCCGCTGCGGGTCACCTACGTGCGCTCCGACGAAGCCCGGGCGACGCTCGTGGACGCACTTTCCGCCGGCAACCGCGCCAAGACGGCCTCGGCACCGCTCGTCGCGGTCCTGAGCTACGACACCGCCTGGCAGAACCAGTGGGATACGTTCCTTCCCGGCTACAACGCCCCCAAGGCCATGTACGACGCCGCGCCGGACCTTGCCGCGGCCACGGGCAACAACAACGCCCACCTGCAGGCCGGCTACTTCATCCTTGCGGTCCGCTCCTTGGGCCTCGCGGCCGGGCCCATGACCGGTGCCGACTTCGGTAAGATCGACGCAGCCTTCTTCCCCGATGGAAGCCAGAAGAGCTTCCTGGTGGTCAACATCGGCCAGCCCGGCGAAGACGCGTGGGGCGCAGCCAAGCCGAAGTTTGCCTACGAGGACGTCGTCCGTACCGTCTAACGGC
>JBKPBZ010000118.1:0-11746 GCA_046727115.1 Actinomycetota bacterium | reverse complement strand
CTCGCCGGCCGCGCGTCCCGCGCCGAGCCCGGCGGCGTTCGCTGCCCGGCCGAAGGCCAAGCCGTCTCCGGCCGCCCCGGCTCCCGCACCGGTGGCCGTGTCCTCCGCGGCCTCGCTGGCGGAAGCGGCCCGCTGGGGCCGTGTTGAAGGCGACGGCCATGTCTTCCTGACAGTTGACGGCACGGAATACCCCGTCGGCCAGTACCCGGGAGTCAGCGCCGACGAGGCCCTGGGCTACTTTGCCCGGAAGTTCGACGACGTCGTGGCCCAGATTGTCCTGCTGGAACAGCGCGTGAGCTCCAAGGCGCCCACCGCGGACATGCAGAAGACCGTCACGCACCTGCGCGAGCAACTCGCCGAGCGGAACATGGTGGGCGACTTCCGTTCCGCCGAGGCCCGGCTGGACGCACTGGTGACACAGATCGGCGAGCTCGAAAAGGCAGAGAAGGCCGAGCACGACGCCGTTCGCGCCGCCGAGCTTGCCGCCCGGGAGGCCATCGTGGCCGAAGCCGAGGAAATCGCTGGCCACGATCCCGCGCAGATCCAGTGGAAGACCTCCAGCGCGCGGATGAACGAACTGTTCGAGAGCTGGAAGACCGCACAGAAGAGTGGCGTCCGGCTCGGCCGCAGCAACGAGGACGCACTGTGGAAGCGGTTCCGTGCCGCCCGCACGGTGTTTGACCGGCACCGCCGCGCCTACTTCTCCCAGCTGGACAGCACCAATTCGGCCGCCAAGGCAGCCAAAGAGAAGCTGATCGCCGAAGCCGAAGCGCTTTCCTCCTCGACCGACTGGGGTTTTGCCGCCGGCGAGTACCGCCGCCTGATGGACGAGTGGAAGGCTTCACCGCGGGCCAGCCGCAAGGATGACGACGCCCTGTGGGCCCGCTTCCGCGCGGCCCAGGATGTCTTCTTCACCAACCGGCAGGCAGCCAACGACGAGATCGACCAGGAATACGGTGCGAACCTGGTGGTGAAGGAAGCGCTCCTGGTGGAGGCCAACGAGCTCCTGCCGATCAAGGACCTTTCGGCGGCTAAGAAGGCGCTGCAGTCCATCCGGGACCGCTGGGAAGAAGCCGGCAAGGTTCCGCGCGCAGACATGGGCCGCGTCGAAGCCGGCCTGCGGAAGGTGGAGGACGCCGTCCGCCAGGCCGAGGACGAGAACTGGAAGCGCTCCAACCCGGAGACGAAGGCGCGCACCAACAGCGCACTGAGCCAGCTCGAAGCCGCCATTGCCGGTCTCAAGGAAGACCTGGCCAAGGCGGAGAAGGCTGGCGACGAGCGCAAGATCAAGGCAGCCCGGGAGGCCCTCGAGGCACGCGAGGCCTGGCTGGAGCAGCTCGAGCGCTCGGCGAGCGAACTCTCCTAGGCACACGGCCTACCAGGAAGTCAGTCCAGGCCCCGTTTCGGTTATCCACATGACCGGGACGGGGCCTGTTCCGTGTCCGGGGAACCGGGAACGATGGCGGAATGGTACACATGCCCCGCGCTCCCGCCTCACTTTCCGGGCCGCCTGGTTCGGGCCAGACGGGTTCGGGCCAGACTGGTTCGGGCCAGCGCCCTCCGGGGCCGGGGCCGGAGCAGTGCGAGCTCTACTCCCCCGGCGCGTTGTTCTCCTGGCCTGAACTGCAGGCGATGGCCGCCGACGGCGTGCTGACACAGCTGTATCAGCGGGGTTACCTGCCACCTGGCGCCCATGCCAGTCCGCAGTTGCGCGCCCGTGCCGCGTCCCTGGCGGTGGCGCCGGCGATCCGGCAGCGGGTCGTCGCAGGGCGCATGACCGCGGCCTGGATCTACGGTTGCGCCGCCGAACCGGACCGCCTGGCACTGCTGGTTGACGCCAACCGGCGGATTTCCAGCCTGAGATCCGTGCGCGGCTGCACCTTCCACGAAGTTCGGCTGGGTCCGTTCGACGTCGTGAGCATGGGAGGCCTGATGGTATCCAGCCCGCTACGCACGGCCCTGGATGTGGCCTTGCACGTGGACACGGAACGGGCCGTGCCTGCCCTGAGGGCGCTACTGGCCCGTCCAGAGCTGGGCGTGCATCTCCGGCTGCTCAGGGTTGCCGTCGAGGCCAGCCCGCGCGTTCCGCACAAACGGGCGGCGCTGGCGAAGCTCGCCGCCCTCGGCGCACAGCCGGCGCCGCCCGATGCGGCCAGCTAGCGTAGCTGGGTGCCGTAGCGCGAACCGGGTCCGCCGGCGTGGGCCGGGCTGCCTGGGGCGGCCCGCCCCGGTCCGGCTAGCTCCGGCGCCGGTTCCCGGTGGTGCGGTATACGTCGAAGACGCCGTCGATCCTGCGGACTGCGCTGAGCACATGGCTGAGGTACTTGGGGTCGCCCATCTCGAACGCGAACTTCGAGATCGCCACGCGGTCCGTGGACGTGTGGACGCTGGCCGCCAGGATGTTGACGTGGTTTTCCGACAGCACGCGGGTGACGTCGGAAAGCAGAGATTTGCGGTCCAAGGCTTCGACCTGGATCTCCACGAGGAACACGCTCGCCTGTGTGGGCGCCCAGTCGACTTCCACGATCCTGTCCGGCTGGCCCATCAGACCGCTCACGTTGGTGCAGTCGGTCCGGTGCACGGAGACGCCGGAGCCGCGCGTCACGAAGCCAAGGATCGGGTCCGGCGGCACCGGCGTGCAGCACCGGGCCAGCTTCACCCAGACGTCGTCCACGCCGCGGACAACAACGCCCGAATCGGAGAACCGCGCCTTGCTGACCTGCGTGGGAATGGAGACTTCGGTGAGGGCGTCGTCCGGGTGCTCGTTTCCGCCGAGGCTCTCCACCAGGCGTTCCATAACGGACTGCGCGGAGGTATGGCCGTCGCCCACGCCGGCGTAGAGCCCGGAGATGTCGGCATACTTGAAGTCCTCCGCGATGGCAGCGAGGGCGTCGTGGGTCATGAGCCGCTGCAGCGGAAGGTTTTGCTTCCGCATCGCCTTGGTCAGCAGGTCCTTGCCGCGGTCAATCGCTTCCTCGCGGCGTTCCTTGCTGAACCATTGCCTGATCTTGTTCCGGGCCCGGGCGCTCTTGACGAAGTGCTGCCAGTCCTGGCTGGGGCCGGCCCCCTCAGCCTTGGAGGTGAAGATCTCCACCCAGTCGCCGTGGTTCAGTTCGCTGTTGAGCGGAACGAGCTTGCCGTTGACGCGGGCGCCGATGGTCCGGTGGCCCACCTCGGTGTGCACGGCATAGGCGAAGTCCACGGGCGTGGACCCGGCCGGCAGGGCCATGACCTCGCCCTTGGGGGTGAAGACGAACACTTCGCGGGCGTTGATTTCAAAGCGCAGGGAGTCGAGGAACTCGCCGGGATCCGACGTTTCCTGCTGCCAGTCCACAAGGGAGCGCAGCCAGCCCATGTCGCCGTCGCGCGGGCTGCCGGGGCCGGCGGCCGTCCGGTTCGGCTGGTCCTTGTACTTCCAGTGCGCGGCGACGCCGTACTCGGCCCGCCGGTGCATTTCGTGGGTGCGGATCTGGATTTCCACCGGCTTGCCGCCGGGCCCGATCACGGTCGTGTGCAGCGACTGGTACATGTTGAACTTGGGCATCGCGATGTAGTCCTTGAACCGCCCGGGCAGCGGGTTCCAGCGTGAGTGCATCGCGCCCAGGGCCGCATAGCAGTCCCGGACTGAATCGACCAGGACCCGGACGCCCATGAGGTCGTTGATGTCGTCAAAGTCTTTGTCGCGGACGATCATCTTCTGGTAGATCGAGTAGTAGTGCTTCGGCCGTCCGGTGATCGTGGCCTTGATCTTTGCCGCCCGGAGGTCCTCGGTGATCTGGTTGCGGATGACCGACAGGTTCTTTTCCCGCTCCGGGGTCCGGTCCCCCACCATGCGCACGATTTCCTCGTACACCTTGGGATAAAGAGCAGCGAAGGACAGGTCCTCCAGCTCCCATTTGATGGTGTTCATGCCGAGCCGGTGGGCCAGCGGCGCGAAGATTTCCAGGGTTTCGCGTGCCTTGCGGGCCGAGGACTCAGCCGAGACGAAGCGCCACGTGCGGGCGTTGTGGAGCCGGTCGGCGAGTTTGATCATCAGGACGCGGATGTCCTTGGCCATGGCCACGACCATCTTGCGCACGGTCTCGGACTGGGCCGCCTCACCGAAGCTGACCTTGTCCAGTTTGGTGACGCCGTCCACCAGCATGGCCACTTCGGGGCCGAATTCGGCCTTCAGGTCGGCCAGCGTGTAGGAGGTGTCTTCGACCGTGTCGTGCAGCAGGGCCGCTGCCAGCGTGGTGCCGCTGAGGCCGAGCTCGGCGAGGATGGTGGCAACCGCCACCGGGTGGGTGATGTACGGGTCCCCGCTCTTGCGCTTTTGGCCCCGGTGGCACCGCTCGGCCACCACGAAGGCGCGCTGGATGAGGTCGAAATCCTCTTTGGGGTTGTTGGCACGGACCGTGCGCAGCAACGGCTCCAGGATCGGGGAGTACGCCGGGGCACCGCGGCCAGTTAGCCGGGCAAGGCGCGACCTCGTGCGTTCGCGCCGGCCAGGAAAGGTCGGCCGGGCGTGCGAATTGTCGACCGGGACGGGAACATCGGGACGTCCGGGAACCGCCAGGTCAGTCTGAGAACCCTGGCCTTGGCCCTTGTCCGCAGGTGCCTCCGGCACCGGCGTCGAACGTTCTTCCAATGGAGCACCTCTCGCGACCGGTTAATTATTCAAGTGTATTCCCGCAGCAGGATACTTTTGTAACCGGCCGGGGTACGGCGACGGGCCGGAGGCCGTCGCAATGGACGGTCTCCGGCCCGTCTGCTGGGCTGGCTTAGGGAGCGGCGGAGCTCAGGCGGTAGCGGGCGACGCCGGTGATGTGGCCTTGGCTGCCGCTTCGGCGCGCCTCTGTTCCACCCGCTTGGCCTGCTTGACCAGGTCGGGTTCGCCCTGCCGCAACGCCGCGTACAGCGGAGCTGCGATAAAGATCGTCGCGGCCGTGCCCACCAGGATGCCCACGAACAGCGCCAGGGACAGGTCCCGCAGCGTTCCGGCACCGAGCAGCCCGGCACCGATGAAGAGGATCGCACCGACCGGCAGGATGGCCACCACCATGGTGTTGATGGACCGGACGAGGGTCTGGTTGATGGCGAGGTTGACCTCTTCGGCGAACGTGCGGCGGGTCGACGCCTGCATGTCCGAGGTGTTCTCCCGGATCTTGTCGAAAACCACCACGGTGTCATACAGCGAATAGCTGAGAACCGTGAGGAAGCCGATGATGGCCGACGGCGTCACCTCGAAGTCACTGAGGCCGTAAATACCGGCAGTCATGAACATTGTGACGGCCATGCCGACCAGTGCCGAGAGCGACATCTTCCAGGTCCGGAAGTAGAGCGCCATCAACACGGCGGCGAGGCCCACAAAGATTGCCAGGCCCATCAGTGCCTGCTTCGTGACGTCAGCACCCCAGGTGGGGCCGACGAAGGTTGAGGTGACCTCGTTATCCGTCACGCCGTAGGCCTTGGTGAGGCCGTCCTTGATCTGCAGCGTCTCGTCGTCGGAAAGCTTGTCAGTCTGGATGCGCATGGTGGTGCCGGCTACGTTAGCCACGCGCGGCACGGATCCGGCCACGACGTCCTTGACGGCCTTCTCGCCCAGGGAGGCTTCGGTTGTCTTGACGTTGGAAACCGTGAATTCGGAGCCGCCGCGGAACTCGATGCCGAGGTTGAATCCACCCTTGGCGACCGGGATCAGGATTGAGAGGGCGACGGCGATCCCGGCAATCAGGAACCACAGCTTCCTGTAACCGACGAAGTTGTACGAGCGCTTGCCCGTATACAGCTCATTGCCGAATGTTGAGAAGTTGACCATTTACTTGCCCTCCTTGGACGCGCTCTTGGAGGTACCGGCGAGCTGTGCCTGTTTTGCCTGGTCCTGCTTTTCGGCCAGACGGCGTTCTGCGATGGTCATCCGGCGTTCTGCCTCGGCGGCGGCGCCGGTGTTCTTCGCGCGCACCACTGCCACAGGCTTGTCCTCCGGAGTGCGGACCCGGCCGGCACCGCGGTAGAGCGGGACGGCGCCGAGGCGCTTCGGGTCCAGACCCGAGAACCTGTGGCCTTCGCCGAAGAACTTGGTCCGTGCCAGCAGTTGCAGGGTGGGATGGGTGAACATGAAGACGACGATGAGGTCGGCAATCGCTGTGAGGCCGAGGGTGAACGCGAAGCCGCGGACGTTGCCCACAGCCACGAAGAACAGCACGACGGCGGCGAGGAGGTTCACGGCCTTGGAGGCCAGGATGGTGCGCTTGGCCCGCTTCCAGCCGTTTTCCACGGCCGAGACCAGGCCGCGGCCCTCGCGGAGCTCATCGCGGATGCGTTCGAAGTAGACGATGAACGAGTCGGCTGTCTGGCCGATGGCCACGATCAGGCCTGCGACACCGGCGAGCGAAAGCCGGTAGTTTTCGGTCCAGCCGAGGATGGCGATGGCCAGGAACGTCAGCACCCCAGCGATCACGAGGGAGGCCACGGTCACGAGGCCAAGGGCGCGGTACTGGAACAGCGAGTAGACAAACACCAGCAGGAGGCCGATCACGCCGGCGAGCATTCCCATGCGGAGCTGCTCCCCGCCGAGGGTTGCGGAAATCTGCTGTTCGCTCTGGATTTCGAAGCTGATCGGCAGGGCACCGAAACGGAGCTGGTCGGAAAGGGCCTTGGCCGACTCCTCGGTGAAACCGCCGGTGATCTGCGGACGGCCGTCGGTGATGACGGCGAGGGAACGCGGGGCGGAGATGACCTGGTCGTCCAGGACGATGGCGAACTGGGCCTTCGGATCCGAGCCGGTCTGGCCGCCGCCGGCGGCGTAGAACTGGTACAGGCGCTCGGTGACTTCCTTGAACTTGGCGGTGCCCTGGTCGTCGAACTGGATGTTGACGGCCCATTCGTTGGTCACCGCGCCCTGGGCCCCGCGCTGCAGCTGGAACGAGGAGGACTTGATGTTCGAGCCCTTCACCTCAACCGGACCAAGGATGTATTTGATGGCCGGCGAGTTGGCCGAAGCTGGCTCACAGGTCACCAGCGGCTTGGTCGGGTCGGAGCGCTGCTGCTTGTCCTGGGAGGGGTTGTCGCAGTCGAGCGCCTCGAACTGCTTGTAGATCTCGGGGGTAACCCAGTTCTCGTCGCTGCTGTTGGCGGGTGCCGCCGTCGGCTTCGGCAGCTGCGCCTCCGGGGTCCGGGACGCCGCGGGGACGGCTGCGCCGGGGCCGGTCTGGATAACCGGGCGGAAGTTCATGTCGGCGGAGGCCTGGATCAGCGCACGGGTTTCCTTGGCAGGAGTTCCCGGGAGGCTGACGACGACGTTGCGGCCGGACTGCGTGCTGATTTCCGCTTCCGCAACGCCAGAGCCGTCCACGCGCTGGCGGATGATCGCCACGGCCTGGTTGAGCTGGTCTTCGGTGATGCCCGAACCGCCCTCAACCTTGGGCGCCAGGATCATCTGGGTGCCGCCTTCAAGGTCCAGGGCGAGCTTTGGAGCCCAGCCCGCCTGGCCGGCAATCGTGCCGCCTGCCAGGACAGCCGTCATGGCGGCGATGAGTACGCCAAGCCAGACCAGCATCCTGATGGCTGAGTATTTGGGGCCAGTTCGTGCCATTGTCGATCTTTCTATTATTTACGGCGGATCCGCCGGCGCGGGCTTTTGGCCCCCGCCGACGGATGCCCGCAACCGTTGCTTCGCGGGATAGCTCAGTTAGGCAGACTAGCTGTCTTTTTTGCCTTCGTCGTTGAGGCGGCGCAGGGTTTCCTCGGGAGTTTCATTGCGCGGTGCGTCGTGGACAGGAGTGCTGCCGTCCGCGCCCTCAGCGGCCACCTTGTCAGTGGTCAGCGAGGATGCGTCATCGGGAACAACAGACGGCTCCTCGGCCGCAACAACCGGCTCCACAATTTTGGTGACGGCCTGGCGGTGCACGGTGGCGGTGTTGCCCGGCGAAAGCTCCAGAGTGACTTTGTTCTCGGCCTCATCGATGTTGACGATCCGGCCGAACAGCCCGAAGCTCGTCATGACCTCTACACCGGGCTCAAACTTGGACTGAAGCTGGGCCTGCTGCTGCTGGGTCTTCTTGTTGCGGCGGAACATCATGAAGACGAAAAGTCCGAGCAGGACGAAGAGGAGAATCGTCATGATGTCGATGCCGCCGCCAGCCTGCGGCTGGGTCTGGGCAGAAATAAGTCCGAACACAGGGATTGTTCCGTTCTGTACTTGCATTGCTGTTTTTCAGCAACGTCCGTTTGCTCCGGGCGGCGCGGGCAGGGGTCTGCACAGCAACCTGGCAGAGAGACCATCCCCAAACCGCCGGCGGCTACCTGCTCTCCGCCCACGGAAACAAAACCCGAACGTGCCGAGCGTCATACCAGTCTAAAGGGAAAAGCTGAAAGTACGGTGCTAGCGGCTATTTCTGATCCGCTGAGGACCGGTTTCTTCAGCCAGGCCAGCGCCTGACCCGCTCTGCGGGTCCTCGCCCGGTTCATCGCCAAGCTCGTCGGCCAGCTCTTGGGCCTGGAATAGCTCCAACGGATCCTGGCCGAAGACGCCGGCAGGAACGGCGAAGCCCAGGTGCGTCCAGGCCGGCGCCAAGGCAATGCGGCCGCGCGGCGTCCGGCCCAGCAGCCCTTCCCGCACGAGGTAGGGCTCGGCGACCGTTTCCACGGTCTCCGTTTCCTCGCCGACGGCGATCGCGAGCGTGGACAGCCCCACCGGCCCACCGCCGAACTTGGTGATGAGGGCCTCGAGAACGGCACGGTCCAGGCGGTCCAGGCCACGCTTGTCTACCTCGTACATGTCCAGGGCCGCGGACGCCGCCCGGGCATCAATTTGCTCGATGCCGTGGACCAGTGCCCAGTCCCGGACCCGGCGCAGGAGCCGGTTGGCGATGCGCGGCGTGCCCCGTGACCGGCCGGCGATCTCGCTGAAACCGGCCGAGTTGACCTTCAAATCCAGCAGGCCGGCGGAGCGGCGCAGGACCAGTTCCAGCTCTTCGACGGAGTAAAACTCGAGGTGGCCGGTGAAACCGAAGCGGTCACGGAGCGGCCCCGGAAGCAGGCCGGCCCGCGTGGTGGCGCCGACCAGGGTGAAGGGCGGCAGTTCAAGCGGGATGGCGGTGGCGCCCGCGCCCTTACCGACGACGATGTCGACGCGGAAATCCTCCATCGCCATGTACAGCATTTCCTCGGCGGGCCGGGACATCCGGTGGATTTCGTCCAGGAACAGGACCTCGCCTTCAGAGAGCGAGGACAAGATGGCGGCGAGGTCGCCCGCGTGCTGGATGGCCGGGCCGCTACTGATCCGCAGCGGGACATTCATTTCGGCGGCGATGATCATGGACAGCGTGGTCTTGCCCAGGCCGGGAGGACCGGAGAGGAGCACGTGGTCCGCGCTACGGCCCCGCATCCGCGAGGCCTCCAAGACGAGGGAGAGTTGTTTGCGGACCCGGTGCTGGCCCACAAAGTCGTGCAGGTTCTTGGGCCGCAGGGCGGCTTCGATGACCCGCTCCTCCGGCTCCTCTCCCCCGGCGGTAATCGACGGCTCAGCCACGCGCGCCTACCCGGTTTCCGGCGCGGGCGCCGTCCTGCCCCAGCCAGCGCAGCGTCGCGCGAAGGATCTCCGCCACGTTGCCGTTCGCGGCCAGGTCCGGGGAATCGGCCAGGGACTTATCGATGCTGGCCGTGGCATCCTTTTCGGACCAGCCGAGGCTTGTCATTGCGGCGACGACCTGCGGCTTCCAGACGGATTCCGCGGAAACCGCCGCGGAGGCCGGCGCGCCGGCGGTGCCGTGCGGCACGAGCTTGCCGGCGAGTTCCAGCACAATCCGGCCAGCCACCTTCGGTCCTATTCCGGGGACCTTCGTGAAGGCCTTGCCATCTCCGGAGTGGGCGGCCACGCGGATGGCTTCCGGCTCGTGGACCGCCAGCACCGCAAGGGCCAGACGGGGACCGACGCCGCTGACGCTGAGCAGGATGTCGAACACGTCACGTTCGTCATCGCTGGCGAAACCGAACAATGTCAGCGAGTCTTCCCGCACGATCAGGGACGTGAAGAGCTTCCCCTCATCCCCCACCCGCAGCCCGCTGAGGGTCTGCGGCGTGGCGTTGATGCTCATGCCGGCGCCGTTGAGGTCGATAACGGCGGAGGACAGGCCAACATGCGCTACGGTTCCGCGAAGAAAACTGATCAAGGCCGGGCTCCTGGGTCTACAGCGAAAATACGGCCGGGGAAACCGGCTATCCGAACATATCTACGAATACCCTAGCAAGCGGGGTAGACATTCAGCGCGCACGGCGCGCTTTTGCCTCCGCGTCCGCCCACGCCCGCTGCGCCGGAGTGAGGGACTGGCTGCCCGGCCCGGTCGTCGCCACGGCGGCGCCGCTGCCGGCCCGCCAGGCGTGGGTTATGGCCAGTGCGAGGGCGTCGGCGGCGTCGGCCGGGCGCGGGGGGGCGTCCAGCCGGAGGATCTTGGTCACCAGCTTCGTGACGGCGTCCTTGTTCGAGGTCCCGCTTCCCGTCACGGCGGCCTTGACCTCGGATGGGGTGTGAAGCGCCACGGGGATGCCGCGGCGCGCGGCGGCCGCAATGACCACGCCGGAGGCCTGCGCCACGCCCATGACCGTGCTGACGTTGAGCTGGGAAAAGACCCGCTCGACGGCGAGGACCTGGGGCTCGTACTGGTCCAGCCACTCGTCGATGGACGTGGCGATCACAAGCAGGCGCTGGTCCAGGCTCTCCTCGGGGGAGGTTCCCACCACGCCGAAGGCCACCATGGTGGCCCGCCGGTTTCTTTCGACGTCGACGACGCCGATCCCGCAACGGGTGAGGCCCGGATCAACCCCCAGGACGCGCAGGGTCAAGACCGGGCCTCAAAATCGCGGCTGCGTGAGCGTGTCACTCGGCTTCCAGTGCGGCCTGCACTTCGTCGCTGAGGTCGGCATTGCTGTAGACGTTCTGGACGTCGTCGAGTTCTTCCAGGGCGTCCACGAGCTTCATGAACTTCTTGGCGGCCTCGAGGTCCAGCGGCACCTGCATCGAGGGCACAAACTCGGCCTCATCGGTGTCGTACTCGATTCCGGCCTCCTTCAGGGCATCGCGGATGGCCTGGAGGTCGGTCGGCTCGGAGTGGATCTCGAAGGTCTCGCCGTTGTCCTTGACTTCCTCGGCGCCGGCGTCGAGGACTGCCATCAGCACGTCGTCCTCGCTGAGGCCGTTCTTGGGCAGCGAGACGACGCCCTTGCGGCTGAAGAGGTAGCTGACCGAGCCGGGATCGGCGATCGTGCCGCCGTTGCGGGAGATCGCGAGCCGAACCTCGGAGGCGGCGCGGTTCTTGTTGTCCGTGAGGCACTCGATCAGCAGCGCTGAGCCCTGCGGGCCGCGGCACTCGTACATGATCTCGGTGTAGTCCACGACCTCGCCGGTGAGGCCGGCGCCGCGCTTGATGGCGCGGTCAATATTGTCAGCGGGCACCGAGGTCTTCTTGGCCTTGGTGACGGCCAGTTCCAAGCCGGGGTTGCCGGACAGGTCAGGGCCGCCCATGCGCGCGGCGACTTCGATGTTCTTGATCAGCTTGGCGAACGACTTGGCCCGGCGGCTATCAAGGATGGCCTTCTTATGCTTGGTCGTCGCCCATTTGGAGTGGCCTGACATGCTTTACGCTTCCCCTCTGATCATTCGAATAAACAGTTCATGCACGCGCTTCTCCCCCGTCACTTCCGGGTGGAAGGAGGTGGCCAGCAGCTTGCCGGAACGCACTGCAACAATTCTAGCCGTCCCGTCCAG
>JBKPBZ010000117.1:0-3490 GCA_046727115.1 Actinomycetota bacterium | reverse complement strand
GCGCCGGTGACGCTGCAGCCGCAGTACAGCCTCCTGGTCCGCGACATCGAGTCGGAAATTGTCCCCGCCTCGCTCGACGCCGGGATTGGGCTGCTGCCATGGTCGCCGCTGGGCGGCGGATGGCTCTCCGGCAAGTACAAGCGCGACGAGCCGCCCGCCGGGGCCACCCGGCTCGGCGAAAACCCTCAGCGGGGAATGGAGGCCTGGGAGGCCCGCAACGCCGATCCACGCACCTGGGACGTGATGGCCGAGGTGGAGGAAACCGCCGGGCGCCACGGCGTAAGCGCCGCCCAGGTGGCGCTGGCGTGGCTGGCGGACCGGCCGGCGGTCACCTCGGTGATCCTGGGCGCACGCACCACCGCGCAGCTGGCGGATAATCTCGCGGCAGCGGATCTCCGGCTCACCGCGGGCGAGACGGAGCGGCTGACCGAGGCCAGCCGGCCGCACGTCGGCGTGTATCCGTACGGGCCCATGGCCCAGGAGCAGCGCAGCCGGAAGCTTGAGGGCGGCCGCTGACCCCTCAACGCGCTAACAGAGCAACGCGGGGTCACTTCGCGCCGGTCCGGAGGCTGTGGATGGGCGGTAAGTGACCCCGCGTTGTCATTCGGGGGAGGCGGAAGAGGCGGCGCCGCCGGCGTGGTAACTGGACCAGATGTCGCCCATTTCCTCGGTGGACTGCTCCACGATCCTGCTCATGGCGGCGTGCGCGGCATCCGCCTCGCCACGCTGAATGGCGCTGGCCACATCCACATGCAGCTGCAGGGCCTCGTGGTGCGGCAGGTGCGGCATGAGGCCGTGCTCGGTGCGCCCCGTCAGTACCTCGGTGACGAGGTTGTGCAGCTGGGAAAACATGGCGTTGCCGGAGGCCCGGAGCACCGCCGCGTGGAAGTCGATGTCGAGCCGGAGGAACTCGTCCCGGTCCCCGCGCTGGCCGGACGCCCACAGCCGTGCGGCCAGGGAGACGAGGTCGCTGCCGGCGTCCCAGGACGCCCTCTCGGCGGCGAGGCGGGCAGCCTGCGGTTCGATGGCCCCGCGGAGCTCGTTCAGGGCCTGCAGCTGCTCCAGCCGCCTGGAGGAAGCAAGCCGCCAGCGGATCACTTGGGGGTCGTACGCGTTCCACGATTCCTCTGGCTGCACCACAGTCCCCAGCCTCCGCCGCGACTCCAGCATTCCCTTGGAGGACAGCACGCGGGTGGCTTCGCGGACCACCGAGCGGGAGACGTTGTGCTGGGCCTCGAGCTCGTCCAGGCGCAGGATCGCGTGCGGCGCCAGCGTGCCTTCGGCGATGGCAAGCCCGAGGTTCTGGACCAGCACGGAATGCAGGTCTGAAGTTGGCTCCGCCTTTGGAGTTTTCATAAATAAATCATACGGGTGGATGCAAGGGTCTTGTTTAAGTCTGCTTTATTTCTCTATGATCGCTTCCAGAGCAGATGTAAAGATGCATTTGCAGCCGGCTGGACGTTCTCGCCAGCCCTGAAAACCAAAGGAAGTCGTAATGAAGCGACGTTCAATTGCGAAGTACGCGGCAGTCGCCGCGGTCCTGTCCCTGGGGTTGACTGCCTGCGGCGGCGCCAGCGGCAGCACCGACGCCAAGACCTCCGGCACAGTCCGGGTCACACTGGCGAACCACGTCTGGACCGAAGGCATCAAGGCGGCCATTCCGGAATTCGAGAAGTCCAGCGGACTCAAGGTCGAACTGACCCAACTGGGCGAGGACCAGCTCTCGGACCAGTACAACGTCAAGCTCAACGCCGGCAGCGACGAGATCGACGTGATGATGTACCGCCCGCTCCAGGAAGGCAAGGCGTTCGCGAAGAACGGCTACCTCGCGGACCTGACGTCCAAGGTCTCCTCGGACGCCGGATGGGACTGGAAGGACTACCAGGAGGGCCCCGTCAAGGCCACCACCGCTGACGGCAAGGTGGTCGGCGTCCCGATCATCACCGAGCGCGAAGTCCTCTACTACCGCAAGGACCTGCTGAAGGCCGCCGGCCTGGCGGTTCCCAAGACCATGGATGAGCTTGAAGCTGCGGCCAAGGCCATCAAGGCTTCCTCCCCGGACACGGCCGGCTTCGTGGCCCGCACCGGCAAGTCCGCCGCCGTCACCCAGTTCTCCAGCTTCCTGTACAGCTTCGGCGGCGACTTCACCGACGCCAGCGGCAAGTCCGCCGTCAACTCCGACGCCGCGAAGAAGGCCTACGCGTTCTACGGCGGCCTGATCAAGAACTACGGCCCCGCCAACGTCAGCACCGACATGAGCTGGCCCGAGGCGATGGCAATCTTCACGCAGGGCAAGGCTGCCTTCTACACCGAGGCCGACTCGCTCTACAAGAACGCCACCGACCCGGCCAAGTCCAAGGTCGCCGACACGGTCGGCTTCGCCGCCCTGCCGGCCGGTCCCGCCGGTTCCAAGCCGTACAACATCCCGTCCTGGGGCCTCGCCGTCAACCAGGCATCAAGCAACCAGGACAACGCCTGGAAGTTCATCCAGTGGGCCACCAGCAAGGAACGCACCCTCGAAGCACAGAAGGCCGGCGTCCCCGGACCGCGCGCCTCGGTCTGGGCTGACCCGGCCGGAACCTCCACCTACCCGAAGGACCTCGCCGAGGCCATCACCACTAGCGCCAAGAACGGCGTCGGACACGACCGTCCGCAGGTTCTCACCGTAGGCAAGGCCCGCGAAATCGTGGGCGGCCCGATCGTCGCCAGCATCACCGGCTCTGACGCTTCCGCCGCAGCCGACACGGCGCACGACGCCTTCCAGAAGTTCCTGGACACCGAAAAGAAGTAGCGCGGCCGGCGCGTTACGCGCCTGCCGCACTACCCGCGTGAGGCACCATCAAGCCCCGGCGGGACGGCACACCGCTGCCGTCCCGCCGGGGCCAGCTCTTCACTTCACCCCCAACTCCTTAGGTGAATCATGTCTGTACTGACCCCTCCCCGCAGCGCGCCATCCCGGAAGGCCGCCCGCCCAGCTAGCGCACGCGAGAACTTCTCGGGCTGGACCAACCGGCACCGCAAGTGGCTCTTCGCCGCCCCCGCCATGATCTTCGTCGGCGTCCTGATCATCTTCCCGCTGGCCTGGACCCTGTATCTGAGCCTGACCGATTCGCAGGGCTCGGTCCGGGCTGCCTCCGAGTTCGTCGGCCTGCAGAACTACCTCACGGTCCTGTCTGACGTCGAACGCTTCTGGCCCGCCGTCGGCCGCACGCTGAGCTTCACCGGCGTTGCCCTCGTCTGCGAGGTGGTGCTCGGCATGTGCATCGCACTGCTGCTGTGGCGCCCGTTCCGCGGCGAAAAGTGGGTCCGCGTGGCCATCCTGCTCCCGCTGGTCGCCACCCCCGTGGCGGTCGGCATGATGTGGCGGCTGATCTTCGACCCCAACATCGGCTTCGTCAACCAGCTGCTCGGCATGGTCGGCATTCCCGCCCAGCCCTGGCTCTCCGGCCAGGACACCGCGCTCGGCACCACCATCTTCATGGACGTGTGG
>JBKPBZ010000116.1:0-4255 GCA_046727115.1 Actinomycetota bacterium | reverse complement strand
ACGGCGCCCATCATGCCGTGGCCAGGTGCCCCCGGAACGTGCGCCGGTAGGACTGCGGGCTGGTGTCCAGCGCCTTGGCAAAGTGGTGCCTCAGCAGGACCGAATGCCCGAAGCCGGATTCCCTGGCGATTTCGTCGATATTGAGCTCCGTGCTCTCCAGCAACTCCTGGGCGCGCAGCACCCGCTGGGAATTGAGCCAGGCCGCCGGGGTGGCCCCCGTTTCCGCGCGGAAGCGACGTGCAAACGTCCGCGGCGACATATGGACCCGGGCCGCCAGTTCGTTGACCGCATGTTCCTCGTCCAGGTGCCGGACCATCCACTGCAACAGCTGCTCCATGGGCTCCGAGCCGCACGTCGGAATGGGCCGGTCGATGTATTGGGCCTGGCCGCCGTCCCGGTGCGGCGGGACCACCATGTCCCGGGCGATGGCGGCGGCAACCTTGGCGCCGAATTCAATGCGGACCAGATGCAGGCAGGCATCGATTCCCGCGGCCGTGCCGGCACTGGTAATGATCCGGCCGTCTTCGACGTAGAGGACGTTTTCATCGACGAGGACGGCAGGGTACCGGGTGGCCAGTTCCTGGGAGTAATGCCAGTGTGTGGTGCAGCGCCGCCCATCGAGAAGGCCCGCCCGCGCCAGGGCGAAGGCCCCGGAACAAATGGACATCACCCACGCACCACGGGCGTGGGCGGCCCGGAGCGCCGCCAGGACGGCCTCGGGAACGTCCTCGTCCCGGCCGTACGGCGCCATCACCACCAGGTCCGCGTCCGCAGTCGCTTCCAGCCCGAGGCCGACGTGCATGGAGAGGCCGGATTTGAGCGGGACGTCGCCCGGCTCCGGGGCGCAGACGCGGAAATCGAACGCGGGCACGCCGTTTCCGCGGTCCGAGCGGTCGATGCCGAAGACCTCGAAAGCCGTCGCAAACTCGAAGACCGAGAAGTTGGGAACCACGATCATTGCCACTGATTTGATCATGACTCCATTCTGACAGAAACAGTGGCAGAAATTATAGCTTTTTGGTCATTTCTGCCACTTTTTTAAGGTCGTGGACCGGAGAACCATAGAGGTATGGAACTCCTCGGAATCGCCCTCATCATCCTGGTTCTTGCCGGCGTCACCGCCACCATCGCCGCTCTCCGGAAGGATGGCCTCGGCCATACCCCGCCCGTCCGCTCGGAAGAGTATTGGATGGCCCGGGACCTGCCGAGCGTCAACTACACCCTGCGGATCTTCTAAATCCACGCACGTCTTGTCCACCCGCCCCTCGGGCCCGGCTCATCCAGCCGGGCCCTCAACTTGCGCCGGGGCTGAGTAGCGCGGTTGAGGAGCGCGGGTGAGGAGCTGGACCGGACAAACCTGACCCGATAGCGGGACCGGTCAGCCGCCGTCGCTACGCCAGTGGACAGTCCGCCCCAGTAGACTGTCTCCAGCCATGACATTCCATATTTCCTACCCCGCCGAGCTACCGGTTTCCGAGCGCCGCGAAGATCTGATGGCCGCCATCGCGGCCAACCAGGTGACCATCATCGCCGGCGAGACCGGCTCGGGTAAGACCACCCAGATCCCCAAGATGTGCCTGGAGCTCGGCTTGGGCGAGAACGGGCTCATCGGCCACACCCAGCCCCGCCGGCTCGCGGCCCGCACCGTGGCGGAGCGTATCGCGGAGGAACTCGGCGTCGAGATCGGCCAGGAAGTGGGCTTCCAGGTCCGTTTCACCGGCGAGGTCAGCCGGTCCACCAAGGTCAAGCTCATGACCGACGGCATCCTGCTGGCGGAAATCCAGCGGGACAGGCTGCTGCGCAAGTACAACGCGATCATCATCGATGAGGCCCACGAGCGCAGCCTCAACATCGACTTCATCCTCGGGTACCTCAAGCGGATCCTGCCTCAGCGCCCGGACCTGAAGATCATCATCACCTCGGCCACCATCGACCCGGAGCGTTTCGCCAAGCATTTCGGCACCGAGGAAGAGCCCTCCCCCATCATCGAGGTGTCGGGCCGGACATTCCCGGTGGAAATCCGCTACCGCCCGCTCTCCCAACCCGCCGGCGGCGCCGGCGCCGGCACCGAAGACGGAGCCGGAGAAGGCTCAGCCTCGGACGACGAACTCGAGGAGGACCGCGACCCGCTCGATGCGGTGTGCGACGCCGTCGACGAACTCGCCCTGGAAGCCCCCGGCGACGTCCTGATTTTCTTCTCCGGCGAGCGCGAAATCCGCGACGCGGCGGAGGCCCTCAACGCCCGCATCCAGTCCAACCGGCGCCTGGCCGGCACCGAGGTCCTTCCCCTCTTCGCCCGGCTGAGCCTGCAGGAGCAGCACAAGGTCTTCCACCCCGGCAGCAAACGCCGGATCGTGCTGGCCACCAACGTCGCCGAAACCTCGCTGACGGTCCCCGGCATCAAGTACGTCATCGACACCGGCACGGCGCGGATCTCGCGCTACTCGCACCGGACCAAGGTCCAGCGCCTGCCGATCGAGCGCGTCTCCCAAGCCTCGGCCAACCAGCGTTCGGGCCGTTGCGGCCGCGTCTCCGACGGCATCGCGATCCGGCTCTACTCCGAGGAGGACTTCGAGTCGCGGCCGCTGTTCACGGACCCGGAGATCCTGCGCACCAACCTCGCGGCCGTCATCCTGCAGATGACCGCCATGGGCGTGGCCCGCGGACCGAAGGATGTGGAGAACTTCCCCTTCGTCGAGCCGCCTGATTCGCGCGCCATCAACGACGGCGTCAGCCTCCTGCGCGAGCTCGGCGCCCTCAGCGCCGCCCGGGCCCAGGAACCGGCGGACGACGGCGATGGCCGCCCCGGGCGCCGGCCCGCCGGAGCCGCTGCCGGCGCTGCTGCCGGGAGAAGCGGTGGCGGACTCACCGCCGTCGGGCAGCAGCTGGCCCAGCTGCCGGTGGACCCGAGGCTCGGCCGGATGATCGTGGAGTCCGGGAAGCGGGGCTGCGTCCGCGAGGTCATGATCCTCGCGGCGGCGCTGACCATCCAGGACCCGCGCGAGCGCCCAACCGACAAACAGCAGCTCGCCGCGGAGAAGCACGCCCGCTTCCGGGACGAGAACTCGGACTTCACCGGCTACCTGAACCTGTGGAACTACCTGCAGGAGAAACAGCAGGAACTGTCCTCCACGGCGTTCCGCCGGCTCTGCCGCAACGAGTTCATCAACTACCTGCGGGTCAGGGAGTGGCAGGACCTGTTCGCCCAGCTCCGACAGTTGGCGCGCCCGCTGGGCATCAGCCTGGACAACAAGCGGCTTGCCGATCCGGTGGGAAACCACGACGGCATCCACATCAGCCTGCTCTCGGGGCTGCTGAGCCACGTCGGCATCCTGGACGAGCGCAAGCGCGAGTACGCCGGCGCCCGCGGCAGCCGCTTCGCGATCTTCCCGGGGTCGGCACTGTTCAAGAAGTCGCCCACGTTCGTGATGGCCGCCGAACTCGTCGAGACGAGCCGGCTCTGGGCCCGCGTCGCGGCGAAGTTCGATCCGCTCTGGGCCGAGCAGGTGGCCCCTGACCTGGTCAAGCGCAGCTACAGCGAACCGCACTGGTCCAAGAAGATGGGCGCGGTGATGGCCCACGAAAAGGTCACCCTGTACGGCGTGCCCATCATCCCGAGCCGGCGCATCAACTACGGCAAGGTGGATCCGGAGCTCTGCCGCGAGCTCTTCATCCGCCATGCCCTGGTTGAAGGCGACTGGCAGACCCACCACAAGTTCTTCCACCGCAACCGCGCACTGCTCCACGAAGTCGAGGAGCTCGAGGCCCGGATGCGCCGCCGGGACATCCTGGTGGACGACGAGACGCTGTTCGAGTTCTACGACGCCCGGATCGGCGCGGAGGTCGTCTCGGAGCGGCACTTCGACAAGTGGTGGAAGGACGCGCGGCAGCAGGACCCCACGCTGCTCGACTTCGACCAGTCCCTGCTGATCAGCGAGGACGCCGCGGCCCTGGACGACTCCGCCTACCCCAAGACCCTGCTGCACAAGGGCTTCGAGCTGCCGCTGAGCTACGAGTTCCACCCCGTGGCTCCCGGTTCGCCGCCGAATCCTTCCGACGGGGTCACCGCCGAGGTCCCCGTGCTGTTCCTGAACCAGCTCGACGACGCCGCGTTCCGCTGGCTGATTCCCGGGCAGCGGGTGGAACTGGTCACGGCGCTCATCAAGTCGCTGCCCAAGCAGATCCGCAAGAATTTCGTTCCTGCCCCGGATGTGGCCCGCCAGGCCGTCGCGGCGCTGGAAGCGGACTTCGATCC
>JBKPBZ010000115.1:0-2568 GCA_046727115.1 Actinomycetota bacterium | reverse complement strand
GCGCGGGGGGTTAGAAACCGCCCATGCCGCCCATGCCGCCCATGTCGTCGCCGCCGCCCATCTGGGCGCCAGCCTTCTCGGGCTTGTCGGCTACAACGGCCTCGGTGGTGAGGAACAGGCCGGCGATGGAAGCCGCGTTCTGCAGGGCAGAGCGGGTTACCTTGACCGGGTCGTTGATGCCAGCGGCCAGCAGGTCGACGTACTCGCCGGTGGCTGCGTTGAGGCCGTGGCCTGCGGGCAGGCCGCGGACCTTGTCCACTACGACGCCGGGCTCGAGGCCGGCGTTGAAGGCGATCTGCTTCAGCGGGGCGTCGATGGCAACGCGGACGATGTTCGCGCCAGTTGCCTCGTCACCGGAGAGCTGCAGGTTCGCGAACGCCTTGGCGCCGGCCTGGATCAGGGCAACGCCACCGCCGGCGACGATGCCCTCTTCAACAGCAGCCTTGGCGTTGCGGACAGCGTCCTCAATGCGGTGCTTGCGTTCCTTGAGCTCGACTTCGGTTGCGGCGCCGGCCTTGATGACTGCAACGCCGCCGGCCAGCTTGGCCAGACGCTCCTGCAGCTTCTCGCGGTCGTAGTCGGAATCCGAGTTCTCGATCTCGGCGCGGATCTGGGACACGCGGCCGGCGATCTGGTCGGCGTCGCCGGCACCCTCGACGATCGTGGTCTCGTCCTTGGTGACAACAACCTTGCGGGCCTTGCCAAGGAGTTCGAGTCCGGCGGTCTCAAGCTTGAGGCCGACTTCCTCGGAGATGACCTGGCCACCGGTGAGGATGGCGATGTCGGCCAGCTGCGCCTTGCGGCGGTCGCCGAAGCCCGGAGCCTTGACGGCGACGGACTTGAAGGTGCCGCGGATCTTGTTGACGATCAGGGTGGCCAGGGCCTCGCCCTCGATGTCTTCGGCAATGATCAGCAGCGGCTTGTTGGACTGCATGACCTTTTCCAGGACAGCAACCAGTTCCTTGACGTTGGAGATCTTGGAGTTGACGATCAGGATGTACGGATCCTCGAGGACCGTTTCCTGGCGCTCCGCGTCAGTGACGAAGTAGGCGGAGATGTAGCCCTTGTCGAAGCGCATGCCTTCGGTCAGCTCCAGCTCGAGGCCGAACGTGTTCGACTCCTCGACGGTGATGACGCCTTCCTTGCCGACCTTGTCGAGGGCTTCGGCGATCAGGGCGCCGATCTCGTTGTCGCCAGCGGAGATCGACGCGGTGGCGGCGATCTCTTCCTTGGTCTCGATTTCCTTGGCGGAGGCCAGGAGCTCGACGGTGACGGCGTCAACAGCCTTCTCGATGCCGCGCTTGAGGGACAGCGGGTCAGCGCCGGCCGCGACGTTGCGCAGGCCTTCCTTGACCAGGGCCTGTGCGAGCACAGTTGCCGTGGTGGTGCCGTCGCCTGCGACGTCATCCGTCTTCTTGGCAACTTCCTTGACCAGCTCGGCGCCGATCTTCTCGTAAGGGTCGTCCAGCTCGATCTCCTTGGCGATGGAAACACCATCGTTGGTGATCGTGGGGGCGCCCCACTTCTTTTCGAGGACGACGTTGCGTCCCCGCGGGCCGAGGGTGACCTTGACGGCGTCGGCGAGGATGTTCAGGCCCCGCTCAAGACCGCGGCGTGCCTCTTCATCAAATGCAATGATCTTGGCCATAACGGCAGTAGTCCTTTC
Organism: Actinomycetota bacterium; assembly: GCA_046727115.1. GTDB lineage: Bacteria > Actinomycetota > Actinomycetes > Actinomycetales > Micrococcaceae > Arthrobacter. The sequence goes on along the minus strand of JBKPBZ010000115.1, from coordinate 902 downwards.
GGGACAGTCGTTAAGAATGAACCTTCGCTGTGGTGCCCGCGACGGACGATCCCTACCCCGCGGCCTCTGTATGCCGCTGGGTCCGGGATCTCACCCCAGCAAGGTGTTCCTTTAGCTCCTGGACCGGCTGCCCCACTTCGCGGCCGGGCGAACCGGGCGTCGTGTTAGCAGTCAGTGCGCTGGAGTGCTAAATCAATAATTAGCACTCCCCCGGGGAGAGTGCAAGCAGTGCCCGGCCCGAACCGCCCGCCACGCGGGCACAATACGCTAGGAGCGATCAGCCGCCGCTGCTGCTGGCGCTCTCCGTGCCGGTCATTGTGGGCAGGTTGTCCTCGCCGTAGGTGTAGACCACGTAGTTCGCTTCGGTGATGTCCCCGTGGGAATCAAAGCTGATCCGTCCGGACTGGCCGTCATAGTCCGGGCGTTTGCCCGCATGGAGGACGTCCACGCAGTCCTGGTAGCTCGTGCACGACTCACTCGGCCGCTGGCCGGCGGGCTGTCCGCCGCCCGCGGCATTTCCGCCCGCTGCCGCAGTTCCGCCGGAAACCCCGACGAGGGATGCCGCAATGGAGGTTCCGGCGTCGTCTTCCGCGGCGGCGGCGGCAACGGCGGCGAGGATGACGGCGTCGTACGTCTCGCCGGCAAACACCATGTCCTTCAGCCCGGGATCGACGGCAACCAGGTCCTTCTGGAAGGTGGCGGAGGGGAACACTCCGGGCAGGACCCCGCGTGCGCCCTCGAGCGCCCGCGTGCCCACACCGGAGCCATACTTGCTGACTGCCGCGTCGCTGAGGACGAGTTTTTTGCCGCCCAGCCCGGCGTTGTTCAGTTCGGCGATGGCACCCTGCGCGCCGTCGCGCGAGACCAGGACGACGGCGTCGGGATTCGCGGCCTTGGCGGTG
>JBKPBZ010000114.1:0-6627 GCA_046727115.1 Actinomycetota bacterium | reverse complement strand
AAATGCGCAAAATGCATCCAATAAGCAGTATGCCAATCAATTGAGCCAAAGGCCCAGTCGTGACGGGCGCCACTCTAACGTCTGTAGTGCGCATCACACCGGAGTGGTGCCATTCAACGAAGAAGGAGCCGGCCGTGCTGGTATTACTAGGATTCGCCATGATTGCGGTATTCATGGTGCTGATCATGACGAAGAAGTTGACGCCCGTACTGGCGCTCATCATCGTCCCCACAATCTTCGGGCTTTTCGCCGGCGCGGGCCTCGGCATCGGCCCCATGGTCATGGACTCGATGAAGTCCATGACCTCCACGGCCGCCCTGCTGATGTTCGCGATCATCTACTTCGGCCTGATGATCGACGTCGGGCTCTTTGACCCGCTGGTCCGGTTTATTCTCCGCAAGCTCGGCAATGACCCCGCCAAGGTGGTCCTCGGCACGGCCATCCTCGCAGCGGCTGTTTCGCTCGACGGCGACGGCTCCACCACCTTCATCCTCACCACCGCGGCGATGCTGCCGGTATACCTGCGGCTCAAGATGAGCCCCGTGGTCCTGACCTGCGTGGCCGGCCTGGCCAACGGCACCATGAACATCCTGCCCTGGGGCGGCCCCACCGCCCGCGCCGCCACCGCGCTCAAGCTCGACGTCAACGATGTCTTCGTTCCCATGATCCCGTCCCTGATCGCAGGACTCATTGTGGTGCTGGTCTTCTCCTGGCTGCTCGGCCTGCAGGAGCGCAACCGGCTCCGCGCCGTCGCACCCGAGATTTGGGGCGTCCCGGATTCAGCTGCCCCGCTTCTTGGCGATGCAGACGGCGGCGCAGTCGGCGGCAGCACGGCCGGCGGTTCCGGAACCAGCCGCGGCCGCAAGGGCCCCGAAGCCTCGCCCCTCGCACCGGAGGGATCCTCCGTCGCAGTGCTTGAGCGCACCGAGACCCTCGTTGACGACCGCGACTCCGCCATGGCCGACACCGCCCTGGACCCCAACCGCAAGACCCTGCGTCCAAAGCTGTTCTGGTTCAACCTCGGCCTGACGGTCGCGGTCATGGTGACCCTCGTCGCCAACATCATTCCGCTCCCGTTCGTCTTCATGGTCGGCGCCGCTATCGCCTTGCTGGTCAACTTCCCCAACGTCAAGGACCAGGGCGCCCAGCTGATTGCCCACGCACCCTCGATCGTCGCCGTCGTCAGCATGGTCATGGCCGCCGCGGTCCTCACCGGTGTCCTCAACGGCACGGGCATGGTCAAGGCAATGTCGGAATGGCTGGTCCAGATCATCCCGTCCGATATGGGCCCGCTGATGGCCATCATCACCGGCGTCCTGAGCATCCCGATGACGTTCTTCATGAGCAACGACGCCTTCTACTTCGGCGTCCTGCCGGTCCTGAGCGAGACGGCGGCCCACTACGGCGTCAGCGCCGCCGATATGGCCCGCGCTTCCATCACCGGCCAGCCCTTCCACCTGCAGAGCCCCTTGGTCCCGGCCATCCTGCTCCTGGTCTCGCTGGCCAAGGTGGACCTGGGCGACCACCACAAGAAGGTCCTGTGGCGCACGGCCGTGATCTCCCTGGTCATGCTCGCAGTAGGAGTCCTCACCGGAGCCATCGGCATCGGCTGACAAGCCAAGGAGCACCAAGCAACGCGGGGTCACTCGCGGCCCATTCGGAACCTCCGGATGGGCCGTACGTGACCCCGCGTTGTTTGTGGTTGTCCTTCCTCGGCGTCCGACGGTAAGTGCAGTTCAACCCACGTAGACTGGGACGGAAAATAATCCGAACTTGCAGGGGAGATCCATGGCTGCGATCAACCGCGACGACGTCGCGCATCTCGCGCAACTCGCGCACATCGAGATGAGTGCTGAAGAGCTGGACAGGATGGCCGGCGAACTCGCCGTCATCGTGGATTCAGTGAAGTCCGTCAGTGAAGCTGCCGGTGATGACGTCCCGGCCACGTCCCACCCGATTCCGCTGACCAATGTGTTCCGCGAGGACGTCGTGGGCCACACGTTTACGGCCGAGCAATCCCTCTCCGGTGCCCCCGACGCGTACGAAGGCCGTTTCAAGGTCCCGGCAATCCTGGATGAGGACTAAGAACCATGACTGAGAACAACGAACTGATCCGCTCCTCCGCGGCCGCCCTCGCGGACAAACTGGCCGCCGGCGAGGTCTCCGCCGTCGAGGTCACCCAGGCCCACCTGGACCGCATCGCCGCCGTGGACGGCAAGGTCCACGCCTTCCTGCACGTCAACACGGACGAGGCGCTCGCCGTCGCGGCCGAAGTGGACGCGATCCGCGCCGCCGGCGGCGCCGCCGCCGAGGAGCTGCACGCCCTCGCCGGCGTGCCGATCGCGGTCAAGGACCTCATTGTCACCATCGGCCAGCCCACCACGGCCGGTTCGAAGATCCTCGAGGGCTGGCACAGCCCCTATGACGCCACGGTGGTCAAGCGCCTGCGCGCCGCGAAGATGCCGATCCTGGGCAAGACCAACCTGGACGAATTCGCGATGGGCTCCTCCACCGAGCACTCCGCGTTCGGCCCCACTCACAACCCGTGGGACCTGGACCGCATCCCGGGCGGCTCCGGCGGTGGCTCCGCGGCCGCCGTCGCGGCCTTCGAAGCCCCGCTGGCCCTCGGCACGGACACCGGCGGCTCCATCCGCCAGCCCGGCGCCGTCACCGGAACGGTCGGCGTCAAGCCCACTTACGGCGGCGTCTCCCGCTACGGCGCCATTGCCATGGCCTCCTCGCTGGACCAGATCGGCCCGGTCTCCCGCACCGTGCTGGACTCGGCCCTGCTGCACCAGGTGATCGGCGGCCACGACCCCCGCGATTCCACCTCGCTTCCGGACCCGCTGGAGGACCTCGTCGCCGCCGCCCGGACCGGCCACGTCGAGGGCATGAAGATCGGCATCATCAAGGAGCTCCACGGCGAGGGCTACCAGGCCGGCGTCGAGAACCGCTTCAACGAGTCCCTGGAGCTGCTCAAGGCCGCCGGCGCCGAAATCGTCGAGGTCTCCTGCCCCAACTTCAAGTACGCCCTGGGCGCCTACTACCTGATCATGCCCTCCGAGGCGTCCTCCAACCTGGCCAAGTTCGACGGCGTCCGGTACGGCCTGCGGGTCCTGCCCGAACAGGGACCGATGACGATCGAACGGGTCATGGGCGCCACCCGCGCCGCCGGCTTCGGCGATGAGGTCAAGCGCCGGATCATCCTGGGCACCTACGCCCTGAGCGCCGGCTACTACGACGCCTACTACGGCTCGGCCCAGAAGGTGCGCACCCTGATCCAGCGCGACTTCGACGCCGCGTTTGCCAAGGCCGACGTGCTGATCTCCCCGACGGCCCCCACCACGGCCTTCAAGCTCGGCGAGAAGCTCAACGACCCGCTGGCGATGTACCTCAACGACGTCGCCACCATCCCCGCCAACATGGCAGGCGTTCCCGGGCTCTCGCTGCCCGGCGGCCTGGCCGACGAGGACGGGCTGCCGGTCGGCATCCAGCTGCTGGCCCCGGCCCGCCAGGACGCCCGGCTGTACCGCGTCGGCGCAGTCCTGGAATCCCTGCTCGAGGCGCAGTGGGGCGGCCCGCTGTTGCACAAGGCACCCTCGCTGACCGATTCTGCACCGGCGGTTGCTGCTGGCGCCCCCGCGAGCCACGGAGGTTCACACTAATGACTGACGCAACCCTCAGCTTCGAAGAGGCGATGGAGAAATACGATCCCGTACTGGGCTTCGAGGTCCACGTGGAGCTCAACACCAAGACCAAGATGTTCTCCTCCGCGCCGAACGTCTTCGGCGACGAGCCGAACACCAACGTCAACGAGGTGGACCTCGGCATGCCCGGCGTGCTGCCGGTGGTGAACAAGACCGCGATCGAGTCCTCGATCAAGATCGGCCTGGCGCTGAACTGCAAGATCGCCGAGAGGTGCCGCTTCGCCCGGAAGAACTACTTCTACCCGGACACCCCGAAGAACTTCCAGACCTCCCAGTACGACGAACCCATCGCGTACGACGGATACCTGGACATCGAGCTCTCCGACGGCACCGTGTTCCGCGTCGAGATCGAACGCGCGCACATGGAGGAGGACGCCGGCAAGCTGACTCACATGGGCGGCGCCACCGGCCGCATCCAGGGCGCGGACTACTCCCTGGTGGACTACAACCGCTCCGGCGTGCCGCTGGTCGAGATCGTCACCAAGCCGATCGAGGGCGCCGGCAGCCGGGCGCCCGAACTGGCCAAGGCCTACGTGGCCGCCGTCCGCGAAATCGTCAAGAACCTCGGGGTCTCCGACGCCAAGATGGAACGCGGCAACGTCCGCTGCGACGCCAACGTCTCGCTGCGCCCGCACGGCCGCGAACGCTTCGGCATCCGCTCGGAAACCAAGAACGTCAACTCGCTGCGCGCCGTCGAACACGCCGTCCGCTACGAGATCCAGCGGCACGCCGCCGTGCTGGACTCCGGCGAGCCGGTCACCCAGGAAACCCGGCACTGGCACGAGGACACGCGGACCACGACGTCGGGCCGGGCCAAGTCCGACGCCGACGACTACCGCTACTTCCCGGAACCGGACCTGGTCCCGATCACCGCGTCCCGCGAATGGGTCGAGGAACTCCGGGCCACCCTGCCCGAGCCGCCGGCCGCCCGCCGCAAGCGGCTGCAGGCCGACTGGGGCTACTCGGATCTGGAGTTCCGCGACGTCGTCAACGCCGGCGTCATGGACGAGATTGAGGAGACCATCGCCGCCGGCGCCACCGCCACCGTGGCCCGCAAGTGGTGGATGGGCGAGATCGTCGGACGCGCCAAGAACGCCGACGTCGATCCCGGCCAGCTCGGCGTCGCACCGGCCACCATCGTGGAACTGAACAAGATGGTGGAGGACGGCAAGATCAACAACAAGATGGCCTCCGAGGTCCTGGACGGCGTACTCGCCGGCGAAGGCACCCCGGCGGAAATCGTCGAGCAGCGCGGCCTCGCCGTGGTCTCCGACGACGCACCCCTCCTGGAAGCGATCGACGCGGCCCTCGCCGCGCAGCCCGGCGTCGCGGACAAGATCCGCGCCGGCAAGCTCCAGGCGATCGGCGCGATCGTCGGCGGGGTCATGAAGGCCACCCGCGGCCAGGCCGACGCCGGCCGGGTCAAGGAGCTGATCCTCCAGCGCCTCGGCGTCGAGGGTTAGCCCCTAGCCGCCCACTAAATCGGTCATGATGGTCTGCAGTGCTTCGCAGACCATCATGACCGATGTGCGTTTAAGGTTCTCCGGCCTGGCCAGGAGGTCAATCCGGCGCCGGGTGCTGATGCCCTCCAGCGGCCGCAGCACAATGTCCGGGTTCAGCACGGGCCGCGCGGTGTGCCGAGGCAGCAGGCCGATCACGCCGCCGGCCGCCACGAGGGCCGCCACGGTGGAGTAGTCGTTGATGCGGTGCACAATGTTCAGTTCGCGGCTGGAGACCGCTGCGACGGCGGAGAGCACGTCCGCGGGGGAGTAGCCGGCGCGGCTCGTCACCCACGGTTCGCCCACGACGTCGTCGGCCGTCACCGCCCGCTGGCCGGCCAGCCGGTGCCCGGCCGGCAGGGCCACGTCCAGCGGCTCGTGCGCCAGCGGGATCACCGCGACGCGTTCCTCGGGCCAGCGCGGGCTGTGATCCATCCGGTGCGCCAGGACCAGGTCGTAGCGGGCCGTCAGGGCCGGAAAATCCTGCTGGGCGACGTCCTCGTCGGAGAGCAGGATCCGCGGTTGGCCGGGACCGTCCAGGAGCCGGGCCAGCGGCGCGAAAAGCGCCTGCCCGGCACTGTGGAATCCGCTGAGCGTCACCGGCGCCACCGGCGAGCCGTGGTACGCGCCGATCGCCATCTTCGCATCCGCCATCGCGCTGACCACCGCGGCTCCGGCGTCCGCCAGGACCTGGCCGGCCTCCGTGAGCACCAGGTTCCGGCCCTCCTTGCGGGTCAGCGGCACCTCAACGGTCTTCTGCAGTGCCGCCAGTTGCTGGGACACGGCCGACGGCGTCACGAGAAGCGTTTCGGCGACGGCCTTGACGCTGCCCAGGGCGCCGAGTTCGCGCAGCATCTCCAGCTGGTGGATTTCCATGCCAGTCATTCTATGCAACAGCAATTCCTAATTCGTCGATTGAGAAGAATTCGGTTGTGCTAATGCTTTCTGGTGGGTCTAATGGGGTGAGTTGTCCCACACGCCCGTCGCGCACGGCCGTCCCGTACGGCGGAACGGAACGCGGCCGAGCGAATCTCACAGTTAGGAAGGCCCATGAAGGCTCTCTACAAGGCCGGCGCCCACGCAGGGTTCGAACTCGTCGACCGTCCCGAGCCGAAAACCGGCCCCGGCGATGTCAAGATCCGGGTCATGACCACCGGCATCTGCGGCACCGACCTGCACATCCAGGCTTGGGACGCCTGGGCGCAGGGCATCATCAACGCCCCCCTGATCGCCGGGCACGAGTTCTACGGCGAGGTCGTGGAGACCGGCGAGGACGTCCTGGACGTCAAGGTGGGGGACCGGGTCTCCGGCGAAGGCCACATCGTCTGCGGCATCTGCCGCAACTGCCGCGCCGGCCGCCGGCAGATGTGCATCAACACCGTCAGCGTCGGCGTCCAGCGCGACGGCGCCTTCGCCGAGTA
>JBKPBZ010000113.1:0-14438 GCA_046727115.1 Actinomycetota bacterium | reverse complement strand
AGCTCTTCGGGGAGTTCGTCCATGTTGTAGATCTGGGCCCAGTTCAGGATGCGCTCACCGTCCGGACGCGCGGTGGGCAGCTCGCGCGGGTGGGCGCCGACCGCCAGCAGGATGGTGTCGGCTTCCACCGTCTCGGTGCCGTCGGCGGTCAGGACCTCGATGGTGTGGTTGTCTAGCAGCTTGCCGGAGCCGATCACGATGCGGACGTTCTGGTGTTCCAGCCCGGCCTGGATGTCCTCGGACTGCTTCCGCGCCAGGCGGAGCAGGCGGTCGTTGATGTGCTTGAGGTCCGCGCGCATCGCCGGGGCAAAGTCGCCGCCGTCGACGTCGAACTTGACGCCCAGCTCGCCCGCCTCACCCATGCGGGTCATCAGATCTGCCGTCGCGATCAGGGTTTTGGAGGGGACGACGTCGGTCAGCACCGCGGAGCCGCCGAGTCCCGCACGCTCGATGATGGTGACCTGGGCCCCCAGCGAGGCGGCGACCATGGCGGCTTCGTAGCCGCCGGGCCCTCCGCCGAGAATTGCGATGCGGGGTGAACTGAAGTCAGGGTGCGTAGTCACAATCAACCATTGTCCACCATCCGAACCGGAGCCACCAAGAATCGGTTCCGCGCGCGGAACCGGCCGGGCATGCTGGGCAGCAGGGCCGAGCCGCGATAACTTGTACCAGTGAGCTATACAGAATTCCTCAACACGGACCCTTTCGACGCCGCCCGCGACGCCGCCGCCTACATCGCCGAAGAGACGGGCGTCGATTCCCATGACGTCGCGCTGGTCCTCGGATCGGGCTGGGGCGACGCCGCCGAGCTCATCGGCGAGACCACCGCCACCCTGTCCGCCGCCGAAATCCCCGGCTTCTCCGCACCCTCCGTGGTGGGGCACGTGGGCACCATCCGCTCGGTGCTGACCAAAGAGGGAAAGCGGGCCCTCGTCCTGGGCGCACGCACGCACTACTACGAGGGCAAGGGCGTCCGCTCCGTGGTTCACGGCGTGCGCACCGCCGCGGCCGCCGGCTGCAAGACCCTTGTGCTGACCAACGGCTGCGGCGGGCTCAACGAGGACTGGACGCCCGGCACCCCGGTGCTGATCAGCGACCACATCAACCTCACCGCCACCTCACCGCTGGAAGGCGCCACGTTCGTGGACCTGACAGACCTGTACTCCTCCCGGATCCGGGGCCTGGCCCGTGAAGTGGACCCGTCCCTGGACGAGGGCGTCTACGCCCAGTTCACCGGCCCGCACTACGAGACCCCCGCCGAGGTGCAGTACGCCAAGCGGATCGGCGCCGACCTGGTGGGCATGTCCACGGCCCTGGAGGCCATTGCCGGCCGCCACGCCGGCATGGAGGTCTTCGGCATCTCGCTCGTGACCAACCTCGCCGCCGGGATCAGCCCGGTGCCCCTCAGCCACGGCGAGGTACTTGAAGCCGGCCAGGCCGCCGGACCGCGGATTTCCAAACTGCTCGCAGAGATCATCGCCAAGCTCTGATCCAGTCTCTGGCTCTGGGCCCACGCCCAGACCCCGGAGGCCCACGCCCCCCGGGACAGGTCCTGGACCACCTCGCCGCGGTCATTCCACAGCCAGGTATTCCAGGATCTTTGCCTTGTCGGACGGGAACCGCCGCTCGATCGAATCCGCGATCCCGGCGATGCTCTGGCGCGCCAGCGCCTGCCGCCAGGCGAGTTCGGCCTGCCGCATGGTCTGGGAGATAAGGCACGTCCGTGCGAAGTTCTCCTGCCGGTCCGGCTCAGGGACATTCCCCAGGATTGCCTCACACCGGAAGGCCGGGTCCTGGCCCTCCAGGGCCAGCACAATGTCCAGCACCGTGATGTTTTCCGGCCGGCGCGCCAAAAGAAATCCGCCGCGGGGGCCGGAGACAGACTCCAGCACCCCGGCCCGGACCAGCGACTGAAACTGCTTGTTAAGGTAGGCGGCGGGGAGTTTGTAGAACTCTGCCAGCCGGGCGCTGTTCACCGGCTCCCCGGGTGGCGTCCATGCCATGTTGACGCAACTGTGCACGGCCCATTCCACGCCCCGGCCCATCTTCATATTCCAGACGCTACGTGTCCGGAAATTTGGGTGTCAAGGTCCCGCTGGAAGCTTTGAGATGGAACTGAAACCCCAACTCTCGATTCTCTGGGCGGGGATCGCTCGCGATTGGCGATAGTTTGGTTCCTATGACGTCTTCTGATGCCGAACTCGCCCGACTCCTGAGCGACGCCCGCGACTGGGTGAACCAGGACCCGGACCCCGCCACCGCCGCCACCCTGACTGAGCTGATCCGCCTCACCGATGGAGGCGTCGCCGCGGCCCGCCAGGAGCTGGCCGACAGCTTTAGCGGCACCCTCCAGTTCGGTACCGCCGGGCTGCGGGCGGCCCTCGGCCCGGGACCGAACCGGATGAACCGCGCAGTGGTCCGCCGCGCCGCCGCCGGCTTCACCGCGTTCCTCACCCATGCCGTCCAGCAGGCCTCCCCCGGCGCCCGTCCGCGCGCCGTCGTCGGCTACGACGCCCGCTACAACTCCGATATTTTCGCCGAAGAAACGGCCGCGATCCTCACCGGGGCCGGTATTGAAACCTTTCTGATGCCGGCCGCGCTGCCCACCCCGCTGCTCGCGTACGCGGTGCGGGCGCTGGACTGCGACGGCGGCGTCATGGTCACCGCCAGCCACAACCCGCCGCAGGACAATGGCTACAAGGTATACCTCGGCCGTCACGCGGTTGAGGAAAGCGGCCGCGGCGCCCAGATCGTGGAACCGTACGATGCCCTGATAGCGGCGAAGATCGCTGGCGTCGGCGCCCTGGACTCGATCGTTCTGGCCACGGACGGATGGACCGTGCTGGAGCCCTCAATCGCCACCGAATACCAGGGCGCCGTCGCGGCCCTGGCGGTTCCGGAGCACTTCCCGGCCCGCGGGCTGAAGATCGTCCTGACCCCCATGCACGGCGTGGGCGGCGAAACGGCTGTGGCAGTGCTGAACGCCGCCGGTTTTGCCGACGTCACGCTCGTCACGGAACAGGCTCAGCCGGATCCGGACTTCCCCACGGTGAACTTCCCCAACCCGGAAGAGCCCGGGGCGCTCGATCTGGCCCTCGAAGCGGCGACGCGCGAGGACGCCGACATCGTGATCGCCAACGATCCCGACGCCGACCGGGCAGCCGTGGCGGCGAAAGACCCGGCCACCGGTACGTGGCGCATGCTGCGCGGCGATGAGGTGGGCGCCCTGCTCGGTGCCCACATCGTGGCCCGGCAGGCCGCCGGCGGCGAGGCGCCGGGCGGCGTGTTCGCCAACTCGATTGTGTCTTCCCGGTTGCTGGCGCGGATCGCGGCCGCGGCAGGTTACGCCCACGAGGAAACCCTGACCGGCTTCAAGTGGATTGCCCGCGTGCCGGGGCTGGTCTACGGCTACGAGGAGGCGCTGGGCTATTGCGTCGCCCCGTCGCTGGTGCGCGACAAGGACGGGATTTCGGCGGCGGTGTTGATCGCCGAACTCGCGGCCGCGGCTAAGGCGGAAGGCAAGACCATCTTCGACACCCTGGACGAGCTCTACCTGGTGCACGGGTTGCACGCGAGCGACCAGCTCAGCATCCGGGTGGCGGACCTCGGCCTGCTGGACGCGATGATGAACCGGCTGCGGGTCAGCCCACCGGAATCGTTCGGCGGCTCCGGCATCGAGGCCGTCACGGACCTGGCCGTAGGCACCGAGGAACTCCCGCCCACTGAAGGCCTGCTGTACCTGACGAGGGACCTCAGCCGCGTCATCATCCGTCCCAGCGGCACGGAACCAAAGCTTAAGTGCTACCTGGAGGTCATCCGCAGTGTCGGTTCGGCCGCCGAACTTCCGGCAGCCCGGGACGAGGCCCGCGCCGCGCTGGACAACGTTCTGGCGGACGTCCGCGAAGCCCTGGGCCTCTAGAGGCCTACCTCAATGTACCCGCCCACAATCCGGGTACCGAAGGTGGCGAGCCGGAGGTCCGGGTTGCCGAGGCACTCCCCCGTGGCGAGGTCGTAGACCTCCTTGTGCAACGGCGAAGCCACCGTGGGGCGGTCCCCGCGGGATCCGGTGATGCCGCGGGCCATGACGTTCGCCCCGGTGGCCGGGTCTTCCTGCGCGACGGCGAAAACCTCACCGGACACGGTGCGGAACAGGGCAACCTGGCGGCCCGCAATCAGAGCCGCCTCGCCCCATGCGGGCTCCAGGTCCGTCACGGCGCACACCCGGTGCCAGCCGGCTGCGGATCCAGCCTGCCCGGCGCCCTGTGCCTCAAACTCGAGCATTGCGGTTTCAAGTACGGCGGTCATCCCGGCCCCTCTCTGATACATCCCTTACGGGCTCAACCGCTGCTGCGGCCACATATTCAAGCTAGGCCCGCGGTGTTTCATCCGGACGCGCCGGATGTGTCCGGCGCGTAAAAGAGAGCTCACACGGCCGGAAATGCGTTCGTGATGCAGAAGTTAAGATCACGAAACATAAGGGAAACTGAAGCGAAATTACGTTTGCCTAGTCTGGGACGACAAGCTGCAGAGCATCGTCTGCGGCCCATGCGAAAGGCCCACCGTGACCGGACACCCCTCAAGCCACCCGAACCAGGGCGCTGCCAGCGCCGCCCCGCGCCGTATTGTGGTGGCCGGTGGCGGCCCCGCAGCGCACCGTTTCGCCGACGCGATGCACGCCCGCGGACTCGATGGCTGGCACGTTACAGTCCTCACCGAGGAAGCCCACCTCCCGTACGACCGCGTCGCGCTGAGCAAGGCACTCACCGATAGCGACGTTGACCTCACCCTGGGCAGCGCTTCCATGTGGGACCACAACGCCCTGAACCTGAAAACCGGCGAGCGCGTCATCAGCATCGACACCGCCGGCAAGACGGTCAAGACCGCGGCGGGCACCGTCTACCCCTATGACGAGCTCGTGGTCGCGACGGGCTCGGACGCGGCCCGCCTGCCCATCCCAGGCTCCGAACACACCCACGTGTACCGCACCCTTGAGGACGTCTGGGCCATCAACAAGGCGATCGCGGACCTCACCGAAAAGCTTGGCCGCAAGGTCACCGCGGTCACCATCGGCGGCGGTCTGCTGGGCCTGGAATCGGCGGCAGGCACCGAACAGCTCGGCGCCACCCCGATCGTCATCAACGGCTCACCGTGGCTCATGAACACCCAGCTGGACGAGGGTGCCGGACAGGCCCTCGGCCGGCTCATCGAGGCCAAGGGCTTCACCGTCCACGGCGGAGTGTTCCCCTCCGAGGTCCTCGCCGACGACGACGGCCAGGTCACCGGCGTCCTCATGGCTGACGGGCGGATCATCGACGCCGACATCGTGATCGTTGCGATCGGTGTGCGGCCCCGCGATGAACTGTTCCGGGCCGCCGACGGCCCGGATGGGCAAAAGGGGGTACAGCAGTTCCAGCTCGGCCAGCGCGGCGGCGTCGTCATCTCCGACGACTGCTCCACGGAGGTTCCCGGCATCTGGGCAATCGGCGAGGTCGCCAACTTCGGCGGCATGTGCCTGGGCCTCGTGGCCCCGGCCAACACGATGGCCGAGATCGTCGCGGACCGGCTGCACGGCGGCGACGCAACGTTCCCCGGCTTCGACACCGCCACCAAGCTCAAGCTCTCCGGCGTCGACGTCGCCAGCTTCGGCGACGCCTTCGCCCGCACGGAACACGCCCTCGAAATCGTCTACGCCGACCCCGCCCGCGGCGTCTACCAGAAGATCGTCACCACCGACGATGCCAAGACCCTGCTCGGCGGCATCTTCGTCGGTGACGCCTCGCCCTACACGTCCCTGCGCCCCATGCTGGGCCGCGAACTGGCCGCCGAGCCCGGCGCCTACCTCACCGCGGCCGGCGGCGGCGACGCCCCCGAGACCGAACTGCCGGACGACGCCATCCTGTGTTCCTGCAACAACGTCTCCGCGGGAACCATCCGGGACACCGTCAACGGCTGCGGGGCCTGCGACGGCAACGCGCCCGTCCAGGAACTCGGCGAGCTGAAGGGCTGCACCCGCGCCGGAACCAGCTGCGGCTCCTGCGTGCCGATGCTCAAGAAGCTGCTCGAGACCGAGCTGACCAAATCCGGCGTCGAGGTCTCCAAGGCGCTCTGCGAACACATCGAGCTCTCCCGCCAGGAACTCTTCGACGCCATCCGGGTCCTGGAACTGGCCTCCTTCGAGGAGATCATGGCCAAGTACGGCACCGGGGCCGGCTGCGATATCTGCAAACCGACCATCGCCAACATCCTGGCCAGCCAGAACAGCGCCTACGTCCTGGACGCCGGCCGCGGCACCCTGCAGGACACCAACGACCGCGCCCTGGCCAACATGCAAAAGGACGGCACCTACTCGGTGGTTCCGCGGATCGCCGGCGGCGAGATCACCCCGAAGAAACTCGGCGTGATCGCCGCGGTCGCCGAGCAGTACGGCCTCTACACCAAGATCACCGGCGGCCAGCGGATCGACATGTTCGGCGCCCGGCTGGAGCAGCTCCCGGAAATCTGGAAGCTCCTCGTGGATGCCGGCTTCGAATCCGGCCAGGCCTACGGCAAGAGCCTGCGCACGGTGAAGTCCTGCGTCGGCTCCACGTGGTGCCGCTTCGGGGTCCAGGACTCGGTGGCCATGGCCATCGCGCTGGAGCTGCGCTACCGCGGTCTCCGCAGCCCGCACAAGCTGAAAATGGGTGTCTCCGGCTGCGCCCGCGAATGTGCGGAGGCCCGGGGCAAGGATGTCGGCGTCATCGCCACCGCGGACGGCTGGAACCTGTATGTCGGCGGCAACGGCGGGGCCACCCCGGCGCACGCCCAGCTGCTGGCCAAGGACCTCGATGACGAAACCCTGATCAAGTACATCGACCGGTACTTCATGTACTACATCCGCACCGCCGACCGCCTGCAGCGCACCGCGCGCTGGCAGGAGGAGCTCGACGGCGGCATCAAGCACGTCGAGGACGTGGTGGTGCACGACACCCTGGGCATCGCCGAGGACCTTGAGGCCGCCATGGCCAAGCACGTTGACACCTACGTCGACGAATGGGCCGACACCCTGAAGGATCCCGAGCGGCTCCGCCGCTTCCGCTCCTTCGTCAACGCCCCTGACCAGAAGGACGATTCCATCACCTTCGTCTCCGACGAGCGCGGCCAGATGCGCCCCGCCACCGCAGAAGAAAAGGCGCTGGCCGGCCAGCAGCCTGTCCTGATCGGTGCTTCCATTCCGGTCCGTGCCACCACCCCGGGACAGCTTGACGAGAACGAGGTATAGCCATGCAGCTCACCATTGACCTCACCGGACGCGAAGTCCTGGTCACGGGCGCGGACCACGCCGCGCGGCAGGCCGTGCGCCGCTACGAAGCTGCCGGCGCCGTCGTGTTCCGCCTCAGCTCCCCGGAGGGCGCCGGCGTTGACAGCCCGCTGCCCGAGCGCCCGTTCCTGGTGGCGGCAGTCGACGACGGCCAGCCCGGCTGGGAGGCCCTGCTGGGCCGGTGCCACGCAGCCGGCATTCCGGTGGCGGCCGAGCCGGCGGCCGGCCCGGTGGGACACGTCACGCTCGTCGGCGGCGGCCCCGGCACCGCCGAGCTGCTCACCGTCGCCGCTGTGGCGGCGCTGCGGGATGCCGACGTCGTCTTCTACGACCGGCTCGCCCCGTACCAGGACCTGCCGTCCCTGACCTCGGCCGAGCTCGTGGATGTGGGCAAGAAGCCCGGCCACCACAAGGTCAGCCAGGCCGACATCGAAAAGCTCATGGTGGAAAGCGCGCTGGCCGGCAACAACGTGGTCCGCCTCAAGGGCGGGGACCCCTATGTATTCGGCCGCGGCGGCGAGGAAGTCGCGTCCTGCGTCGCGGCCGGGGTTCCGGTCCGCGTCATCTCCGGAGTCACCAGCGCCATCTCGGTTCCGGCCGCCGCCGGCATCCCGGTCACGCACCGCGAAGTCAGCCACATGTTCACCGTGGTCTCCGGCCATGCCCCGCTGACCGAGAACGAATTGACGCACCTTTCCGGGCTCGGCGGAACCATTGTGGTCCTGATGGGCATCGGCACCCTGCACCACCTCGCGGCCGGACTCCGCCGGGCCGGGATGCGGGCCGACATGCCGATGGCGGTCGTCGAACGCGGTTACCGCCCCGGCCAGCGCACCACGATCGCCGATCTGGGCACCATCACCTCCGCAGCCGCCGGCTGCAGCAATCCCGCCGTCCTGGTGATCGGGGAGGTCGTCCGGGTGGCCGAGGCCAACCGGGGCTGTGCCGAAGCCACCGCAGAGCTCGACCGACTGGCCGCATCACTGATGGAGGCGTAAGGATTCCCATGAGCGCATTGAACGCCGTCGCCGCAACCTTCCCGGAACCCGGCGCACCCCTAACACCGTTGATCCCCGCAACTTCCGGAGCACCCGCGCCGGAAACTGCCGACGACCCGACCGAACGGGACCTCCCTTTGGACGGCTTCCGGATCGGCGTCACCTCGCACCGCCGCTCGCAGGACCTCATCGAGGCCCTCGAGCGCCGCGGTGCCGAGGTGCTTCACGCCCCGGCGCTGAAGATCGCCCCGGTCCGGGAGGACGAGAGCCTGATCGAGGACACCCGGGCGATCATCGCCGCGCGGCCCGATCTTTGCATCGCCACCACGGCCTACGGCATGCGCCGCTGGTGCGAGGCCGCGGACACGTTTGGCATCGGAGACCAGCTGCTCGAGACCCTCTCCGCCACCCGCATGTTCGTCCGCGGGCCCAAAGCCCGCGGCGCCGTGCGGGCGGCCGGACTCGCCGACGTCGGAATCAGCAGCGACGAAACCACGGCCACGCTCGTGGACATGCTCCTTGCCGAGGGTGTGCGGGGCAAGACAGTCGCGGTGCAGCTGCACGGCTACACCGATGTCCGCCAGCTTGAGCGCCTGCGCATGTCCGGCGCCACCGTCCTGACCGTCACCCCGTACCGCTGGGTCAAGCCCGACGGCGCCGACCGGCTGCCCAAGCTCATCGAAGCCGCGTGCAGCGGCAACCTGGATGTCCTGACCTTCACGAGCGCCCCGGCCGTGGACGCCATGTGGAGCACGGCGCACGAGATGGGCGTCTACAAACAACTCGTGGAGAGCCTGAAGACCACTGTGGCGACCGCCGTCGTCGGGCCCATCACCGCGCAGCCGCTGCTCGATGCCGGGCTGCAACCGCTGATCCCGGAACGCTTCCGGATGGGCGCCCTGATCCGGCTGGTCTGCGAGCACCTGGCGCTCAACCACGTGCGCCGGCTCGATACCGCTTCCGGCAGCATCGAGCTGCGCGGCCGCTCGCTGCGGATCAACGGCGAAGCGGTCGACATGGCACCGGCACCCCTGCTGCTGCTGCGCGCGCTCATCGGCGCCGGCGGGGCCGTGCTGTCCCGCGAAGCGCTCTCGGACCTGCTGGAACTGCGCGGTTCCGTGCATGCCCTGGACATGACCGTCAGCCGGCTGCGTTCCGCGCTGCCGGACACACGCCTGGTGGAAACCGTGGTGAAGCGCGGCTACCGGATCCGGGTCTAACGGAGGCGGCAGAAAAGCCGGCTGCCCAGGTGTGACGCACGGCATTACCGGCCGGTAAATACTGGCGAACAGGCAGGGCAAAAGCGGCAACACCCGGGAAACACCCCGGAAAAATCGGACGCCTACGCTGGGGTTCATCAAGCACACCGGCCACACGATGGCCACCCAGCGAAAGGGCCTGCACATGTCCGCTCCGGCATTGTCTCCCATCTCCGTCACGTCCGCCTCGACGGCAGCCGCTCCCGGCACCGCCTCTCCGACGACAGTCACAACGGCCGCCCGGCCCAGGATCGTCATCGCCGGCGCCGGCACGGCCGCCCAGGCCCTCGTCCGGCAGCTCAGCCGGACCCCGTTTGCCGGCGCGATCACGGTCCTCAGCAACCGGGACGACGCCCCCGAGGAATTGCTGGAACTCGCCGCCCTGCCCCAGGTGTCTGTCCGCTTTGGCCAGCCGGCCAGCTACATCGACGCGGAAAACCGCCGCGTCACCACCGCCGACGGCATGGAATTCGACTACGACGAGCTCGTCATCGCCACCGGATCGGCCCCCGCCGAGGCGCCGGTGGAAGGGGCGGCGCGGTGCCTGAGCTATTCCACGATCGACGACGCCGCCCGGCTGGGCGAGGCCGTCAAGGACGTCACCCGGGTCCTGGGCCGGCGCCCGCTGGGCATCCTGATCGGCACGGGCTCCGCCGCCGGACAGGCCGAGGCCGTGCTCCGGGCCCGCGGCGTCCGCCCCATCCGCACCACTGTCCGCCCGGCCGCCGTCGTTCCCACCGTCGCCGGGTCCGTCCTGCCGGCGTCCGGCATCGTTTTCGAGGACGGCTCCAGCATGAACGGGGACCTCGTGATCCTGGCCGAGGAGCGCATCGCCCGCGACGAACTGGCCGCCACGGCCGGGCTCACCACCGCGCCGCGTGGCGGGATTGTCATCGGCCAGGACTTCCGCACCTCCGTGCCAGGCATCTGGGCAATCGGTGACGCCGCAGCCTACGACGGCGTCCGGCTGGGACTGCTCGTGGCCTCCGGTTCGGCCGCGTCGGTGTGTGCTTCCCAGCTGCTTCAAGCCACGATGGCCCGGCCCCTGGCGGCCGCCGCCTGAGCGTGCGGAGGGCGGCCCGGCCGGGGCATCCACCGCGCATGTTCCTATGGCAAGATGGTTCCCTGAAAGCCGCGCACCAAGCGGCGCCGCCAGGGCCTGCAGGCCCACAAGGCCCGGGAAGGGACCGCCGCGTCCCAGGCCCGCCACGAAAGGGACCACCATGAGCCACGACGCCGCCACCGCGGGCACGCCCAACATCGCCTCCTACATCGACCACACGCTGCTCAAGCCGGAGGCCAGCGAGGCGGAGATCCTCAAGGTGTGCGCCGAGGCGGCCGAATACCATTTCAAGTCGGTCTGCGTGAACCCGGTCTGGGTCAAGACCGTCAAGACCGCGCTCAAGGGCTCGGGGGTCCTGACGTGCTCCGTGGTCGGGTTCCCGCTGGGCGCCACGCCGAGCGACGTCAAGGCCTTCGAGGCCCGCGGCGCGGTCCTGGACGGCGCCGAAGAGGTGGACATGGTCATCAACATCGCCGCGGCCCGTGCCAATGACAAGGGCACGCTGGTGGATGACATCGCCGCCGTCGCCGACGCCGTCCACGAGGGCGGAGCCATCCTGAAGGTCATCATCGAAACGGCCCTGCTGAGCGATGACCAGAAAGTGCTCGCGTGCGAGGCCGCGGTGGAAGCCGGGGCGGACTTCGTAAAGACCTCCACCGGCTTCAACGGCGGCGGGGCCACGGCCGAGGACGTCGCACTCATGCGCCGTACCGTCGGTCCGGACCTGGGCGTCAAGGCCTCCGGCGGCGTGCGCTCCCTGGCCGACGCTCAGGCTATGATTGCTGCAGGTGCAACACGTATTGGCGCCAGCTCCGGCATCGCGATCGTCAAGGGTGAACAGGGTTCATCCGCGTACTGATCCACACCGGCAGCGCCCACAGTTTTGAGAGCCCCCCGGGGCCGAGGAGGAACGAATGTCCAGCAACACCACCCCGTCCCGGCGCGTCGAGAACAGCCTCGGATCCAGCATCGCCCTGTTCGTGCCGATGATGGTCCTGTTCCTCGGCGCGATCTACTCGCTGGCCTTCCTGACGCTGGAGAACGTCTGGCCGATGGCCGTCTGCCTGGTGCTCTTCGCCCTCGCGTTCTGGATCCCGCAGACGCTGCTGGGCCGCTCGGATTCGGCCGGCGAAAACTAGGCTCCCCCGCTCCTTAAACGAGTGAGGCTCCGGATATTCCGGAGCCTCAGTCATTTAAGGACACTCAGTCCGGGGAGCGCAGCCTAGCCGGGCACCAGCGTGAACAGGCCTTTGACCAGCCCCGTGCCCAGGGCCAGGGCCGCCGGGAAGTGCGCCTTGGCCACGGCCAGGCCGGCGCCGAACATCCCCACCATCGCGTAGCCGCTTACCGGGATGAGGACGAACCATTCCCGCCGTGACCCCGCCCGGCCCAGCAGCGGGATGGAGAACGCCCCGTTTGCTCTCCAGATGTTCTTCAGCAGCGGCAGTTTCCGCAGGACCTTCGGCGGCTTGATCACCAGTGGCCAGAGCAGCGGCACTCCCCCGGTGGTGATCATGTCCCCCACGATGTGCACCAGCACCCCGGTGAGCATCGAGACCGGCAGCCAGGTCCACTGGTGCGGCGCAAACCATGTCACCACTCCCGCCATGAGCAGCCCGAAGATCCAGTTGCTGACCCAGCCGTATTTTGGAAAGAGCTTCAGTGCCTTCACTGCGATGTTGATCATGAACATGCACAGCAGGCCGGCCCCGACGGACAGCAGCCCCCACTGGGTCTGCACCTGCCATTGCCCGGCGATCGTGGCCAGCAGCACAAAGAACGCCGCGCCCAGCACCGAATGCGTGCCCTGCCGGTGGCCTCCGCTGACGTTCTCAATGCCGCGCGCCACCAGGTTGGACAGCGGCGGCAGCGCGTGCGCCACTGTGCTGGCGCGGTGGTCCCAGTCGCAGACCAGCGCGGTCCCCGCCGTCGCCATGGCGCCGATCACGATTCCCGTGGGATCCAGGGGGTACCAGCCGAGCGCATACGGGCCGGTCGAGGCAATGGCTACCCACGCCGCGGCCCCCGACGCGGCGTGATGTCCTCCCATCATTCTTTTATTTCACCGCCGGTGTCGCAGCTACAGGAGTGTCCGAGAAGATGTTGCGGATGACGCCGTTGGCCCATTCGAGGATCTCGGCGTCCTGCAGGTCCCGGCCGCCGATCCTGGCGGTCTTGGGCTTGGGGACCAGCACGGCGTCCAGGGCCGGCTTCGCCTGCGCGCCGGGGTACATCCGGGTCAGGCGCATGAGCTTGGACTCGGGCAGCTGCGCCGGGGAGAACTTGATGAAGTTGCCCTGCAGCGCGACGTCGGACAGTCCGGCCTCGCGGGCGCCCACCCGGAACCGGGCGACGTCGATCAGGTTGGTGGCGGGCAGTGGCAGTTCGCCATAGCGGTCCACGAGCTCCGCGAGGACCTCGTCGATCGCCTCGTAGGTGATGGCGCTGGCCAGCTTGCGGTAGGCCTCCAGGCGCAGCCGTTCGCCCGGCACGTAGTCGTGCGGCAGATGCGCGTTGACCGGCAGCTCGATCTTCATTTCGGCGGCCTTCTCCTCGGCCTCGCCCCGGTATTCGGCCACGGCCTCGCCGACCAGCCGGATGTAGAGGTCGAAGCCGACGCCCTGGATGTGGCCGGACTGCTCGCCGCCGAGCAGGTTGCCGGCCCCGCGGATCTCCAGGTCCTTCATGGCCAGCTGCATGCCGGCGCCGAGTTCGTTGTGCGTCGCGACGGCCTTGAGCCGTTCCAGTGCCACCTCGCCGAGCGGCTTTTCCGAGGGGTAGAGGAAGTAGGCGTAGGCGCGTTCCCGGCCGCGGCCCACCCGTCCGCGCAGCTGGTGCAGCTGGGAGAGGCCGTACTTGTCCGCGCCGTCCACGATCAGGGTGTTGGCGTTGGAGATGTCCAGGCCGGTCTCGATGATGGTGGTGCAGACCAGGACGTCGAAGCGCTTTTCCCAGAAGTCCACGATGATCTGTTCCAGCCGGCTCTCGGACATCTGCCCGTGCGCCACCTCCACCCGCGCCTCCGGGACCAGTTCGCGGATCTTCGCCGCGGTGCGATCGATCGTGGACACCCGGTTGTGGACGAAGAACACCTGGCCTTCGCGCATCAGTTCGCGGCGGATCGCGGCGGAGGTCTGCTTCTCCGTGTACGGGCCCACGTAGGTCAGCACGGGGTGCCGTTCCTCCGGCGGGGTGGCCAGGGTGGAGGTCTCGCGGATGCCGGTCAGGGACATTTCCAGGGTCCGCGGAATCGGGGTGGCGCTCATGGCCAGGACGTCCACGTTGGTGCGCATCTTCTTGAGCGCCTCCTTGTGTTCGACGCCGAAGCGCTGCTCCTCGTCCACGATCACCAGGCCGAGATCCTTGAAGCCGAAGTCCTTGGACAGCAGCCGGTGCGTGCCAATCACGACGTCCACGGAACCGCTCTTGACGCCGTCGGCGGTTTCCTTGGCTTCCTTGCCGCTCTGGAAGCGGGACAGCGGTTTGACCACCAGCGGGAACCCGGAAAACCGTTCGGTGAAGGTCTCGTAGTGCTGCTGGGCGAGCAGCGTCGTGGGCACCAGCACGGCCACCTGCTTGCCGTCCTGGACGGCCTTGAACGCGGCGCGGACCGCGATCTCGGTCTTGCCGTAGCCGACGTCGCCGGAGATCAGCCGGTCCATCGGGATCTCGCGCTCCATGTCGGCCTTGACCTCGTTGATGGTGGTCAGCTGGTCCGGGGTCTCCACGTACGGGAAGGCCTCCTCCAGTTCCCGCTGCCACGGGGTGTCCGGGCCGAAGGCGTAGCCGCGGGAGGCCATCCGGGCCGAGTACAGCCGGAT
>JBKPBZ010000112.1:0-6292 GCA_046727115.1 Actinomycetota bacterium | reverse complement strand
CCGCAGGCTTCGACGACTCCGTCAACGACACCATCGGCATGGTGACCCTGGGCGAGCTCGCCAGCTGGGTCCGCGACCGCGGCATCGCCCTGGAGATCTGCCCCTCCTCGAACCTGCAGACCGGCGCCATCGCCGGCTTCGGCGAAGGCATCGAAAGCCACCCGCTGGACATGCTCTACCAGCTCGGCTTCAACGTCACCATCAACACCGACAACCGGCTCATGAGCGGCGTCACCCTGACCGACGAGTTCGAGCTGCTCGTTGAGACGTTCGACTACGACCTCGATGACCTGCTGGAGCTGACACTGAACGCAGCCGAGGCCGCCTTCCTCCCGCTCGAGGAGAAGGAAGCCCTCGTGGAATACATCAACGAGGCCTACTCCGACCTTGGCTAACGAGGACACTCCACCCGTCCAGGGGCTGGCCGCTCTGATCGCGGCCCTGCGCGAGCACTGCCCCTGGATGGGTGCCCTCACCCACGAATCCCTCGTGGAGTACCTCCTGGAGGAGGCCTACGAGGTCGCGGAGACCATCGAGACGGCCGGCGGCGACGCCGAACTGAAATCCGAGCTGGGCGACGTGCTGCTGCAGGTGGTCCTGCACGCCCGGCTCGCCGAGGAACGCGGTGCCTTCGACCTCGACGACGTCGCCCGGGCACTGACGGACAAGATGATCCGGCGCAACCCGCACGTGTTCCGGCCCGACGGCTCGCTGCAGGATTCCTTCCCGGCAACGGTGGAGGAGATCGTCCTGAAATGGGATGCCGTCAAGAAGGCCGAAAAGCCCGAACGCGGCCACGTCTTCGACGGCGTTCCCGCCGCCTTGCCGGCCCTGGCCCGGGCCCAAAAGCTCCTGGACCGGGCCGAACGCGCGCACCTGGCGCCGGCCGCCGGCCAAACCGCCGTCGGCACCGGCGTCGAGATCCCGGCCACCGAGGCGGAACTCGGCGACCTCCTTTTCGGGATCGTGGCGGGGGCCCGGGCCGCCGGGCTCGACGCCGAGCGGGCCCTCCGCGGAGCCCTCCGCCGCTTTCAGGACAGCAACGGTGCCCTGCCACCGGCACCATAGCGCAGACAAAAATGCCACCGGCACCGTAGGGCAGACAAAATGCCGTCGGCCTCATGACGTCCGGGGTTTGGATAGGTTTCCGTAACCTCCGCCACTCTCGACTACGCTAGTAGCGACGACGACGTCGGCTTTCCAGCTTCACGTACAGCCAGAGTCCAAGCAGTCAGATTCCCTGCAGATCGCTTCACCCAAAGGAGCATATCCATGGCGCTTATCGATGCCATCCACGCCCGCGAAATCCTCGATTCCCGTGGCAACCCGACCGTAGAAGTTGAAGTCCTGCTCTCGGACGGCCAGATCGGCCGCGCAGCAGTACCCTCCGGCGCTTCCACCGGCGAGCACGAGGCCGTTGAACTCCGCGACGGCGACAAGGGCCGCTACCTCGGCAAGGGTGTCCAGAAGGCGGTCGACGCGGTCATCGACCAGATCGCCCCGGCCCTGACCGGTTTCGACGCGACCGACCAGCGCAGCATCGACCAGGCCATGATCGACCTCGACGGCACCCCCAACAAGGGCAAGCTCGGCGCCAACGCCATCCTGGGTGTCTCCCTGGCCGTGGCCAACGCCGCCGCCGCCTCCGCGGACCTGCCGCTGTACAAGTACCTCGGCGGCCCCAACGCGCACGTCCTGCCCGTGCCGCTGATGAACATCCTCAACGGCGGCTCGCACGCCGACTCCGACGTGGACATCCAGGAATTCATGATTGTCCCGATCGGCGCCGAGACCTTCTCCGAGGGCCTGCGCTGGGGCGTCGAGGTCTACCACAACCTCAAGTCCGTCCTGCAGGCCAAGGGCCTGTCCACCGGTCTGGGCGACGAGGGCGGCTTCGCGCCGAACCTGCCGTCCAACCGTGCCGCCCTGGACCTGATCCAGGAAGCCATCAAGAACGCCGGCTACACCCCGGGCAAGGACATCGCCCTGGCCCTGGACGTCGCCTCCTCCGAGTTCTTCAAGGACGGCGCCTACCAGTTCGAAGGCAAGGCACTGTCCGCCACCGAGATGAGCGCCTACTACGCCGAGCTCGTGGCCGACTACCCGCTGGTTTCGATCGAGGACCCGCTGGACGAGAACGACTGGGAAGGCTGGAAGACCCTCACCGACACCATCGGCGACAAGGTCCAGCTCGTGGGCGATGACCTCTTCGTCACCAACCCGGCCATCCTGCAGCGCGGCATCGACACCAAGACCGCGAACTCGCTGCTCGTCAAGGTCAACCAGATCGGTTCCCTGACCGAGACGCTGGACGCCGTGTCACTGGCCCAGCGTGCCGGTTACACCACCATCACCTCGCACCGCTCCGGCGAAACCGAGGACACCACCATTGCTGACATCTCCGTTGCCACCAACGCGGGACAGATCAAGACCGGTGCCCCGGCCCGCTCCGAACGCGTCGCCAAGTACAACCAGTTGCTGCGCATCGAAGAGGAACTCGACGACGCCGCAAGGTACGCCGGACGCAGTGCCTTCCCGCGTTTCAAGGGCTAGTTAGCCGCGAAAACCGGTAACCGGTGGCTATGGTTGAAAGACCATGGCCACCGGTTCTGTTTTGGCCGCTTTTGAAGGAGTGACATGGCTACCCGACGCCCCAACGTTCCCCGGGCTACGCCTGCACCCACCAAGGCTGCGGCCGCCAAGCCCGCGGCCACGGGCTTGGGGGCAGCAGACGACGGCGGCGACGTCATCGAGGCGGACTTTGGCGGCTCCCGCAGCGGCGCGCCGACCCCGGCCACGCCCCGCGGCGCCGGGCCTGCCTCTCCACGTGCGGCAGCACCCGCAACCGGCAAGCCCGCCAACGGGTCCACAGCAGTACCGGCCGCAAAACCCGCAACCCGGCCGGCGCCGGGGAAGGCCGGCGGCAAGGCCGTAGGCCGGACCGCGGCAGGCAGTGCCGATGAATCCCTCGATCCAGTGCCCGCCAAGGCGTTCTCGGGCCGGCTGCTTGCCCTCGGCGTCGTCATGATTGCCATCACCATCCTGCTGGCGCCCACGGTGAAGATCTTCCTCGACAAACGCGCGGAAATCGCGGCGCTCCAGGCCGACATCGCGGCCAAGGAAACCAAGCAGGAGGATCTCAAACGCCAGGTGTCGCGGTGGCAGGATCCCAACTTCGTGAAACAGCAGGCCCGCGACCGCATTAACATGGTTATGCCCGGAGAGACGGGCTACTGGGTATTCGGCAGCGATCTTCCTGCCGCGCAGACCAGTGGCGCGGCGGGTGCAACATCAGCACAAGACCCGGCCAACCTGCCGTGGGTGGACTCCCTCTGGGAATCCATCAGGCGATCGGCAACAGACTAGAAGCGGCGCCCGCCGCCGGGATTGTCCCGCGGACAACCCGGAACAGGGCAGGAAGGTGCCACTCCCGTGGACGAGAACCGAGTGGACCAGGACCGAGCGGTCAAGAACGGCGGGGCCCCGACGTCGGCGCCGCGCCACAGGGCAAGCGCCCCGGAGGACTCACCCCTGCCGTCCCCCCACGACCTCGAGGTCCTGAGCCGCCAGCTGGGCCGACCTGTGCGGGACGTCGTCGAAATCCCCGCCCGCTGCGTCTGCGGAAACCCGCTCGTGGCCGCCACCTCGCCGCGGCTCAGCAACGGAACGCCGTTCCCCACCACGTTCTACCTCACGCACCCGGTGATCACCTCGGCGGTGTCACGGCTGGAGGCTGCCGGGCTGATGAACGAAATGAACGACCGGCTCGCCGCCGACGCCGGTCTCGCGGCCCGGTATCGTGCCGCCCACGAGGCCTACCTGGCCTCCCGTGCCGAGATCGGCGCCCGCTGCGGCATCGGTGCGGTTCCGGAAATCGACGGCGTCTCGGCCGGCGGCATGCCGACGCGCGTCAAATGCCTGCACGTTCTCGTGGGGCACTCGCTGGCCGCCGGCCCGGGCGTGAACCCGCTCGGTGACGAGTCGATCGCGGCCATCGCCGAATGGTGGACCGTGGACCGGTGCTACTGCGACGGCGCCTGGGACACCGGCGGCGAGGCACCGTCCCAGGACCTCAGCCGTCATGGGCCCCAAGGCCTGCCGGAGATCGTGGGCCGGCCCGCCCCGGTCCGCAGATCCCGCGGCACCGCCGGCACAGGAGACACCGCTAGCGACACCGCCGGCACGGCCGGCGCGGGGGAGTCCAAGTGACCCGGGTCGCGGCCATCGACTGCGGCACCAATTCCATCCGCCTGCTGATCGCGGATGTGAACCCAGAGGTGAACACGGACCCCAACGCGGCTGCAGGCGGCGCAACAGGGCAGCCCACACCGCAGCTGACCGACGTCGTGCGGGAAATGCGCGTGGTCCGGCTGGGCCAGGGCGTGGACGCCACGGGCGAACTGGCCCCGGAGGCGCTTGAGCGCACCTTCGCCGCGACCCGGGACTACGCTGCCCTGATCCGCGAGCACGGCGTCGGCAAAGTGCGCTTCGTGGCCACCTCGGCCACCCGCGATGCCCGTAACCGGCAGGTCTTCGTCGACGGCATCCGCGCCATCCTCGGCGTCGAGCCCGAGGTGATCACCGGCGACGAGGAAGCCGCGCTGTCCTTCGCCGGTGCCAGCAGTGTCCTGCCCTCCCGCGGCGAGGACCCCGTGCTGGTGGTGGACCTCGGCGGCGGAAGCACGGAGTTCGTGCTGGGCAACGCCGGGGGCGTCATCGCCGCCCGCTCGGTCGACGTCGGCTGCGTCCGGATGACCGAACGGCACCTGCGCAGCGATCCGCCCACCCCGGAACAGATCGCGGCGGCAGAGGCCGACGTCGACGCCGCCATCAGCGAGGCGGCAGAAACCGTTCCGCTGGAACGCACCACGGTGGTCGTCGGCGTGGCGGGTTCGGTCACCACCATCACGGCGCATGCGCTGCGCCTGCCGGAGTATTCGCCGGCCGCGATCCACGGCACCGAACTGGACCTGGACGCGGTCCGGAAGGCATGCACCGAACTGCTCGAAATGACCAGGGAGGAGCGGGCCGCGCTGCCGTACATGCACCCCGGCCGGGTGGACGTGATCGGCGCCGGCGGCCTCGTGTGGCGGCGGGTCCTGCAACGCCTGGCCGATGTCACGGGCGGCCGCATCACCACCGCAGTGGCCAGTGAACACGATATTCTTGACGGTATTGCCCTCAGCATCCGATGATCCCGCCCAGCAGCTGTGCCCCCGCACGCCGTGCCGCTGGTGCAACCGCCGATAGGACCTGAATGACCAGAGCAACAGGCCGCCGGATTTCATCCGCGTTGATGGCCTTGGCCCTTGCCGGCGGAGCGTCTACCGCGGCGCTGACCCTGGCCGCGCCCGCCCACGCCGATTCCTGGCGGGACAAGGAATACTGGCTCGCCGAATCCGGCATCACCAAAGCCTGGGACGTTTCCAAGGGTGCCGGCGTCAAAGTCGCCGTGATTGACAGCGGCGTGGACGGCAAACATCCGGACCTGGCCGGCGTGCTCGCCGGAGGCTCCGACATTTCCGGCGCCGGCAGCGCCAACGGCCAGGCGAGCATCGGTGCCAAACCCGAACACGGCACCCTGGTGGCCACCATGCTCGCCGGGCGCGGGCACAAGGCGCCCGAACCGAGCGGCAAACCGAGCCCCAGCGCCACACCGAGTTCTGGCTCCGCCGTTGGCCCTGACGGCATCGTCGGCGTCGCCCCGGAAGCCCAGCTGCTCTCCGTTTCCACCTGGCTGGGCTCCGCCAACCCGGGCGGCAAGAGCGATCAGGACCAGATCCCGGAGGCAGTCCGCTGGGCCGTCGACAACGGCGCCCGCGTCATCAACATCTCCCTCGGCAGCACCTCGCCGGAATGGCCGCAGAGCTGGGACGCGGCATTCCTCTACGCCGAACAGAAGGACGTGGTGATCGTCGCCGCCGCGGGCAACCGCGTGGGCGGCAACATCCAGGTCGGCGCGCCGGCCACGATTCCCGGCGTCCTGACCGTCGCAGGCCTTGACCGCAAGGGCGCGGCCAGCATTGACTCCTCCTCGCAGGGCATCAGCATCGGCGTCGCCGCTCCGGCCGAGGACCTGGCCGGCGGCATGCCCGCCGGCGGCTATGCCGAGTGGGCGGGCACCTCCGGGGCCACGCCCATCGTTTCCGGCGTCGCTGCCTTGATCCGCTCCAAATGGCCCGAGATGTCCGCGAGCCAGGTCATCAACCGGATCGTCAGCACGGCCAAGGACGCCGGGGCGCCCGGGAAGGATCCGCTCTACGGTTTCGGCGTGCTGAACGCCGAGGCAGCC
>JBKPBZ010000111.1:0-10993 GCA_046727115.1 Actinomycetota bacterium | reverse complement strand
GCCCTGCTGCGAGCAGTCACCAACGGCCTGCTGCGAGACCTGAACACCGCCTTGGTGGCGGAGGAACTGCGTCGCGGCACGAAAAGCATCTACGTCGACTACGTCGACTACGACGAGATCGCCCACCACGCCGGCATGTTCCGGCCCGAATCGCTCGCCGCCCTGGACGGCCTGGACCGCACGCTCGGATCCCTGGCCCAGCTCGCCGGGACCGCGCCCCGTCGATATCGGCTGGTGGTGCTATCGGACCACGGCCAGTCCCAGGGCACCCCGTTCGCGGACCGGTACGGCCAGGCGCTCGGCGAGCTGTGCGCGGAACTCATGAACGAACAGGTTCAGAACGTGGACGCGTCCGTCGAAGGGCTCGGGCGCGCGGACTCCATCGCCGGTGACGTCGCGGCCGGCGGGCTGACCGGGAAGCTGGCCGGCCGTGCCGACGACGTGCTGACCAAGGCACAACAGACGGCGGCACAGCAGACTTCTGGCTCAGGCGGCGACGCCGAGGAACCGGTGGTTGTGTTGGGCTCCGGCAACCTGGGCCTGATCTACGTGCGCGGTGACCGGCGCTTGACTCTTCAGGCACTCGAGAGCCAATGGCCAGCCCTGATCCCTGGCCTGGCGGGCCATCCCGGCATCGGGTTTGTCGCTGGCATCGATGAGGACGGCCGGGCGTGGGCGATCGGAAGGGGCGGGCGGCTCGACATCGCCAGCGGCGCGGTCGAAGGCACCGACCCGTTAGCTGGCTTCGGGTCCCACGCGGCGCGGGTGCTCGCCCGTGCGCTGCTGCACCCCGAGGCGCCAGATCTCTACGTCAACAGCACCGTCGATCCCGTAACCGACGACGTCTCAGCGTTCGAAGGCCTCGTCGGATCCCACGGAGGCCTCGGCGGCTGGCAGGACCGTGCCGTGCTGATCGGCCCGGCCGATCTCATGGTGGGGCTGCCCGAGCGGATCGAAGGCGCCGGAGAACTCCACCGGGTGCTGGTGGCGATGCTCGAGTCCTGTGGCCAGCGCGCCCCGACGGCGTCCCGGGGCTGAGTGGGCAGGGTTGAGCGGCTCACCCGGGCCCCGCCCAGGACTGGCCGGGAGCGAGGACCACTGCCGTGCAGCCAGGAGCCTGCTCCCCTAGCGCGTCAGCAAACCGCTGCCCGGGCTGCTCGAGCCACTTCCGGGCAAAGTGTGTAACGAACGGAGGGTGCAGCGTTCCCCAGTGCACCGGGACGGCGAATCGCGCGCCGCTCATCGCGACAGCCCGGGCGGCGCTCTCCGGCGACAGGTGTCCCGCCGAGAGCCTTGGTCCCCAGCCCCAGACCGGTACCAGGGCGACATCGATGGGCCCTCCCGCCATGGCGGGGATCGAGGCCATCTCCGGATACAACCCCGTGTCCCCGGCGATCCAGACAATGCCCGATGGGCCCCGGACCAGCTGGCCATTGGCGTCGTTGGGGCGGTGGGGCATGGGGCGGCTGCGGTGTTCGGCCGGGACCTGGCGAATCTGGACACCGCTGCCTACCGGGGTCCAGTCGTCGCCGAGCGGAACTGTGTGCGTCAGCTTTCGGCGACGCAGCCAGGCAACGTTCGCCGGAGCGCTCATCAGCGCCGCCCCGCGCAGCATTCGCAGTGAGTGCAACTCGGCGTGGTCGTGGTGCAGGTGGGAGATGAGCACCGCGTCCGGCCCGGTCCACGACGCCGGGTCCGGCCGCGGTGCCAGGCGTCGCAGCAGCCCGGCATGGGGGCGAAGCAACGGATCGGTCAGGACCCGCACGCCGTCGAGATCCAGAACCACCGTGGAGTGACCAAGCCAGGTGATTCTCATGCCGGCGCAGCCCGCTGTCGCGGCAGGCCAGCGTCAGGCCAGGGCCTTCGCCTTCAGGGAATCAAACTCTGTCTGGTTGATGGCTCCGGAATCGAGCAGCGCCCTGGCATCGGCGATCTGGGCGGCCGGGCTGGCCGACTTTCCTGCGACCTGCTGGATGTACTGCTGCTGGGCGGCCTGCTGCTCGGCCAGTGCCTTCATCTGGCGATCGGCCATGCTGCGGCCCCGGGCGATCAGGTAGATGAGGGCCCCGAGCCACGGCACGAAGACCAGCAGTATTACCCAGCCGGCCTTGGCCCAGCCGCTCAGCGTGTGGTCGCCGAACATGTCAATCAGGCAGCGGAACCACACCATCAGTGCGGCGATCCAGATGAAGAACCAGAAACTCCACAGGAGAACGTCCCAGAAGTTAGTCGTGTCCATCGCTACTCCTCCAATCGTGTCCGCCGGAGCCGGACCGAGCGCTTCGCGCATGAAACCGTCCGGGCAGGCGGAGCATCTGCTGAGGCCCTGATGCAGACCTTAATGGTCAGCCTGACCTCAGCGGAGGCGCAACGCATCGTCCGTGAAGGATGAGGTGTGGGCTCCGGCGGTGTGCTGGTTCCCGGACCGGGCCGGACGGAGCCCCGCAGGCGCCGCTAGAAGGAGTGCTCCGGGCCGGGGAACTGGCCGGAACGCACGTCCTCGCCGTAAGACTTCGCCGCGTCGCTAAGCGAGGTCCGCAGGTCCGCGTACTGCTTGACGAATTTCGCCATCTTTCCGCCGCGCAGGCCCGCCATGTCCTGCCACACCAGGACCTGTCCGGTGGTGGCGCTGCCGGCGCCGATGCCGACGGTGGGGACCTCGACGGCGGCATCCACGGCGGCAGCCGTGGCGGCCGGCACCATTTCCATCAACACGCAGAACGCGCCGGCGTCTGCCAGCGCGACGGCGTCGTCGATCAACCGCTGGGCGTCATCGCCACGGCCCTGGACGCGGTAGCCGCCGAGGGCGTGCTCGCTCTGCGGGGTGAAGCCGATGTGCGCCATGACCGGGATGCCGGCCTGGACCATGGCGCGGATTGTCTCGGCGTAGAACTTGCCGCCTTCGATCTTGACCGCGTGGGCCAGACCCTCTTTCAGGAACCGCACGCCGGTGGCCACTGCCTGCTGGGCGGAGACCTCGTAGCTGCCGAACGGCAGGTCGGCGACCACCAGGGCCCGCCGCGCGGAGCGGGCGACAGCGCGGCACAGCGGTAGGAGCTCGTCCACCGTCACGGGAAGGCTGGTCTCGTTGCCGAAGACGTTATTGGAGGCCGAATCGCCCACCAGCAGCACCTCGATGCCGGCCTGGTCAAAAATCTCGGCGGTGTACTGGTCATAGGCGGTGAGCATCGCGAAGCGCTCACCGCTGACCTTGGCCTGGCGGAGGTGATGCGTGCGGATCCTGGCCGCCGGTTTCCGGGACGCGTCCGCCGATCCCGCACTGGTGCCCATGGGTCCGGAAGGGTCGGCCGCTGAAGCTCCTGCCGGGCCGTTGCCGTAGGGGGCCGCAAGTTCGGCGGGCGTGCTGGAATCAGAGCTGTTGCTGGTGGCCATGCCACGAGCGTAGTGCGATACGGGTCGACACAGCTACCGGGGAACATCCCGGATGCCAGTGAATCACGTCACATGCAATGGCTCGAGGGGCAGCGCAACGCCGCCGCACGCCGCGAAAATGTCGGCCGTTGTGTTAACGGCGTGTTACGTGGCGGTCCGGCTTCAGCAATCGGTGGCAATGCTTAGTAAAGTGAACGGTGAGCAGCCGCGGGGCCCATGAATGGCGGGCCTGGGGCGGATGGAAGAACCGGAAAGAGGCCAGTATGGACCGCCAGCAAGAGTTTGTCCTGCGGACGATCGAAGAGCGCGACGTGCGGTTTGTGCGCCTATGGTTCACCGACGTCGTGGGATCACTCAAGTCCGTTGCCCTGGCCCCGGCCGAGGTGGAAGGCGCCTTCGAGGAAGGACTCGGATTCGACGGGTCATCGATCGAAGGGCTGGCCCGCGTCTTCGAATCCGACATGCTCGCCCAGCCGGATCCGGCGACGTTCCAGATCCTGCCGTGGCGCGGCGAGACCGAGGCCACCTCGCGGATGTTCTGCGACATCCTGACGCCCGACGGCGAACCCTCCGCAGCGGACCCGCGCAACGTCCTCAAGCGCAACCTGGCCAAGGCCGCGGACATGGGTTTCACCTGCTACACCCACCCCGAGATCGAGTTCTACCTGCTCAAGTCCCAGCAGCCGGGCCCCGACGGATCACCCGTCCCTGTGGACGAAGGCGGCTACTTTGACCACGTCCCGGGCGGAGTGGCCCAGGACTTCCGCCGGACCGCCGTGACCATGCTCGAATCCGTCGGCATCTCCGTGGAATTCAGCCACCACGAGGCCGGGCCGGGCCAGAACGAGATCGACCTGCGCTATGCGGATGCGCTGCAGACCGCGGACAACATCATGACGTTCCGCACGGTCATCAAGGAGGTCGCGCTGCAGCAGGGCACGTATGCCACCTTCATGCCCAAGCCCTTCACCGCCCACCCGGGCTCCGGCATGCACACGCACTTCTCGCTCTTTGAAGGAGACACCAACGCCTTCTACGAGGCCGGCGCCGAGTTCCAGCTTTCCGAGACGGCGCGCCAGTTCATTGCCGGCATCCTCAAGCACGCGCCCGAGTTCACTGCGGTGACCAACCAGTTTGTGAACTCCTACAAGCGGCTCTGGGGCGGGGGAGAGGCGCCGAGCTACCTGAGCTGGGGCCACAACAACCGCTCCGCGCTGGTCCGGGTGCCGCTGTACAAGCCCGGCAAGGGCCAGTCCGCGCGGATCGAGTACCGCGGCATCGACTCCGCGGCCAACCCCTACCTGGCCTACGCCGTGCTCCTCGGCGCCGGCCTCAAGGGCATCGAGGAGGGCTACCAGCTCCCCGCCGCGGCGGAGGACGACATCTGGTCGCTGAGCTCGGCGGAACGCCGCGCCATGGGCCACGACCCGCTGCCGGCCAGCCTGCACGATGCCATCCGGACCATGGAGGATTCCGAACTCATGCCGCAGATCCTCGGCGAGCAGGTGTTCGAGCACTTCCTGCGCAACAAGCGCGCGGAATGGCAGGACTACCGCCTCCAGGTGACGCCCTACGAACTCCAACGCAATCTCGGCATTCTGTAGGCTGCCCCAATGAGCCTGGCACGACGCCTCATTGCCGCCGGTTTCAGTGATCTGGACAAGGGCGAGCGGTTTCTGGCGGCCCGGGAACTGGAGGGGCTCGACCAGGATGCCCTGTTCGCGGGGCTGCAGCTGGCGGCGAACCCGGACACGGCCCTGCAGTCCCTGGTGCGGCTGATCGAGAAACACCCGGAGCTGCGCAAGCTTGCCGTCGCGGACCCGGAAAGCAGCGAACCGCTGTACCGGGTCCTGGGGGCCTCCGAGGCGCTCGGCGAGTTCCTCATCCGCCATCCCGAGCACCTCGACGCCTTCGAGGTGAGGATCAGCCCCGAACCGCTGGCCGCGGACGCCGCGACCCTGCGGGACCGGCTGCTGCAGTCGGTGCGGGCCGACCCCAGGTCTGCCCGGCCAGTGGCGGCGCTTACCGGTCAGGAGGCCTACGCCGCCCTGCGGACCGCCTACCGGCGCGGGCTCGTGGAACTCGCCATCAAGGACCTGTGTGCAGCAGATCCGCTGGACTTCATGCCGGCTGCGGGTGCGGAACTGGCAGATCTCGCCGGCGCCGCCCTCGAGGCGGCCCTCGCCGTGTCCCGGGCCGAGGCAGCGGAGAAGTTCGACGCCGCGGAGGTAGCCGACGTCGGCCTCGCCGTGATCGGCATGGGCAAGTGCGGTGCCCGCGAACTGAACTACATTTCCGACGTCGACGTCATCTATGTGATTGATTCCGGCGCGCTGGAGGACACTCTGGCCACTACCATCGGCACGGTCCTGGCAACCGGGATCTCGCGGGCGATCATGTCCACGAGCCGCGAACCCGGGCTGTGGGAAGTGGATGCGAACCTCCGGCCCGAGGGAAAGTCCGGGCCGCTGGTCCGGACCCTCGCCTCGCACGAAAGCTATTACGCGCGCTGGGCCGAGAGCTGGGAATTCCAGGCCCTCCTGAAGGCCCGGACCATTGCCGGGGATCCCGGGCTGGGGGCCCGTTACGAAGCGGCCGTGACGCCCTTGATCTGGTCCTCGGCCGGCCGGGAAGGCTTTGTCGAATCCGTCCGCGCCATGCGCCGCCGCGTCACCGAGCACATTCCGGCCGAGGAGGAACAGCGGCAGATCAAGCTGGGCCGCGGAGGGCTGCGCGACGTCGAGTTCACCGTCCAGCTGCTGCAGCTGGTGCACGGCAAGTCCGATGAAACGCTGCGCTGCCGGGACACCACCTCGGCCATCGCCGCGCTCTCCGCCGGCGGGTACATCGGCCGCTCGGACGCCGCGGAGTTCGACCGCGACTACCGCTACCTGCGCCTGCTCGAACACCGGATCCAGCTGTTCCAGCTGCGCCGGACCCACCTCATGCCGGTCAACGAAGCGTCGTTGCGCTCCCTGGCCAAGGCCGTCCTGGGACCGTTCTCGGCCGAGCGGCCCAAGCCGGACGCGCTGGTGGCCGCTTGGCGACAGACCAAGCGCTCCGTGCGGGAACTCCACGAACGCATTTTCTACCGCCCCCTGCTCAACAGCGTCGCCACGCTGAGCAGCGAAGAGGCGCGCCTGACGCCGGAAGCCGCCCAAGGCCGCCTCGCGGCCCTCGGCTACCTCGATCCCCGCGGCGCCATGCGGCACATTGAGGCCCTCACCGCTGGCGTGAGCCGGCGCGCCGCACTCCAGCGCCAGCTCCTGCCCATCCTGCTGGACTGGCTCGCCGACGGTGTGGACCCCGACGCCGGGTTGCTCGCCTTTCGGCGCGTCAGCGAAGCACTTGGCACGACGCATTGGTACCTGGGCATGCTCCGGGATTCGACGGCCGCGGCCGAGCGGCTCTGTCATGTACTCGCCAACTCCCGGCTGATCGCGGACCTGCTGGAGGTTTCGCCCGAGTCGGTGGCCTGGCTGGGCACCGACAAGGAGCTGGTGCCGCTCAGCTTCGAATCCCAATGGCTTGAGATCACCTCGAAAATGTCCCGGCACGCGGATCCGGAGAGCGCCATGCGGCTGATCCGGCTGATCCGGCGGCGGGAAATCCTGCGGGTCGCCATTGCGGACAGTGAGGGGCTGCTGGACCAGGACCAGGTGGGGGCAGCCCTCGCCGACACGGACCGGGCAGCCGTCCTGGGGGCGCTGCGCGTGGCGGAGACGATCATCACCGCCGACGAACCCCTGAAGACGCACGTTCTGGTGGTCGCGATGGGCCGCCAGGGCGGCCGCGAGATCGGCTACGGCTCGGATGCCGACGTCATGTACGTCCACCGCGGACTCCCCGGCGTGCCGGAAGAGGAGGCGCAGGCGCAGGCCGTGCAGATCGTAGGCAAGCTCTCCAGCCTGCTGACCCAGCCGCTCAAACCAGCGATCCTCGCCGAACGGGTGCTGGCCGTGGACGCGGACCTGCGCCCCGAGGGCAAGAGCGGGCCCATGGTGCGGACCCTGGAGTCCTATGCCGAGTACTACCGCCGGTGGTCCCTCGTCTGGGAGGCCCAGGCGCTGCTGCGTGCACGCCCAATGGCCGGCGACGATGCCCTGGCAGAGGACTTTGTGGCGCTGATCGACACCATCCGGTACCCGGAGTCGCTGTCTGACCAGGACGTGCGGGAGGTCCGGCGGGTCAAGGCCAGGGTCGAGGCGGAGCGCCTGCCGCGCGGGGCCGATCCCGCCCGGCACCTGAAGCTTGGCCGGGGCGGGCTGAGCGACGTCGAATGGCTGGCCCAGCTGCTGCAGCTTCAGCACGCCGGCAGGCACGCGGAGCTGCGGACCACGTCCACCGTGGAGGCGCTTGAGGCGGCTGCGGAACTGGATCTCATCGACGCGGAGGACACCGTGATCCTCCTCCGGGCCTGGCGGCTGGCGAGCCGGATCCGGTCGGCCAACGTCATCTGGACCGGCCGGTCCTCGGACGTGCTGCCTTCCTCCCGCCGCGACCTTGAGGCGGTGGCCCGCTGGTGCGGCTACGGGCAGGGCAACGCCGCGGCGCTGGAAGAGGACTACCTCCGGCTGAGCCGGCGGGCCCGGGCAGTTTTCGAGCGGGTCTTCTACGGCCAATAGTGCGTGCCGGAAGGCACATGGCTGCTGACAAGCCCCGCTGACAAGGCCTACTGACACGATTGCCGCGCGGTGCTACCTTGGGCGGATGGCCAGGCAACTCTTTGTGAACCTTCCCGTCCGGAATCTCGATAAAACCGTTGAGTTCTTCACGGCGCTGGGATTTTCCTTCAACCCCGACTTCACCGACGAGAACGCCACCTGCATGATTGTCAATGACGGCGCGTACGTGATGCTGCTCGTCGAGTCCTACTTCAAGACCTTCACCTCGAAGTCGATCGCCGCGACATCAGACACCGCCGAAGCCATCATGTCCTTCTCGCTGGAGAGCCGTGAAGCCGTGGACGAGGCCATCCGAACCGCCCTGACCTCCGGGGGCACGGCCTCGGAGGAGGCCCAGGACTACGGCTTCATGTACACGCACAGCTTCCAGGACCCCGACGGCCACCTCTGGGAGGTCTTCTGGATGGATCCGGCCGGCCCGCCCAAGGACGCAGCCCTGTAGCTGCTTTACTCCCGGCGGCTGGCGTCGCCGGTCCGGGTACGCTGGCTACATGGCTGGACATGTGTGGCTGCTGCCCTTGAAGAACCTCGACGACGATGCCCGCGCCATCAAGCTGGGGGAGATCGCCCTGCTGGAGCTCGGTGAGGGGCAGACGAGGTTCGTTGGCGAGCCGCTGCGAATGATGCTGATCGCGCTCGAGGAAGAGTCCCGCCACCCGTTCGCCGTGGATGAGAACGGCACCGCCGTCGGCGTGTTGACGCTCCAGGCCGGTGCCGCGACCCTCGCCGGCTGGCCCGACGACGACTCCGCCTGGCTGTTGCGGGGGTTCCTGATCGACCGGCGGCAGCAGGGCAAGGGCCTGGGCACCCTCGCCGCGGAGGCCGCAGTGCGGGAGGCCGCCAAACTGACGGCGGGCCTCGGCAGCGGCCAGACCGGCGTCGTACTCTCCGTCAACGAACTGAACCCCGGCGGGCGCACCGCCTACCGCAAGGCCGGATTCGAGGACCGCGGCCGCTACGAAGGCGGCGACGCCGGTCCGCAGCGCATCATGTACCGGGCATTCTGATCCAGGCAGTCCTGGGGCGGCGCTGGTATCCCGCCGGACCTAAGGGGCCTTGCGGGATGCAACCCGGCTCACCGAGGCACGCAGCGGCCTGATGACCCAGACCAGGCCGGCGGCGATGAGGGCGCCGGCGATCCACAGGACAAGTGGCAACGGATTTGAGGGGCTAGTGCTGGCCGCCTGTGCCGTGGTGGCTGCGGGCCCGGGTGTGGATGAAGGAGCCGGGCTGGCCGTGGGAGCCGGTGCCGTGGTGTCGGGCGCGGCGTCAGCGGGGACTGCTACTTTGACCGGGCCGGCAGCGTCGGCGACGGGCAGCTCGGCCCGTACGGCAGTCTGCGGCTGGACGAAACCACCAGCGGCCCGCGCAGGAACGACGTTGGGCGCGGGGGCAGTGCGGGTTGTTGGCCGGACTACGTCGGCGTGACGGACAGGGGCCGGAGCCTGTTTTGCGGGAGCCTGTTTCACGGGAGCCGGAGCCTGCTCGGCGGGGGCCGGTGCCGGAGCTGGCTTCACGGGTGCGGGGGCCGGTGCCGGAGCGGGCTGACCGCCGTCGTCAACCGTGTCGCCCTCGACGATGTCGTTGTATAGCGTCGATTGGGTATTCGGCCAGTATCCCGGAGCCGTTGCGGTAACCTGCGCCCGGATCCAATGGCCCTGGTCCGCGGTCACGACAGTGTAGGTGGCTGCGGTGGCTCCGGTGATCGGCTGGCCGTCCCGCTCCCACTGGTAGAGGAGGGAAATCGGCTCACCGTCGGCGTACCAGCCGCCGCTGCCTTTCACGCTGAGGGTGGCGCCGACTTCGGACCCGCCGGACAACCACATTTCATCGGTGGGGTGGATATACCCGCGGGTGACGACGGTGGACGTGTTGGACTTCGATACGCTGCCTTGGCCTGGCTGGCCGCCGGTCACCTTGAGGGTGACCACCTTGCCCAGATCGGCAGTCCTGATCTTGTAGCTGTCGGTGGTGGCTCCCTCGATGTCCACCCCATCGGCTTGCCACTGCAAGGCCACAGTGTCGGTCGACCACGAACCCAAATCGTCGACGTCCAACGTAAATCCGACCCTGGTCCAACCCGACACAGATGGGGCTTCGCCGGTGATGACGATGGCCGGCCTGGCCGTATAGGTCGCCGTGTTGGTTTCACTGACGTTGGGGGATGGCAGGGTAGTCGCCACCCCGTCCTTCAACCCGTCGGCGGAGCCTGTCACGCGCAGGGCCAGCGCCCGGCCGTCATCGGCCTCGGTGATTTCGTAGGTTTCGTCCCGGGCACCGGGTATGCTGACGCCGTCGCGAAGCCATTCGTACTTGAGGGTCTGGGCCCGCTCCCACTCGCCGGGATACGACGTGAGGGTCTGTCCCACCTTGAGGATGCCGGAAAAGGTGGGGCGTTCCACTGCCCGGACCGCAGTACCCAGGCCGAAGTCGCGGCACCGCTGCCCGCCTTCAGAGTCCCAGCAAGCAGAAGTGGCCTCTGCTGGACCCGCGAAACAGATGGCCGACAAAATTATGGCGGCACCGGCGGCCGAAGCCGCGCGCGCAAGAGTTCCCATTAACATTTCCCCCAAAGAATGCCCTCGCCGTGTGCGGGAAGGGACCAAGGCAAATCCTACAAGAGGAACACAGGGGCTCCGGTCCGCCGCGATCGATGCCGAGAAATCACCTGCAGCGAGATCACTTCCATGCGGCGCGGCCACGATGACTGCTCCGAAAAACAAAGAGTCCGCCCGGGCTGCCTGCTGGCAACCCGGGCGGACTTTCTTGCTGACTAAACCTCGTTTAGCCAGTGATCTAACTAGACGCCGTAGTAGAGCTCGAACTCGAACGGGTTCGGGCGCAGTGAGAGCGGACGGATCTCGTTCTCGTACTTGTACTCGATCCAGGTGTCGATCAGGTCCTGGGTGAAGACG
>JBKPBZ010000110.1:0-3735 GCA_046727115.1 Actinomycetota bacterium | reverse complement strand
AGCGTCCCCAGATGGGAACTGGAAATTTCCACGGTGTCGCCCATCTGGTGAGTGAAACCTCGGCCGGGCTCGCCCCGGTCCTGGGTGGGGGCGAACAGGGTGCCGGTGTACAAAGCGAAGCCGTCCGGATACTGGTGGTGGTCGCCGTGGGTGGCGGAAATCAGTTCCTCGAAGCTGCGGCTGATTCGGCCCACGCTGCTGTTTCCGGTCAGCAGGTAGCCGTCCGCGCCTTGGACTTTCAGCAGGATTTCCTCGGTCCGCAGGGTCTCCAGGGTGAAGTCCTCATCAAAGAGGCGGATGAAGGGGCCCAGCGCGCTGGACGCGTTGTTGTCCTTGGCCTTCCCCAGCAGCAGTGCGCTGCGGCCTTCTACGTCGCGCAGGTTCACGTCGTTGCCGAGCGTTGCCCCGACGGCGGCCCCGCGCGAGTTGACCAGGAGCACGAGTTCCGGTTCCGGGTTGTTCCATGACGAGAACGACGGGATCCCGATCATGGCGCCCGTTCCGACCGAGGAGAGCACGGGTGCCTTGGTGAAGACCTCCGGGTCGGGCCCGATGCCCACTTCGAGGTACTGGGACCAGAGCCCCTCCTCGATCAGCACTTTCTTGGCCTCCACCGCTTCTTTCGAGCCGGGCCGGACTCCTGCCAGGCTGCCGCCAAGGGCTTCGCCGACGCGGCCGCGGATGTCTGCGGCCTTTTGCGGATTGCCGCCGGATCGTTCCTCGATGACGCGTTCGATCATGCTGTCCACGAAGGTCACTCCGCAGGCCTTGATGACCTGCAGATCCACCGGGGCCAGCAGATGGGAGCGCCCAGGGTCCCTGGACATGGACGCGTCGATGATGTCCGCGGTGCGCCAGCGGGGCGTTGTCATGGCCGCCTCGACGTCGCTGAGGAGGGTCTTGGATTCCAGCAGATCCGACACCGTGGCGGTGACGGGCTGCAGATCGAAGGCGTCGTCCCCGCGGAAGGCCGCGACGCGCGGGCCCCGGGTTTCAACGTCCCAGACACGTCCGATCAGCACGGCGTTCCCGGCGTCCTCGGGGAGCACGTCCCTCATCGTCAGGCGCTGCGGGAGGTTTTCGCTAGGAATAGTCATCGGGCATCCACCTTTGGCTGCGGTCGGGTCCAGGTCCCGTCGATGCGCTGGGGCACCGACCATGGGTTCGTGTCTTGAAGTGGTTCCGGCAGCCGAGCTGCGGGGAAATCCTGATGGGCCACCGGACGCATGAAGCGCCCGACGGCGGCAGTCCCCACGGATGTCGTGGTCGACGTCGTGGCCGGGTAGGGGCCGCCGTGGTGCTGGGCGAAGCTGACCGTGACGCCGGTGGGCCAGCCGTTCCAGAGAACCCGTCCGCTGATGTCGGCAAGCCGGGCCGCGAGTTCGCTGACGTCGTCGTCCGCCTCGGCCTGCAGGGTGGTGGTCAGCTGGCCCTCAAGTAGCTCGGCGAGCGCCGCCAGCTCGGATTCGTCGCGGTATTCAACGAGGAGGCTGGCCGGGCCGAACATCTCCTGGCGCAGCAGCTCGGGCTGTTCGAAGACCGCAGCGCTGGCCGCGCGCAGCACGGTCGGCATCGGGGCGGCGTCGAAAGTGCCCTCCACCAGTGGTTCCACTCCCGGCTGTCCGGCAACCTCCTTGACGGCATTGCGGTAGCCCTCGTGCAGCCGTTCGGTGAGCAGTCGCGCCGGCTCGAAGTCCGTGAACGCTGCGCGCAGCGCCTCGGCAACTTCCGCCGTCGTTCCCCCGGGGACAAAGAGAAGTCCAGGTTTGGTGCAGAACTGCCCCATGCCGAGGCTGAGTGAGGCCGCGTAGCCGCTGAGGATGCTGTCCTTGCGCGCCGACCAGGCCTTTTCGGTCACGAACACGGCATTGATGCCGCCGAGCTCTCCATAAAATGGAATCGGCTCCGCCCTGGCGAAGGCCCGCTCCGCCAACGCACGTCCCCCCGCCGTGGAGCCGGTGAAGCCGATCGCTTTGACCAGCGGGTGGTCCACTAGCGATTCGGCCGCCGCCCGGCCCGCGATCAGGGTGAAGAGACCGGCCGGGGCTCCCGCCTCCCGGAGGGCGCGCTGCACGGTTTCGGCCGTGCGGAGCGAGAGTCCCAGGTGGCCTTCATGGGCTTTGTAGACAACGGAACACCCAGCCGCGAGGGCCGATGCGCTGTCCCCGCCCATGACGCTGAAGGCAAACGGGAAGTTGGATGCGCCGAAGACGCCCACGACGCCGAGCGGGACATTCATCCGCCGCAGGTCAGGCCGGGCGCCCATCCCCCAGTCGGGATCCGCATGGTCGATGGTCGCGTCCAGGTGCTCACCGGAGCGGACTTCCGCGGCGAACAGCCGGAGCTGGAAAACGGTGCGCTTCAGTTCGCCCTGAAGCCTCGCTACACCGAGGTTGGTCTCGCGGGCTGCCAGCGGAACCAGGACGTCGGCGTCCTCTTCCAGGGCGGCAGCCACCCCCTCGAGCCATCCTGCCCGGGTGGCCAAATCGGCGCGGCGCCCGAGCAGGTACGCGGCGTGTGCCGTCTCAACGGTCGTGTTCAGATCCTCGACGCTGGTCCTCACTGAGGCCTCGTCGCGGGTGGTGCTGGAAATCGTCGGTGCCATGAAGTCTCTATCTCCTGAGCGGATCGGATCATATATGGATGCATCGCATCATATATGCATTGTCATCCGGATCAAATGGTGTCTCGGGTCAGGGTGTCAGTCGTCCGGGCGCGGCACCCGGGAGGGCGGCCGGCTCCGCGCCGAAGGCGCGGGCAAAGCGATGGAACGAGCTGCGGAGGTGCGCGCTCATGGCCTCCTCGGCAGCTACCGGATCCGCGGCCGCAATTGCGTCGCGGATGCCGCGGTGCTCCATCAGGGTGACCTCACTGTCCAAATCCGAGGGGTACAGCCGGAACATGTGCAGGTGGCAGTGCGTCTGGACGTACGCCTGCTGGACCACCGGATTGCCGGCGGAGGCCAGGATCAGGTCGTGGAAGCGTGCATCGTGGGCCAGCAGGTCCTGGCGTACGTTGACGGTGTCATCAATCTGGCGCTCGAGCACCTCAAGCTCCGCCCGCAGGGCGGCAGAGGGGTTGGACAGCCGGTCCACCGCGGCCGATCGCGCCGCCCAGGGCTCAACCAGCAGCCGGAACTCAAACAGGGAACGAAGCTCCGGCAGGCTCAACAGGGGCGTGGTGCTGTAGCCCCGGCCGGGGTAGTACACCAGCAGGTTGTCGCCCTCCAGATGCTGCAGCGCTTCGCGGACTGGAGTCTGGGACACCCCGAGGCGCCTGGACACCGCGTCGATGTTAATGCGCGTACCCGGAGCGATGTCGCCATCCAGTATTGACTGGCGAAGGGCTGCATACACCTCGCTGGCCGCGACCTTCGCCATCGTTGCGTCGCCTGCGGTTGATACCGTCACTGCCCCTCATTTCAGTAGCCGTCGAGATCGTGAGTGGTCCAGAACGGCGGGTCTTCGCGTCGGCCAGCCTGGAGCGGGTTCGCGGACAAAGACTTGACCTAGATCACATTGCATATATGATACAACATATTCCTACAGGATCTCTGAAGGTGCTATCAGCCCGGGATCCCGGAACGCTGTCACAGTCCGCTTCCGTTACGCAGTAAATAATCACCAGGAGAGTACTCATGTTCAGAGCAACGCCGAAGTTGCTTCTTGTTCCGGCCGTCGCCTTGGCCCTTACTTTGGGGGGCTGCTCGTCCGGCGGCGCTTCGAACGGATCCGG
>JBKPBZ010000109.1:0-6523 GCA_046727115.1 Actinomycetota bacterium | reverse complement strand
CGATCGGGATCACGGAGACCAGCACGATGGCGATGAAGATGATGTCCAGGTTGTCCTTGACCCACGGCACCTTGTCCCCGAGCAGGTAGCCCAGAAGCGTGACGCCGCCGCCCCAGAGCACCGCGCCGATCACGTTGTAGGTGAAGAATTTGCGTTTGCTCATCTGCGCGACGCCCACGATCACCGGGACGAAGGTGCGGATGATCGGGACGAACCGGGCCAGGATCAGGGCCTTGCCGCCGTGCTTTTCGAAGAAGGCGTGCGCGCTGTCCACGTTTTCACGCTTGAACAGCTTGGAATTGGGCCTGTTGAACAGGGCAGGTCCCGCCTTGGATCCAATCAGGTAGCCCACCTGGTTGCCGACGATCGCGGCGACGATGATGAGCGCGGTCAGGACCCAGATGTTGACCTGGATGGTGCCGGTGGCCACGAGCAGCCCGGCCGTGAACAGCATCGAGTCCCCGGGCAGGAAAAAGCCGATCAACAGCCCGGTTTCGGCAAAGATGATGCCGCAGACAAGGAGGACCACCCACGGCGCGAAGGCCGGATTCGCCAGGAAAACCTGCGGGTTGAGCCAGTCTGGCAGGAAGGAGGCCATCTGCGGCTGGACGGGGCCGGCGCCGCCAAGGGCGGACACGGCGAGGTCGCTCATTGCTAGTACGTTCACCCGTTAAGGGTACTTGACGGCCGCCGGCCGGCCTGGGCGGCCGTTCCCGGTGCGGGAGGAGCCGGCCGCGGACGGTAAAGTTGGGCCGTGACTTTGGACTTTACGGCGATCGACTTTGAGACCGCGAACGGCTTCCGCGGTTCACCGTGCGCCGTTGGCCTGAGCAAGGTGCGCGGCGGCGTCGTCGTCGAGGAAGCCTCCTGGCTCATGCGGCCGCCGGAAAACCATGACACCTTCGATCACCACAACGTCCGGATCCACGGCATCCGGCCGGACCAGGTGGCGGGATTGCCGCGGTTCGGGGAGCTGTTCCCGGAGATCGGCGCGTTCATCGGCGGCGACGTGCTGGCGGCCCACAATGCGGGGTTCGATCTCGGTGTGATCCGCTCCGGTCTGGAGGTGTCCGGGCTGGCCGGGCCCGCCTACGACTACGTCTGCACGGTGATATTGTCCCGGCGCTGTTACTCCCTGGTGTCCAATTCGCTGCCCTACGCCGCCGAGGAGGCGGGCGTCCCGCTGGTCAACCATCACGACGCCGCAGAGGACGCCCGGGCCTGTGCCGGCATCCTCATCGACATCGCCGCCCGCAACGGGGCGGCGAGCATCGCGGAACTCTATCTCTCCCTGGGCCTGACGGTATCGCACCAGCCGGCGTTCGACCCCCGGCGCGACCCGTTGTCCAAGGCCACCCTCGCGGCGCTGGAGGCGCTCGCCGGGGGAACTGCGGGCGCACCTGTCGGCCGGCGGTTCGTGGCCGGGTGGCCGGAGGAAGGGCCCAACCCGCTGCCCAATGCCGCCGCCAGCCCGGACCATCCGCTGTTCGGCCAGACGGTCGTGTTCACCGGCGAACTGGCGATTCCCCGCCCCGAAGCCAAGGTCCGCTCGGCCGAGCTGGGCGCCCGGCCTGAAAGCCGGGTCACGGCCCGCACCACCGTCCTGGTGGTGGGCGACGGGTTTGTGGCCGCGGACCTGCGCTCCGGCCGGCTCACCGGCAAGGCCCGTCGCGTCCTGGAACTGCACGACCGCGGGCAGCGGATCGAGGTCTTGTCCGAGGGTGAA
Organism: Actinomycetota bacterium; assembly: GCA_046727115.1. Classification (GTDB taxonomy): domain Bacteria; phylum Actinomycetota; class Actinomycetes; order Actinomycetales; family Micrococcaceae; genus Arthrobacter. The sequence continues at coordinate 4,797 of JBKPBZ010000109.1, read as the reverse complement.
TTCCTCCAGATGGTCGGCGGACACTTGGCCGCAGCACGTGCCTCGTAGCGTTCGCGCATCAGCGGCGTCGACAGCGGTGCCGGCAGTATTTCATCATTGCGCTCTGATGTTGGCCCGCAGCGCCTCTGACGCCTGAGCCCATCCTCGGGGACCGTCATCCGCTGCCAGACTCCGGCGGCGGCCGGTGACCCCCAATGGTGATCGGCAGCCACCAGGAGGGAATCCCGTGTCGGCGGTTATGTCACCGGGGAGCGGGCCGTCTGGTCCGAAATGTGGGACGTGGCAGCGCCTTCCCGCATAGCCTCGACACCTTCCACTGCGGCGTTAATGTCGGGGTAAGTCCGGGAGAGGGCCAGCACAATCCCGTTCCCGTCAACGAGCCGTAGGCGAAACCCCCCTGTGTCGACGCGGAGGATCTCAAACGTACCGGGCGTTGAGCGCCAGGGATGTTCATCGACGCGAACGGCGTCGGGCCCGGCTGGTGCCGGGGCAAATGGCCGGCTCCCAAAGACGTGTGGGCGGTTAGCGGCGGACGGCAGACCCTGGGAAAACTTCGGCATGGTAGCTCCACAATGAGGTTCCAACGGCCGCGTCCTAACCTCGTCTGACTATACGCCCCCAAGACAGTGCCAGGATTCGCCGGGCCATGAAGCCTCTATCCCTGTGCCGCCCCGGGCCGATCAGCTGTCGGCAGCGGGAAGTCTCGGAGCGATGAATTCTCCGCTGCTGGCGAGGCGTTCGGCAATATCCCGGAGCTTGATATTGGATCTGGAGCTGGCACGGCTGAGGAGGAGGAAGGCCTGCTCCGCTGTGAGCTTGTACCGCTCCATCAGGATGCCTTCAGCCTGGCCGATCAGTTGCCGGGCGACCAGGGCTTCGCCGAGCTGACTGATTTTCTGGGAATCCGCGAACGCCACGGCGGCGTGCGCCGCGACAAGTAAGCCGACCTGTTCGGACTCCTCGTTGAAGGCATTCGGACCCTCTCCGTAGAGGTTCAGCGCGCCGAGCCGGTCGCCTTCGACGAACAGCTGGATTGACAGCATGCTCCGCGCCCCGAGCTTCACGGCGCCCCGGGAGAATTCGGGCCAGCGGTCCTCCCGGCTGAGGTCCGGTACCCGTACCATCCGCTCCCGGTAGGCCGCGTCCAGGCACGGCCCCTGCCCGGTGGAACTCTGCAGGGCATCGACCAGGCGGGGAAGATCTCCTGAAGCGACTTCGGAGTCAACCTTTTTCCTGCCCGTAACGAGGCTGATGGAGGCATGCGCGGTACCCGGGATTAGGTCCAGGGCAGCGTGGACGATCCCGGACAGGACGGCGTGGACATTGTCGTCCTGCTGCAGCTCCCGTGCGAGCTCACTGAGCTGGGTAGCCAGCTCGGGGTCTACACGGCCGTTTCCTGACCCGGTATTGCTCGCATCTGGTCGGTTCACACCTATCACTGTCCTTCGCTCCCTAGGGTTGGACAGCGCCCCGTTTTCAGGCACAATATCCGTCGACGCGCCAGTACAGATAGCGCTGTGAAATCAAGACATTTTCAGGGTAGGACCATATCGTTCGAAAGGGCCGGCTAATTTGTACCTAATGCGATCGTTTGCTGACGACGAACATCGATCGACCGCCATCCGAATAAGCCGTCAGAACCTGCCTGATCCCGCCGCCCCTGCACCGGCAGTCACATGGCGCAACAATCATTCCCGACACCACGCGCCCGCTCGTAGCCTTGGCGGATGAGCAAACCCACTGTTGCGCAGGCGCCCGCAGTTTCGTCGAAATCGGTTCCGTCCAATTCGGTTCCGTCGACGCGCGGCATTGACTGGCGGCGGGTGTTTGCGTTCCCGAACCCGGTGAACGAGTACGCCGCCCGCTTCACCGCCGCGCTGGTGGTGGCGCTTTCGGCCGTGACTCTGCTGACCGGGTTCGGCTGGGGACTTGCGATCATCGCGGCCGGGTTCTGGCTGCGGGTGCTGTTCGGGCCCCGGATCTCGCCCCTGGCCCAGCTCTCGGTCAAGGTCCTGACGCCCTGGCTCGGCCGGACCCGACTCGTTCCCGGTCCACCAAAGCGGTTCGCCCAGGGCATCGGCGCCGCGGTGTCGACGGCGGCCGCGGTGCTGCTGGCTGCCGGCCTCGCGCCTGCGGCCTGGGTCCTGCTCGCCGTGCTGATTGCCGCCGCGTCCCTTGAGGCGTTCGCCGGGTTCTGCCTCGGCTGCACCATTTTCGGCTTTCTGCAGCGCCGCGGGCTCATCCCCGCCGACGTCTGCGAAGCCTGCAACAACATCTCGCTCCGGGGCGCCTAGGGTCAGCCACCGCGGATGGGCATGCCCACGGTGCGGTCCAGGGATGGACATGCCCCTTGGTGCGCCGATGGAGGCCCGGGCATGTCCTCCGGAGGCTCTGACGGTTGGGCATAGTGGCAATATGTCCAGTCCCCGCCGCCGGAGATGGGCATCTCCTGGGGATTCCGCGGCCGGGGTTGGACATGTCCGTCGCAGCGTTGATCGAGGCCGGACTTGTCCTCCGGAGGAGCTGACGGTTGGACATGGTGGCAATATGTCCAGTCCCCGCCGCCGGAGACGGGCATGCCCTGACGGTGCCGCGGCCGGGGATGGACATGTCCTTCGCAGCGGGGTGGAACGGGGCATGTCCCGCGGAGAAGCCGGGCGCGCGGGCTTCCCGTGCAGCCAGCTGGGCTGCGCGGATGCCGAAGACCTAACGTCAGGCGGACAGGTGCCCGGCAGGCAAGATCCCCCGGCAGGCAAGTTGCCCGCCGACGCTAGGAGCCGGTGACGGCCGCCAGCCTCGACGCCATGCCCCGGATGACCTCGGGCGCCTCAAGCGCCGCCAGCCAGTCGGCCGGCAGGCACCGCTCGCCGTAGTACGCCCCCAGGATGTTCCCGGTGATCGACGCCGTCGAGTCGCTGTCCCCGCTGTGGTTCACTGCCACTGCAATTGCCGCCCGAAAATGCGACTGCGCGTCGGCCTCGGCAGTGCCGGTGTCCGCCGTCGCCGCCTCGCGATCTGACTCCGCCGCAGGCTCCGGAACCGTGGCCAGCACGGCGTAGAGCGCCACGGCCAGGGCTTCCTCGGCCACCCACCCCTCGCCGAGTTCGCTGACCAGGTCCTCGGGGCTGAGCACCTGTCCGCCGCCGGGCAGGTCACCGGCCAGCCGCAGGGCCGCCTGCAGCCGTGCCTCAACGTCGGGATCCGGATCTTCGCCCTTGCGCAGGATGCCGCCGCGCAGGTGCCCGAGGGCCGATTCCGCCGCTTCGCGCAGACCGTGGCCGGAGGACAGGGCATGGATGACGAGGCTGAAGACGCCGGCGCTCTGCCGTGCCGCAGGGTGCCCGTGCGTCAGGGAGGCGGCGTCCGCACTGAGCTTGTACACCGTCTCGGGTTCAAGGTGGGGGATCAGGCCGAACGGCGCCGAACGCATCACAGTGCCGCAGCCCTTCGAATCTGGATTGACCGGCCGCATCACGGTGCCCATCTCGCCCGTGGCGAGTCCGCTCAGGCACGCCTTGCCGGGCGAACGCCGGTTCTTCAGGACAGCCTGGGCGTCGATCCAGCGCGGCGGCTGGACCGGGGCCGACGCCGGCACCGCGACGCCCTGCGTGGCCAGCCAGCGCAGGTAGGCGAGCCACAGGCACGCGTTGATGTCCGAGGCCACGCCGTCGTTCGCCCATTCCAGCGCCTCCAGGAGGCCGTCCGCGGTGTACAGCGTCATTTGGGTGTCGTCCGAGAACGGGCTGCCGGCGTCGAGCGCGGCAAAATCCTGCAGACCCGCGGGACCGAACCGGGCGCGGATCGCCGAGATATCGTCGAACTCGACGGCGTAGCCCAGCGAATCGCCGAGCGCACCGCCGAGCAGGCAGCCGTGGATGCGCGAGCCGTGGTCCGGTGCGGGGGAGGGGTGGCCGGGTGTTGGGGCGGGTGCGGGGCTGGTCCCGGGCTCGGTGCTCATGCCGTCAAATTTACCCGGCGCTGCCCCGCACTCTGCAATGCCCGCACTCTGCAATGCCGCCGAACCCAGTGCCGGGGACGCGCTGCCGCCGCCCCGGTCCCACAGGCGGCGGATGCGGAACGCCGGTAGGGTGCTGTTAGGACCCGTCCAGCGGTCAGGCGAAGCAACCGCCGGCGGCGTATCCGTCCGGCAGCGGAGGAAACGAATGCGCGAACCAGCGTGGCGGAAGACCGGGACCACCCCCGATTACAGATTCTCCCTGGCCAACGAGCGGACGTTCCTGGCCTGGATCCGGACATCCCTGGCCCTGATTGCCGGAGCCCTGGCGATTGACCAGCTGGCCCCGGAGATCGCGCCCGGACCCGTGCGGATCGCGTTGTGCGTCATCCTCGCGTTCCTCGGCGCAGGCCTGGCCGCCCTGTCCTACCACCGGTGGGGACTCATGGAGGCTGCCATGCGTAACAACCAGGAGCTGCCGTTCTCCGGGGTAATGCTGGTGATGACCATCGGCGTCGCGGCCGCGGCGCTGGTGTTCGCGGCCCTGATCCTGGTGGCGCGGTGAGGACTGAGGCGGTCCGGGATCCCGGACTGCAACCCGAGCGGACCTCCCTGTCTTGGCGCCGGACGCTGCTGACCCTGATCGTGGCGGACCTGCTGATCTGGCGCAGCTGGGCGCTCGCGGGATCGCGGGGAGGCGTTCCGGGTCCCGTTGATTTCCTTGGTGTCTGCGCGTTTGCCGCCATGGCCGCGACGCTGGTGCTGGCTGTGTGCGTGCTGGTCCGCGGGCGGGAGCTGCGGCGGTCCAGCGCCGCGCCGCCGGCTGCGCTCCTGCGCTGGGC
>JBKPBZ010000108.1:0-9528 GCA_046727115.1 Actinomycetota bacterium | reverse complement strand
TGTCCGGCAGCAGGTCCCGGGTCGACGACGGCGGCGGCCGGCCGCCCGGGGCTACTGACGGCGGCCGGTTCCGCCGGGGTCCGGAGCCCGGCGCCGAGCTGTTCCAGAAGTTCCGCGAAGTCCGGCGATTCGGTGGATACGCCGGCCGTTGCGGGCCGGTGCAGGCTCAGCTCAACGGCGTCTGCCTCTTCCAGCAGTGCGGCGATGGCGGCACCCTGAAAGTGATGGGATGGCAGGTGCTGGGGGCCCGCCGGGGCTCCGGCCTGGACTGCCTGCCTGGCCGGCGTTCCGGAAGCCGTGCCGGCGTCGTCCTTCCCGGCAGTGTTCTCCCCGGTGGGACCCGCAGCGGGACCCCCGGCGGGGCCACCGGCGGCCGTGCCCGGCTCGTCCCCGGCCAGGATGTCGGCGTCGGGCACTACCTCGCCGGTGACCACCTCGTGCTTGGACAGGATCTCGATCATGGCCTCGTAGCGGTCCTGGGCGAAGAGCCCGGCGATTCCCGGGCTGCTGACGCGTTCGGCGGACACGATTCGGGCCGCCGGTCCGTACAGCTGTTCTGCCTTGCGGCGGATTTCCTCGAGCGAGGCTCCCTTAAGCCGATAGCGGTTCGGCATGGCGCACCACTCCTACTGTTTCGATCCGGACGTTGGCAGAGGTCACCTCGCGGTAGGACAACACGGGCACGGACCCGGGCTGCGCACCGATGAGGCGGTGGATGGCGGGCCGGAGCGCCGGTGCGCACACGAGCACGGCCTGGCGGTTGGCGGCGGCCGCTGCGTCGACGGCGGAGCCGACCGAGCGCAGCACGGCATCGAGCTTGTCCTGCCCCATGACGATCTGGCTGCCGCCCTCCGCGGGGCGCATGTCCTCGAGCATGTGTTGTTCGAGGACGGGGTCGATCATGATGACGTTGAGCACGGACCCGTCCATAAACTTGGCCGTTAGGGCAGGGCCGAGAGCCTGCCGGGCGGCTTCCACCAGCGATTCCGGGTCCGTGGAAATCTTGGCCCGGAGCGTGAGGGCCTCGTAGATCCGGGCGAGGTCGTTGATGGGCACCTGCTCATCCAGCAGGCCCTGGAGGACCCGCTGCAGTTCGGCCAGGGAGAGCAGGGCCGGGGTCAGTTCGTCGACGGCGGAGGGGCTTTGCTTGCGCACGCCCTCGGTCAGCACGCGGACGTCCTCGCGGGAGAGCAGCCGGGCAGCGTTCGCCGAGACGATCGAGGACAGGTGGGTGACCAGGACGGAGACCCGGTCGATCACTGTGGCGCCCGTCATTTCGGCGTTGTGGCGCATTTCCCCCGGGATCCACTTGCCCGCAAGCCCGAATACGGGCTCGATCATGGCCGGGCCGGGGAGCGAGTCCAGGTTCTCGCCCAGCGCCAGCATTTGGCCGCTCGGGGCCGTGCCGCGCCCGGCTTCCACACCGGCGATCCGGATGGAATACGTGGCCGGCGGCAAGTCCACGCTGTCCCTCGTGCGTACGGGCGGGATGACGAGGCCCAACTCCATGGCGATCTTGTGCCGGAGGGACCGGACCCGGGCCAGAAGGTCGTCGGACGCGCCGGAGACCATGTCCACGAGGTCCGGTGCCAGCAGGATCTCCACGGGGTGGACGCGCATGTCCTCCAGCAGTTTCTCGTTGGGATCCATTTCCGGGAAATTCCGCGCCGTCGACTCGGCCTCCCGGGCTGTCTCCGCCTGCTTCTGGTTTGCGGCGGTCCGGCGGGAGGCGATGATCAGGCCGGCGCCGACGAGGACGAACGGCAGGGGCGGCATGCCGGGAATCAAGGCCATGGCGACGGCCGCGACGCCGGCGATCATGAGTGCGTTCGGCGACTGCAGCAGCTGCGTGGAGGCGGTCCGGCCCATGTCCGACTCGGCGTTGGACCGGGTCACGATCATGCCGGTGGAGACGGCCATGAGCAGCGCCGGGATCTGTGTGACGAGCCCGTCGCCCATGGTCAGCAGGCCGTAGGTGTTCAGGGCATCGCCGATTTCCATGCCACGCTGCAGCATGCCGATGGCGATGCCGCCGATGAAGTTGATGATGATAATGATGATGCCCGCGATGGCATCGCCCTTCACGAACTTCGAGGCGCCGTCCATGGCACCGTAGAAATCAGCCTCGGCAGAGACCTCGGCGCGCCGCTCCCGGGCCTGGGTGTCGGTGAGGAGTCCGGCGTTGAGGTCGGCGTCGATTGCCATCTGCTTGCCGGGCATGGCATCGAGGGTAAACCGCGCGCCCACCTCGGCCACCCGCTCCGCGCCCTTGGTGACCACGACGAACTGGATCACGACGAGGATGAGGAAGACGACGGCGCCGATGATCATGGAGCCGCCCACCGTGACCTTGCCGAAGGCCTCAATGACCTGCCCGGCGTACCCGTTGCCCAGGACCAGGCGGGTGGAGGCAACGTTGAGGCCCAGCCGGAACAGCGTGGCCACGAGCAGCAGGGACGGGAACACGGAGAAGTCCAGCGGCTTCTTCACAAACATGCTGGTCAGCAGGACCAGCAGCGCCAGCAGGATGTTGCAGACTATGAGGAAGTCGAGCAGGGGTGCGGGCACGGGAACCACCAGCAGGAGCACGATCCCCACGATGCCGATGGGCACCGCCAGCCGGTTCAGCCTGTTGTTCATGGTGCGGTCCTTTCACAGACGCTGGTTCCCAAAGTGTTCATGTGCTGCCTGTCGCGTCTCATATGGCCGCGGCCGGGCTGGTCATGCGGTGCATCCCGGCGCCGGCACCCCGGACCTTGAGAGCCATGACGAAGGCCAGGACTCCGGCCACCGCCCGGTAAAAGTCCACCGGGATCTCGTCCCCCAGCTCGCAGGCCCCGTGCAGGGCCCTGGCCAACGGGATGTCCTGGACCATGGGAACGCTCTTCTCTTCGGCCTCCGCCCTGATCCTCGCAGCCACATGGCCGGAGCCCTTGGCCACCACGCGGGGCGCGGACTTGCCGGGATCGTACTTGAGCGCCACCGCCACGTGCGTGGGGTTGACCAGGACGACGTCGGCATCTCCGATGGCGGCGATCATGCGGTTGCGGCTCATGGCCATCTGGCGCGCCCGGCGCTGGGACCTGATGAGCGGGTCGCCCTCGCTGCTCTTGTTCTCGTCCTGGACTTCCTTCTTGGACATCCGGGTCTTCTTGCGGTTGCGCCGCATCACGACAAAGAAGTCGGCCGCGGCCAGCACGATTCCGGCGGCCACCGCGAACTGGACCAGGGATGCAACCCCGCCCGCCGCGGCGGCCGTGACGCCGGCAACCGGCAGTCCTCCCGCGGTCAGCAGCACCGGGACCAGCCCCTGCACGACGCTGTACAGCACCAGCCCCACCACGGTGGCCTTCAGCAGCGCCTTGAGGCCACCCCACACCGCTTGGGCGCCGAAAAGCCGCTTGATCCCGCCGAGCAAGTTGAAGTGTTCGAATTCGAGCCTGAATTTCTTCAGGTGGACACCGCCCTGGAGGGCGGAACCGGCCAGGACAGCCAGGAACACGACGACCAGCAGGGGTCCGATGATCCCGGCGATGGACGCGAAACCGTCTTCCAGCGCCCGGACGGCTTTGCCGGGATCCGGGGCTGACATGATCCCGCGGACGCTGAAGAGCTGGTCCGTGGCGGCGTTGGCGGCCCGGTCCACCGTGCTGGGCAGCATGAGCGCGGCGGCGCCGACCCCGACCCACGCGGTGAGGTCCTGGGAGCGGGACAGCTGGCCCTTGGAGCGGACCTCCTTCATCCGTTTGTCGGTGGCTTGCTCGGTCTTTTCCTGTGAATCCGCCATCAGCCCACCCCCAGCACGGCCTTGGCCGCCTGCCCGGCCAGGCTGGACACGATCCGGGGCAGCGCCAGGAACATGAAGCCGGCCAGCATCAGGGTGAGCAGGATCTTGAGCGGGAAACCCAGCGAGAAGGCGTTCAGCGCCGGCGCCACGCGGGTCAGCAGGCCGAGCCCGACGTCGGCCAGGAACAGGACCACCAGAAGGGGCCCGGCAATCTGCACGGCGGCGAGGAACATGCCGGACACTGCCGCAATGATGGCCTGCACCGGCTGGGCGAGGTCTATGCCCCCGGCCAGGGGCAGGGCCGCGAAGCTGCCGGTGAGGCCCGTGATGACCAGCTGGTAGCCGTCCGAGGCGAACAGCAGGGCCAGCGCCGCCATCTGCAGAAGCCGGGTGAACTGGGCGCCGTTGACCATCATTTGGGGATCAAAGGCCTGGGCCATCTGGAATCCGCTGGAAAGGTCGATCAGGCTGCCGGCGGACTGGATGGCGGAGAAGATCACCAGGACCAGGAAACCCAGGACGAGCCCCGTGACGAGCTCCAGGACCACCCCGGTGACGAACCCGGCGGTGTCGCGGGGCGTGTAGCCGCCGACCATGCGCTGCGTCACCGCCAGGCCCAGCCCCAGCCCCAGCATGGCCTTCACGCGCCCCGGAAAGGCCTGGTGGGAGAAGGGCGGTGCCACGATCAGGAAGGCGGTCATCCGGACCGTAGCCAGCAGCAGTACTTCCAGCCAGGTCGGGTCGATGGGGATGCCCACCTCACAGGCCTCCGAGCAGGGACGGGATCTTCGCGAAGAGGTCGTTCGTGAACGCAACCATCTCCGAGATCATCCAGTGTCCGCAGACGATCAGGGCCACGGCCACCGCGGCCGCCTTCGGCACGAAGGACAGGGTGGCTTCCTGCAGTTGCGTGATGGACTGCAGCAGGGAGATGGCCAGGCCCACCACCAGCGCCGTGACCAGCACGGGCGCGGAGAGCTTCGCTGCCACAACCATGGCTTGGAGGCAGATGTCCAGGACCGCGTTGGCGTTCATCCTGAACCCGCATAGCTCTGGACCAGCGCGGTGATGATCAGGCCCCAGCCGTCGACGAGGACGAACAGGAGGATCTTGAAGGGCAGCGAGATCATGACCGGCGGCAGCATCATCATGCCCATGGACATCAGGGCAGCGGAGACCACGAGGTCGATCACGAGGAACGGGATGAAGATGACGAAGCCGATGATGAACGCGGCACGGAGTTCGGAGATCATGAACGCCGGGATGAGGGTCTGCAGCGGGACGGCCTCAGGAGTCGCCGGGTTTTCAGCGCCGGCTGCGCGGGACATCAGGGCGATGTCTTCTTCCCGCGTGTGGGCGAGCATGAAGTGCTGCAGCGGACCCGACGCGGCGCTGACCGCACCGTTGAAGTCCAGCTTGCCGTTGAGGTAGGGCTGGATTCCGAGATTGTTCATCTCGTTGATGACGGGCCACATCACAAAGATCGAGAGGAACAGGGCCAGCCCGGCCAGGACCTGGTTTGGCGGGATGGACGGCAGGGACAGCGCGTTGCGGGTCATGGCCAGGACCACAAAGATCTTGGTGAAGGACGTCATCATCAGCAGCAGCGAGGGCGCAACGGCCAGAAGGGTAATCCCGATCAGGGTCAGGACCGCGGTGGAGGGTTTGCCGTCCATCCCGTTGATCTGGATGTTGACGTTCCCGCCGTCGGGATTGGCAGGATCGGTCGGCGGGACCGGCGCCACCGGGTCGATGGGTGCGGCGTGGCCGGCCGGGGCGTTGAGCCACAGCAGGAGGACGGCGAACAGCGCGACGGCGACCCCCAGGCCCAGGAGCCTGAGGAGTCGTGCGGCAGCTGTTCGCGGAGGGGTGGTGCCGGTGGGGAGCGGGAAGATCAATTGCGTCGTCCGCTCCTGAGAGCGGCGGCAGCCTGCTTCCAGGTGGAGCCGGCCAGGATGGAGCCGTGCAGGGGCGGATGGCCCGATGCGCCGTTTGCGCTGCCACGGCCGGCGGGGCCGCGGGCATGGGAGTTGCGGTGAAGGGTGCTGCGGCGGGACGGCGGCAGGTCCCGGACGCCGTCCGAACCGTCTGCGGCGTCGTCCGCGCCGTCACCGGCGGGGCCGTCGGGGCCTTCACCGGCGGGCCGGCTGCTGAAGTGGTTTCCGGCCAGCGGGCTGGCCTCGGCCAGGACCCGGGCGAAATCCCCGAGGCCGCGGCTGGTGCCGGGGGCCGGGACGTCCTCGGGTTCGGCCGGGATGTCCCCTGTGTGCAGGACGTTGACGGCGTGCTCGGTGACGCCGAGGAGGAAGCGCTGCCCGGCGGCGTCGACCACCACCACGGAGGCTTTTTGTCCGAGGCTCTGCCGGCTGACGATGGTCAAGGCGCGGTCAGCCCGGCGCCGCCCGGCGCCTTGGCCCAGCCGGCGCTGGAGGAACCACATGAGGCCAAGCACCGCGCCCAGGGCCACGACTACCCGTAGCCCGAGGATCAGTGCGTCCATTCAGCTGAGCCCCTCGGCGACATCGAGGATCCGGGTGATCCGCACCGCGTAGTCCTGGTCGAGGACCACAACTTCGCCGTGCGCGATCAGGCGGCCGTTGAGCAGGACATCGGCCGGGGCGCCCGCGGAGCGGTCCAGTTCGATGATCTTTCCCGGCTCCAGCGAAAGCACGTCCCGGACCGACATCCGGGTGCGTCCGATCTCCACGGTCAGGGCCATTTCAATGTTGTTGATGCGGCCCAGACGGCCGGCCACCGTGTCGCCGCCGGCGAACAGGTCCCCGGCGCGGTCCTGGCTGTTGCCGTGCTCGCGGAGCCGCACGGCAAACCAGGCCGCGGCGGTGCTGCCGTCGGAGAGTTCAAAGACAGCCGTGTCGGGGTCCGAGAGGAGCCCGGAGACGTCGGATTCGCGCAGGTCGGACAGGACACCGGCGCCGAAGACCGAGCTGGCGCTCTCCATCGCGGGACGCAGGACGTCGGTCACGGAGACGTGCCCCAGCTGGGACCCTGCCCCGGCGGCTTCGTCGAGGAAGGTGCGGTCGCTGAGCATGAGGGCGAGGTCGGCAGTCACCGCGCCGACGAAGGTCGCCGTGACCGCTTGCCGGGCGTAGGCCGCCGCGGACCGGGCAGGGACCATGGCGACAACCTTCAGGGCCACCGGACTCGGCAGCTCCTCGACGAGCCGTTCCGCCGACAATTCGTGCTTGGTCAGGGTGATGCTCATCGTTGGTTCTCCTCGATTGTGACAATTACTGCGGCCGCGCGGGAGCCGTTGCGGGCCGGGGCGGCGGTGGCCAGCCGGGTTCCGTCCAGGGTGAGGTCAAAGGGCCGGTTCTCCAGGTGCGGCAGCGTCAGGACGTCGCCGACGGCAAGTCCCAGGACCTGGCTCGGGGTGACGAACGACGTCGAGAGCCGTACCGACAGTTCCACTGGCACCTGCTCCAGCTGGGCGCTGATGCGCGCGGGGGCGTCGTCGCGGGAGTCGGTCGGGTTGACCTTCTTGAGCCGTCCCAGCAGGATGCCGGCCGGAACGGCCAGGGTGGCGGGGGCGTTGACGTCGCCGACGCTCATGGTGAAAGAGGCGACGATCATCAGTTCGCTCGGCGCGGCGGCCTGGGCGAACTGGGAGTTGTACTGGATCGTGTCCACCCGGACGGCCTCGCTGAGCAGCGGGCCCAGGGAGTAGCCGAGGTCCTCGAGGGCCTCGTCCATGAGGCCCTTGATCAGCGCCTGCTCGATCTGGGTGAATTTGCGGTCCGGCATGGGCGAATCGGCGGAGGCGCCGAGCATGCGGTTGACCCAGCCGAGGGCCGCCGGGCCGGGGAACTGCACTACGAGCTTGGAATCGTGGGCCTCCACCGTGCACAGGACCATGGCCGTGACGGCGGGCAGCGAAGCGGCGTATTCGTCGTAGCTGAGCATGCTGACGTCTTCAAGGCGGACCACGGACTTGACCCGGACCTTGGCGGTGAGCTGCGTGCCCCATTGGCGGGCGAAGGTTTCGAAGGCGAGCTCCAGCACCCGGCTGTGCTCGCGGGCGAGCGTCGCGGGACGGCGGAAGTCATAGACGCTAACGGTCCGCTCCCGTGCCACTTCCCGCTCATCCAGAACACTCACGGTTGCCACTATCGGCAAGGGAACTCGCGGCGTAAGCAATCCGGCTGAGGCAATACCGCCTATTTCTCGCTGTGTTTCAGGGCCTCCGGGATCAGCGCCCGGACGACGTCGGGCTTGTCGGAAATGACCACGATGTCCACCCGGCGGTTCCGCTCCATGAGCGCCGGGGTGGAGTCGTCGTTGACCTGGCGGGCCGAGCCGAACGCGACGGCGCCGATGGTGCCGGGGGCTATGCGGCCGTTGTCCACCATGTACCGCAGCACGTTGACGGCGCGCGCCGAGGACAGTTCCCAGGTGGAGGGGTAGGCCGTGATGCCGTTCGCGGCGTGGCCTTCGACCATGATTTCCATGTGCGCCGGCTTCAGGACCGGGGAGATGACTTGCAGCACCCGGGTGGCCCGGGAGGTGAGCTCGGGCCGGTCGGGTTCGAAGAAGGCCTGTGATCCGACGAGTTTGACCGTCAGGCCGCGCTGGTCGATCTGGAACTCGACGTTCTCGCTGAGCCCGGCGGCTGCCAGCCCGGCCTGCATTTTCTTCTGCAGTTCTTTGAGCCGGTCTACTTCCTTGACCGCTTCAGCCATGTTTTTCTCGGGGGATGCGGTTGCCGCGCCCTTGACGGCGGCGAACGCCTCAAGGTCCTCGTTCACGAGCTCAGGCGGCACCACCGTGCCCGACGCCGTGTCCACGGTTTCCGACGCGACCGCGCCGAATCCCGTGGCCAGGGAGTTGCGGAGCTTTTCAAACTTGTTGGCGTCCACCGTGGACATCGCGAACAGGACGATGAACATGCACATCAGCACGGTGACCATGTCCATGTAGGAGGCCATCCAGCGTTCGTCGACGTGGTGTTCTTCCGGCTTCTTGCGCCCGCGCCGCCTGGGGCTCACGCGGCCTCGTCCATCCTGTCGGACTTGTCCGGGCCGCCGGCCTTCTTGCCGCCGCTGCCGGAGGCCTTGAGCTGGTGCTCCGGAACCATGGCGCGGAGCCGTTCGGCGAGCAGCAGCGGCTGGGCGCCGGACTGGACCGACAGCATGCCTTCCATGAGCAGCGTCATCCGTTCGATGTCCAGTTCCGAGAGCCGGGCCATCCGGGCGCTGAACGGAAGCCAGATGAAGTTGGCGGAGAGCAGGCCCCACAGGGTGGCGACGAAGGCTGCCGCGATCATCGGGCCCAGGTGGTCCGGCGTGGAGAGGTTTTCCAGGACGTGGGTCAGGGACACCACGGTGCCGATGATGCCCACGGTGGGAGCGTAGCCGCCGAGGCTCGCGAAGAATTTGGAGTTGGCGTGGTCGCTGCGGGCCTTCGAATCGATCTCGTCCTCCATGAGCATCCGCAGGTCCTCGGCGTCGGTGCCGTCGGCTATGTTCTGCAGGGCACGTGCCAGGAAGGGGTCCTTGACGCTGGCCGCTTCCTCTTCCAGGGACAGCAGGCCCTCGCTGCGGGCCTTTTCGGCGAAGCGGACCATCTGGTCGATGCTTTCCTGCGGCTTGGCGGTCTTGCCGAGGAACATCTTGGGGAGGGCCTTAAACGCCTGGACAACGTCCTTGAGGGTGTTTCCGGCGATCCCGACGGCCAGCGTGGCACCGAAGACCAGGATCATGGGGGCCGGGAGCAGGAGCGCCGTC
>JBKPBZ010000107.1:0-4866 GCA_046727115.1 Actinomycetota bacterium | reverse complement strand
AGCTACTTCATGAAGTCCCCGCCGGAGCAGTTCAACGACGACCTCGCCCGTGAAAAGGTCGAGGCCTTCATCCGCGGCGACCTGGAGCGCTAACCGCCTCCTCTCACCCCGGTTGCCCTATCACTTACGGCTCCTAAACCTCTGGTTTGGCCGCTGCAAGTGATAGGGCAACCGGCGTTTAACGGGGGCGAAGGGCGGACCGGACCCTTTGGGCCGCACCGCGGAAGTCATCCGCGAGATCGTCGGCGTTGAATTTAAAATAGCGCCAGCCGGCCGCGTTGAAGGATTCGTCGCGGCGGTTGTCCCGGGACTGCTGTTCGCGTGTCAGGTGGTGGCCGCCGTCGTACTGGATGGCCACCCGCTGCCGCCGGTAGCCGAGGTCCGCGGCGGGGGAGTAGGGGTCTTCCGGCACAATCCGGAGCTGCAACTCCGGCTCCGGCAGCCCGGCCGTGGTCGGCGCCAGGCGGAGGAAGGTCTCAGGGGCCGAGTCGGCACCGGGCCGGATCAGCGCTGCGGCTTCGCGGGCTTTCACGATTCCCTTGAGCTTGGGGTGCCGCGTCAGCATGGACGTCAGCTGGGGGAGCGTGGCCCACGGCTCCGTGCGGCCCTCCAGTTCGGGGCGGGGCCGCCGCACGAGTTGGTCGCCGACCGCCACGAGATCGTCCAGCGGCAGGATGCGGGCAAGGTCCAGCCACGTCCGGGCGGGTGTTGAAATCCGGATTCCGTCCAGGACCATGAGCTCGTCGTCGAACGCCAGCACGGTATGCCCGACGACGCCCTCCCGCCGGACCGGCGGCAGCGCCCGGCGCTTGCTCAGATGCACTTCGCGGCAGCCGCGGTACCAGGACGGGAGCCACAGCCCCAGCAGCACCGCGGCCGTGAGGTGCGAGATCCACGCGCCCGGCGTCGCGGCCGACAGGGCGCGGGCCAGGCTGCGGATTTCAAATTCCCAGCCCGTGGGCACGTGGATCAGCCGGCCCGCGGAGGTCAGGTCGGAGGAGCGGAGCCGGGCGCTGCCCAGGCTCGCGGCCCGCGCCTCATAGACCGTGAAGGGTGCTGTGGAAAGGTGGGCCGGCAGGGGTGCTGGTGGGCGCATGCGGACCATTCTTGTCCGAACGCCGGCTCCGCGCTCCGGTTATCCACAGGGCCCCGGTTGCGCTATCACTCTGAGCGGCTAACGGACCGGAATGGCCACCCAGAGTGATAGCGCAACGGGGGAGGGCAGGGTTAGAAGAGGCCCACCGGGTTGCCGGCGTCGTCCACGTCCATCCGCATCGCAGCCGGGACCTTGGGCAGGCCGGGCATGGTCATGACCGCGCCGGTGAGGGCCACGATGAAGCCCGCGCCGGTCTTGGGGATGAGGTCCCGGACGTGGATGGTGAAGCCCTTGGGGGCGCCGAGCCGGGTGGCGTCGTCGCTGAAGGAGTACTGCGTCTTCGCCATGCAGACGGGCATCCCGGACCAGCCGTGCTTCTCGATCTCCGCCAGCCGTTTCAGCGCTGGCACCGAGAAGTCCACGCCGTCGGCGCCGTAGACCTCCTGCACGATGGTCCGGATCTTGTCCTCGATGGACATGTCCAGCGGGTACAGGTGCCGGAAGCTGTGGGGGGTGCCGATCGCGGCCGCCACCTTCGCCGCGAGCTCGTCCCCGCCGTCGCCGCCACCGCCGCGGCCCCAGACGTCGGCCACCGCGGCCTGGACACCCTCCGCGGCGCACCACTGAAGCAGCCAGTCGAGTTCCTCGGCGGTGTCCGTGGCGAACTTGTTGACCGCAACGACCGGGATGATGCCGAACTTCTCGACGTTGCGGATGTGGCGCTGGAGATTGGCGACGCCGGCGGCCAGCGCCCCCACGTTGGGCTCCTTGAGCCGGTCTTTCGGCACGCCGCCGTGCATCTTGAGCGCCCGGACGGTGGCCACTAGGACGACGGCGGACGGGGCGACGTCGGCCATCCGTGACTTGATGTCCATGTACTTTTCGGCACCGAGGTCCGCGCCGAAACCGGCCTCGGTGACCACGATGTCCGCCAGGCTGCGGGCCGTCTGCGTGGCGATGAGGGAGTTGCAGCCGTGGGCGATGTTGGCGAAGGGCCCGCCGTGCACCAGCGCCGGGGTGCCGGCGATGGTCTGCACGAGGTTGGGCTTGATGGCGTCTTTGAGCAGCAGGGTCAGGGCGCCCTGGACGCCGAGGTCGGCCACCGTGACAGGCTGCCGGTCGTAGGTGTAGCCGAACGTGATCCGGCCGAGGCGTGCGCGCAAATCGTTCAGGTCGGTGGCGAGGCAGAACACCGCCATGATCTCCGAGGCCACGGTGATGTCGAACCCGTCCTGCCGGGGCGTGCCCTGGGCCGGCCCGCCCAGGCCGATCACGACCTCCCGGAGGGACCGGTCGTTCATGTCCAGGACCCGCTTGAACGTCATCCGGCGCGGATCGATGTTGAGCTCGTTGCCCTGGAAGATGTGGTTGTCCACGAGGGCCATGAGGGCGTTGTTGGCCGAGGTGATGGCGTGGAAGTCGCCGGTGAAGTGCAGGTTGATCTGGTCCATCGGCAGCACCTGGGAGTAGCCGCCGCCGGTGGCGCCGCCCTTCATTCCCAGGATGGGGCCGAGCGAGGGTTCGCGCAGCGCGATCATCACGCTGTGCCCGGCGCGGGCCAGGGAATCCGCGAGCCCCACCGTGGTGGTGGACTTGCCCTCGCCCGCGGGGGTGGGCGACATCGCGGAGACCAGCACCACCTTGCCGGGGACCCGCGCGGAGGCGCCCGCCGGAAGGGTCAGCTTCGCCGGATCGATCTTGGCCTTGTAGGGTCCGTAGAGTTCGAGTGCGTCCGGGTTGATGCCGGCGGCCGCCGCAATCTCCCCGATCGGCTTCATGACTGCCCGCTGGGCAATCTCCAGGTCGCTCGGCACGTTGTTCCCGGCAGTGGTGGTCTCAGACATCGTTGTCCTTCGGCTCGTGGCGTCGGCGGGTTGGTCCCGGTCCGGTGTTGCCGGGCGGGGCGGGGCGGATCCGGTTCAGGGTGTGTGGCCCAGCGGGATGGTCAGGCTTCCAAAATACTGGCTCACGGCGGTGTGGTAGCTCTCCAGCGTAATCGCGGCGGTGCGCTGCCAGCCGAATTCCTGGGCGTGGATCGCGGCGGCGCGCCCCATGTCGGTGCGGGTCTGGGTGTCATCGAAGAGCTCTTCGAGCGCGTCCGCCCAGTCGCTGGCCTTGTGGCCCTCGATCAGCATCCCGGTCCGCCCGTCCTGGACGGCGCGGGAAAGACCGCCCACTTTCGTGGCGAGGACGGGCGTCCCGCAGGCCTGCGCCTCCAGGGCCACCAGGCCAAAGGACTCGCTGTAGGACGGCATCACCACGACGTCGGCGGACCGGTACCAGCCGGCCAGCTCCGGGGCGTTTACCGGCGGATGGTGGGTGACGACGTCGTCCATTCCGGCGGCGCTGATCAGCGTCTTGAGGTTGAAGTCCTTGGCGCCGCTGACGGCGCCCAGGATGGTCAGCTGCAGGTCGATGTCCGGGCGCCGGGAACGCAGGAGCGCGGCGGCCTTGATCAGGATCTGCGGGCCCTTGAGCCGCTGGATCCGGCCGGCGAACAGCAGATGGAACTTGCCGGGAGCGATGCCGTGCTGGGCCCGGGCGCGGTTCCTGAAGGCCGGGGTGAAGACCGCCAGGTCCACCCCCGGCGGCGCGACGTCGATGCGGTCGATGTCGGCGTTGTAGTGCGAGACCAGCTCGGTCGCTTCGGTGCCGGTGTTGGCGATCAGCCGGGTTGCGCCGTCGACAATCCGGTGCTCGCCGTCCTCGCGCCGCCGCGGTTCGGGCTGCTCGCCGGACTCGAGGAGCTGGTTCTTGACCTTCGCCATCGTGTGCATGGTGTGGACGAGGGGCAGCCGCCACAGCTCAGCGAGCTCCAGCCCGGCCACCCCGGACACCCAGTAGTGGGAATGGATGACGTCATACCGGCCGTGCGGCTGGAGATGGCGGATCCGGTCGATCTCGGCGACCATGCTGTGCAGCAGCCCCGGAAGCTCCTCCTTGGGCAGCTTCCGTGGCGGGCCGGCGAGGACGTTGTGCACGCACACGCCCGGGGACGGGTGTTCGACGGCGGGCTGCGTGGCCGAGGTGGACCGGGTGAAGATCTCCACTTCCACGCCGGTCTCGGCGAGGGCCGCGGCCAGGGCCCGGACGTAGACGTTCATGCCGCCGGCGTCGCCGGAGCCGGGCTGCTCCATGGGCGAGGTGTGCAGGGAAAGGAAAGCGACGCGGCGGATCAGCGACACGGTTCCCCTTTCCTCTGCAGACTGCATGTCGATAAAACATTACTCCTGAAGTGCCGGCCGGTTCACGGGCCCGTTCCCGGTCACGGCACAGGCCCGGCCGCGGGTTCGTTTCCGGGTCACAGCACGGGTCCGTGCCCGGTCAGGGACGTACTGCTAACGTGGCCGCTGTGAGCGCAACGACAGAACCTGATACTGCGGCCGGCTGGACTATCCGGGAGGCCCGCCCGGAGGACTGGCCCGGCATCTGGGCGATCCTGGAACCGGTCATCCGGGCCGGGGAGACTTTTACGTGGGACCGGGACACCGCCGAGGACGAGGCCCGCGGGCGGTGGTTCCAGCAGGCACCGGGCCAAACGTTCGTCGCCGTCGCAGTCGGCCCCGGCGACGGTGACAATGACGGCGACAGTGACGGCCCTGCGGGTGCCATCCTTGGCACCGGCGAGCTGCACCCCAACCAGGGCGGCGGCGGCAGCCATGTCGCCAACGCGGGCTACATGGTCCATCCCGCCCAGGCGGGCCGCGGACTGGCCCGGGCCCTCTGCGCCTATTCGCTCGACGCCGCGCGCGACGCCGGCTTCCGGGCCA
>JBKPBZ010000106.1:0-7864 GCA_046727115.1 Actinomycetota bacterium | reverse complement strand
CCGCACGCCGGGTCGCCCGGCGGACCCGGAACGTCCGGGGACGGAGACTTCCCCGGTTTTGCCGTCCCGGAATATTCAGATTCGGACTTTTCCGTCCCTGAATTCTCGGTTCCGGGCGAGGGTGCCCTTGCCGAGACCACCGGCGAGACCACGAACGAGGCCACCGGCGAGACCAGCGACGCCGATACGCCGTGGTGGGATCCGGGCCGGGACGCCGCCGTCGATCCGGAATCGGACACCGTCTTCATCGACGGCGTCCCGGTCTCTCGCGGCAGCCGGGTGCGGGTTGTTCCGCTGCGCCGCGCCGATGCCCAGGACCTTTTCTTCGCCGGGAAATCGGGGCGGGTCACAGGAGTCCACTTCGACGTCGACGGCGGAACGCACGTCGCGGTGGTCCTTGAGGCCGACCCGGCGGCCGAACTGCAGGAGTGGTACGGCCGGTACCTGTATTTCGCCCCCGAGGAGCTCGTGCCGCTCGCCGCGGCGCCGCCCCCGGATAACGGAAAGGAACCATCATGAAAGGTCTGGGCATCATGACCGTCGTGCTCCTGCTGGCCGCTGGCCTGGCAGCAGCCGTCGTCGGGCTGCGTTCGATTCCGGACATCAAGCGCTACGTGCGAATTTCCAGGATGTGAGGCCCGATGTGAGCGGGGTTCTCGTGGCCGGCGTGGGGAACGTGTTCCTGAGCGACGACGGGTTCGGACCGGCCGTCGCCCGCCGCCTGGCGGAGGAGGTGTCCGGCCTGCCCGGCTGGTCGCCGGAGCAGGTGCAGGTGCGCGACTACGGGGTCCGCGGGCTGCACCTCGCCTACGACCTCCTGGACGGGGTGGACGCGCTGGTGCTCGTGGATGTGCTGCCGGCCCCGGCGGACCGGAGCGTACCCGCCGGAACGCTCCGGATCCTGAAGATCCGGGCGGAGGACCTGGAATCCGGCGGGCCGCTCACGCCGGCCGGCATGCCGGTCAACCCGGGGTTCGATCCGCATGGCATGGACCCGCTGGCTGTCCTGCGCCGCCTCCGTATCCTGGGCGGATCGCTCCCGGAGACCTACCTGGTGGGCTGCATCGCGGGGCGAACGGACGACGGCATGGAACTGTCCGAGGAAGTGTCCCGTGCCGTCCCCGCAGCCGTGGAGGCAGTGCGCACCCTGGTCACGGCCCGCGTATCGTCCGCGGACGCAGCGACCGCGAGCGCGGGCACGGATGCAGCAGGGTGAGAAGAACAGGCTGAGGAGGAAGCGCGGATGTGCTTGGGAATACCGGGCCGGATCATCGAAGTGATCGACGGCTATAACGGGCAACTGGCCCTCGTGGAGGTGGCAGGTGTGCAGCGAAAGATCAACATCGGGCTCCTCGACGACGGTCCGTTGGAGGGCGGCACGTGGGTCCTGATCCACATGGGCTTTGCCCTGGAGCGTGTGGACCAGGATGGCGCCGACCGTGCGATGACCGGACTGGAGCTGATGGGCCGGGGCCCGGAACCCACCGACACCGTCCCGTAGCTTTTACGCCATTGCCTTTGCCTTTGCCGGGCTCACTATTCCAAGGCAATCGCGGTGCCGCGGTGCTCCACGCCGGAGTTGGCGATCTTGAGGTGGCGGGCAAAGTAGTGCTGGAGCCGGTGAAGCTGGCCGGGTGTCAGCCGGTCGCATACCCAGTCCCAATGGAGGGACACCATGTCGCCCGCCGTGAGGTCGGCGATGAACCCGGTCCCGGCCACGGCGCACTTGGCCGTCTCGACCACCGGATCGCCGAGCGAGAGCGCTATTCCGTCCCAGACCAGGGGCCGTGAGCGCACCAGGGCGTTGTCCCCTTCGACGGCCACCACTTCGCCCCACCGGATGCGGCACTGGTCAAGGACGTTCAGTGCCGTGGATGAGCGTCGATCATCGCGCAGGAGTCCCAGCCACGGATAGATTTCCAGCACATGGAAGCTGTGGTGCGGCACGCCGCCGGCGATGACCCCTTCCATCAGGTGCGGAAACTGGTGGCCGGTCCGTGCTCGGAACCTGTCCTCCATGGAATTGCCGATGCTGCGCACCCCCACGGAGTCCAGCAGCGCGTTGCCCACCCAGTAGGCCTCCACCACCCCGTAATCAAGCGGGTCCGGGTTGCCCGTGGCACCGGCGATGAGCTCCAGATACGGCCAGGCGCCGGCGAACCCCTTGGCCAGTTCGCGCAGGCCCGCGTCGGTCACCCCGGACTGGCCGTAGTGCAGCAGCGCATCGCTGTCAGGCGGCCCGCAACTGCCCCGCGAATTTGGCGGATATGCGTACCGGACAAAGAGTTGAGCGCCGTTGACTTGCATCCCGTGGCCTCGTTTCACAGGGGATAAGTGTGAGGCTAGCACCGCCCCCGGACCGCTAACAATGCCCTCGTTGCCGGCATTGACACCCCTGCGCATTCGGCAGATGCTGTGAGGGAATGCCGTCCCGGGACATTGGTGTTGCCGGCGCGGAGCGGATGGCCGCCGGGTGCGGTCCTTCCCGGGAGGTAGGCCGATGAACATCCCCGAAGCCAACCGCCGATCAGTACTGGCAGCGGCCTTCTACGGCGGGGGGGCGCTGTTCCTCGCTTCCTGCGCTCCGGGAAGCACGTCGCCACCGGCAGGTACGGCACAGTCTGGGGCGGCGACGCCGGGTTCCGCCCCCGGTTCGGCCGGGATCCAGGTGACGGACCAGCGCGGGACCGTGCTGAATTTCGAGCGCCCGGTCACCCGTGTGGTGACCATCCCCATGCCGGCCGCCTCCCTGCTGGTCGCCGTCGACCAGGGCGCAAGCCATCTCGCCGGCATGCACAACGCCTCCTGGGTCGCCATGCGCGACGGCATCATGGGCACCATGTACCCGGAGGCCCTGAATATTCCGCACGACATCGCCACAACCGATTTCACGCCCAATGTCGAGAGCATCCGTGCGCTGAACCCCGACGTCGTGGTCCAGTGGAGCGATGCGCAACTGACAGCTCCGTTGGAACAGGCAGGAATGAAAGTCCTGGGCATCACGAACTCCGGGACGCAGCAGGATGTGGACACCTGGACCGCGCTCTTCGCGACGATGCTGGGGCAGCCGGACCGGGCTGTGCAGATGAAGGCGCGCAGTGACCAGCACCAGAAGTCCATTGAGGCCGAGGCCGCCTCGCGCGCCACCGGCGGCCCGGGCATCATCTACTTCAACAGGTTCAGTGGCGGGCTCAAGGTTGCCGGAAACGGCAGCTACAACGACTTCTACATCAAGCTCGTCGGCGGACACAATCCGGCAACCGGCCCGCAGGGACTCCAGGGCAAGGGCATGGTGGGCGTGGACGTCGAACAGGTCCTGGCCTGGGATCCGGAGGTCATCCTGCTCGGCAATTTCGACGAAGCGATGCCCGGGGATCTCTACGGCAACCCGGTGTGGCAAAGCGTGTCCGCCGTGCGTTCCAAGCGTGTCTACAAGGTCCCGCTGGGCGGATACCGCTGGGATCCTCCCAGCCAGGAATCGCCGCTCATGTGGCGTTGGCTCAGCGACATCAGTTTCCCCTCCGGCAACCGGTCCGCGCTGCGGGACGAGACGAGCGACTACTTCGATTTCCTGTACCGCCACCGGCCATCGACGCCGGAAATGGACAAGGTCCTGTGGACTGAAGTCAATGGCGCCTCGGCCAACTACCGGCAGTTCGATGCTTCGTGAGGCCCAGCCTCTGACCACGGGATACCTTGGCGGCCGCCGGGGACCGGGGCTGCGCCAGGTTCTCGGGCCATGCCTGCTCTCGCTGGCCGTCCTGGCCGCCGTGTCGGCGCTTGCCCTCGCCAGCGGCCGCTACAACGTGTCCCTCGCCCATGTCGCGGAAATCCTGGCCGCCCGGGTATTTCCCTTCGGATCAAAGCTGCCCGCGGCCGAGGAAAACGTGGTGCTGCTGGTCAGGTTGCCCAGGGTCCTGCTGGCCCTGCTGGTCGGTGGTGGCCTCGCTATCGGCGGGGCCGCGCTGCAGGCCGTGTTCCGCAATCCCCTCGTCAGCCCGGAGGTCATCGGCGTTTCATCCGGGGCCTCCTTCGGGGGTGCCCTGGCCCTGTTGCTGGGCCTGGGTCCCGTGGCCCTCGTGGGCGGATCGTTTGGCTTCGGGCTGCTGGCACTGGCCATCGTCTTCCTCATCACCTCCGGCCGGGGCGGCGCCCACATCCTCATGGTCGTCCTCGGAGGCATCGTCACGGCGTCGTTCTTCTCCGCCCTGGTGGCGCTGGTGACGTACCTGGCGGACCCGTTCACCACCCTTCCCGCGATCGTCTTCTGGCTGCTTGGCAGTGTCGCCACCGCGACCTGGGCGAAGGTGCTGGTGGCCTTCATTCCGATCGCTGCCGGCGGCGTCGTCCTGCTGGCGCTGCGGTGGCGGGTCAATGTCCTCTCGCTCGGCGACGACGACGCCGCGGCCCTGGGGCTCCGGCCGAGGCCGCTGCGCTGGACGATCCTCTCCGCCGTGGCCCTCATGGTGGCCGGGGCCGTGGCTGTGAGCGGCGTTATCAGTTGGGTGGGGCTGGTCATTCCGCACCTGGCGCGGATGTGGGTGGGTCCGGACCACCGGGTCCTGCTGCCGGTCTCATTCCTGCTGGGCGGGGCGTACCTGATCGCCATCGACACCATCGCGCGCACAGCCACGGCCGGCGAGATCCCGCTGGGCGTCCTCACCGCGCTGATCGGGGCACCGGTCTTCTTCGTCCTGCTGCGCCGGAACCGGGAGAGGATCTGGGACGGTGCTTGAGCTGCGCGGGGCGGGGTTTGGCTACTCACCGCAGAACTGGGTGTTCAAGGATCTGAGCTTCTCGGTGCCCCCGGGCTCCGTGACTGCGGTCCTGGGACCAAACGGCAGCGGCAAAACGACGCTGGTGCGCTGCGCTGCCGGCCTGCTGGCCGTACAGGAGGGGGCGGTGCGCAGGTCCGAGACGGCAGGCTACGTTCCCCAGGCCCGCGGCAGCACGTTCGGCTACTCGGCCCTGGACATGGTGGTCATGGGCCGCGCCCGCCACATCGGCGTCTTCCGCTCCCCCGGCACCCGGGACAGGGCTGCCGCGCTCCAGGCCATGGACCGGGTGGGGATCGCGGCCCTGGCCGACCGGTTGTTTCCCACCCTGAGCGGGGGCGAGCAGCAACTGGTCCTCATTGCACGGGCCGTCGCGGGCGGTTCGCGGCTCCTAGTCCTGGACGAGCCGTCCACCGGGCTGGACTTGAAAAACCAGGTCCGGGTCCTTCAGCTCCTGAGGGAACTCGTGCGGACCGGGATGTCGCTGCTGGTGAGCACCCATCATCCGGACCACGCCCTGTTCCTCGCAGACTCGGTTGTCCTCATGGGCGCCGAGGGTGTGGTCACGGGTCCTGCCGGGCCGCTCCTGGCCGATGCGCAGCTCTCGGCGCTGTACGGCGTTCGCGTCAGCACCCTGAACTACGATGACGGCGGGACGCCCCGCCGGACCGTGGTCACCCCATTCGGCGCAGACGAGGGCTGATCCGGACACCGAAGCGCCCGGCAGCTAGGCTGCCGGGCGCTTCGGGCGTCATCTGGCGGTGTTTCTTCCGGTCAACTAGGGCCGGAGTTGAAGGACAGGTTTCAGAGACAAGGTTCAGGCGTGCGCCAGGACCGGCTGTGCCGGTTCTTCGACGACGTCCTGCACCCCGGAGTGGCCGGCGAGCATGGTCTCTTCGTCGAACGGTTCGGCACCGGCGAGGACACGGTCCACGCGGCCGCCGTCGATCTCCTTGACCCAGGTGCCGATCAGCACCGTGGCGACGGCGTTGCCGGTGAAGTTGGTCAGGGCGCGGGCCTCGGACATGAACCGGTCGATGCCGACGATCATGCCCACGCCGCCCAGCAGCTGAGGCGCATGCGCCTGGAGTCCGGCGGCCAGTGTGGCCAGGCCGGCGCCGGTAACCCCGGCGGCACCCTTGGAGGCGATGATCATGAAGATCAACAGGGAAACCTGGGCGCCAAGGTCCAGCGGCGTGCCCATGGCGTTGGCGACGAAGAGCGCGGCCATGGTCAGGTAGATGGCGGTGCCATCCAGGTTGAAGGAGTAGCCCGTCGGGACCGTGACGCCGACGACCGGCTTGGACACGCCGAGGTGTTCCATCTTCGCGATCAGACGCGGCAGCGCCGCCTCGGAGGAGGAGGTGGAGAAGATCAGCAGGTATTCGCGGCCGAGGTACTTCATGAGCTTGAAGATGCTGACGCCGGCGACCACCTTGAGCAGGCCGCCGAGGATCACGACGATGAACAGGGCGCAGGTGATGTAGAAGGCACCCATCAGGGTGGCCATGCTGATGATGGCCTGGAAGCCGGTGGCACCGACGACGGCGGCGATCGCACCGAAGGCTCCGACGGGGGCCAGCCACATGATCATGATGAGGATGCGGAACACCAGGGCCTGTCCGTAGCCCACGGCCTTCAGGATCGGGGCTCCCTGCGGGCCCATCTTCTGCAGGGCGAAGCCGACCAGGATCGCGGCGAGGAGAGTCGGCAGCACGGGAATGTCGCCCGGGATGATGCCAAGCAGGAAGTCAACGGTGCTGTCGACCGCCGCCTTCTTGTTCGGATCGTAGGGCGCGAGCTTGAGGCCCTCGCCCGGGTGGATCAGGTTGCCCACCACGAGGCCGATCGCCAGGGCAAAGGTGGACATGACCATGAAGTAGCCGAGCGCCAGGCCGCCGACCTTGCCGACCGTGGCGGCCTTGGCAATGGAGCCGATGCCCAGCACGATCGTGCAGAAGATCACCGGCGCGATCATCATCTTGATGAGTTTGATGAAGCCGTCGCCCAGCGGCTTGAGGGATTTGCCGACCTCGGGGAACATCAGGCCGATGACGGCACCTGCGATGACGGCGACGATGACTGCAATGTAGAGGTAGTGGGACTTGTCCAGTCCCTTGCGCTTCTTGGCCAGCGTTGCGGCCGGTGCTGCCGACTCTCCTCGTTGAGAGGCCATGGTGTTCTCCTTGGATAGGCTGGACTTTGGTGAGGCCCACTCTGTGGTCCGTTCACTGTCCGTTCTTGCGTGTACCCCCATCATTGAGGACAAGGTGACGCGCATCACCCTTGCGTTCATATTGGTCATGGAAGGTGTTGATGATCCACCGCTGGAGCATCGCCCGCAGGCTGTTTGTGGCCCATCTGCTGTTCGTCGTGGCGCTGACGGCCGTCGTGGGCACTGCCGCGTTCGTCGACGCGCGCGATCACGCCTACGACGAGGCCGGACGCCGGATGGCAGGCATTGCCACCACGGTGGCCGATGCTCCCTTCGTCCTGCGGGCGGCGAGCGCCGCCGACCCGTCAGCCCTGCTTCAGCCGTATGCCTTGAAAGTCATGAACGACGCCGGCGCGGATTTCGTCACGATCATGGCCCCGGACCGGACGCGGTGGACCCATCCGCGCACTGAGGAACTGGGCAAACCGTATATCGGTTCCATCGACGCCGCCCTCAACGGCCAGGTGTTCACGGAGGTCACGGCCGGCACCCTCGGCCCGTCCGTGCGCACCATCGCCCCGGTCAAGGACGCGGACGGGAAAGTGCGGGCGCTCGTGGCCGCGGGCGTGACGGTCCGGACGGTAGATGTGGCGGTCTCCGGCAGGCTGCCGGCGGTGCTGGCCATTGCCCTGGCGCTGCTGGCAGCTGGTTCGCTGGCATCCTGGCTCCTGGGGCGGTACCTGCGCCGGGTGACCCGCGGCTGGGGACCGGAGCAGCTGGGCCAGCTCTTCGCGTACTACGAATCAGTGCTGCATTCGGTGCGTGAGGGCGTGATCCTCATCGACCCGCAGGGCAAAGTGGTCATGTACAACGACCAGGCCGCCGACCTGCTGGGGTTGCCGAAGCAGTCAGCCGACAGCGCTCCCGCTGCCGG
>JBKPBZ010000105.1:0-11803 GCA_046727115.1 Actinomycetota bacterium | reverse complement strand
GGCGAGGACGTTCGCCCCGGAGCTGCCTTCGAGGGTGGTGATGGCCACGGTGGTTCGGGTCATCGCGTTGGTCTCGTTGCCGAGCCGGCCAAAGAGCCAGGTGATCGGCGCCCGGAGCAGTGCCACGTTGGCGAATACGGCCCGCAGCGGCGGGGGCGTGTGCGGGCCGA
Organism: Actinomycetota bacterium; assembly: GCA_046727115.1. GTDB lineage: Bacteria > Actinomycetota > Actinomycetes > Actinomycetales > Micrococcaceae > Arthrobacter. Next base: position 11,633 of record JBKPBZ010000105.1, on the reverse strand, counting down.
AGCGGCGCAGCATCTCCGCGGTCACCTCCGGCAGTGACTGCGGGAACGGGCTGCGTTCAATCCGGGTGATGGCGCGGGCAAGCCGCGCTGTCGCCCCCATCCGCGGCGGCGTGGAGGCGTGTCCCCCGGGGTCCCGGGTCAGCAGTTCCACGTCCAGGATTCCCTTTTCGGCCACGCCGACGACGGCGGCCGGCCTGCTCACGCCCGGAAAGGCACCGCCCGCGACGGCACCGCCCTCGTCCAGCACGAGCCAGGGCTTCACGCCGCGGCCGGCCAGCAGCTCCGCGGCGGCCGCCGCGCTGTTGCCGGCTGTCTCCTCGTTGTTGCCGAACGAGAAGTAGAGATCGTGCGCGGGCGCATACCCGGCCCGGAGCAGGCTCTCGGCGGCCTCCAGGATGGCCACGAGCTGGCCCTTGTCATCGAGTGTCCCGCGGCCCCACAGGAAGGTGCCATCGTTGTGGCCGGAGAACGGGGCCTGGGTCCACTCCCCCGGGTCGGCGGCCGGGACGACGTCGTAGTGCGCCATCAGCACTGACGCGCGCTGCGTGGCCGCTGGGTCCTCCGCCAAGGCGCTGCCTGGCCAGCGGTACAGGAGGGCATGGCCGTTGACGCGCTCCAGCTCCAGCGCGGCATGGACCGCCGGATACAGCCGGGGCAGTGCGGCGATGAAGGCCTCGAACTGGTCTGTCTCCACGCCGTCCTCCGCCGAGGAGTCCTCGGCTCCGGAAGAGCCTCGGCGGGACACCGTCCGGTACGTCACGAGCTCCGCCAGTGACGCTGCCGCGCGCCCGGCACTGCCCGGCGCGTCGCCGGTACTGCCAGGTGTGTCCCCGGCGCTCTTGCGGGTAGTGCCGGCGGCCTCGTTCTGCAGGGGGTTGCGCATGGGCGAAAGTCTAAGGGTGGACGGCTCGCCGGAACGGCTATTCGGCGCGCGGGTCCGGGCCGGAGCCTGGGGCACAATTTTCGGCGCACAAATTTCGGCCTCGCGAAAGCGGATACGCTGGGGGCATGGCCGAACATGACTTTGACGGAACGCACTTTGGGGACCAGGGCGACGTGGCAGGCATGTCGGCGCTCGATATCGCTGACTGGCGGCTGCGGACCTTTGCCCTCTATGCCACCACGCGGAAAATTGCCGCGGACAGCCCGGCGGAGGCCCATTCCTACTGGCGCCAGGAGCGGGACCGCATGTTCGGCACGCACCCGGCCTCGGCGCTGACGGCCGAGGCCAAGGCCAGCTTCGGCGGCCTGAAGACGGCGGACTACGATCCGATCTACCGTTTCCACGTCCCGCTGACCCTCGAGGGCGCAGGCCGGGAGATGAATGTGGAGACCGGGACTGACGGCCTGGTCCGGTTTGTGCGGCTGGGCACCTTTGACCTTCCCGAGATGGGACAGCTCGCGGTCTGGAAACTCAGGGGCTACGGCGGCGGCATCTTCGTGCCGTTCCGCGATGCCACCGCCGGCCAGCCCGGCGGCAGTTACGGCGCCGGACGCTACCTCCTGGACACCATCAAGGGGGCTTTCCACGGCGTGCGGGGTTCCGGTCCGCAGGCCGAATTCATCCTGGACTTCAATTTCGCCTACAACCCCTCCTGCGCGTACAACGAAGCCTGGGCATGTCCGCTTGCGGGCCCGGAGAACCGGCTGGCCGTGGAAATCCCCGTGGGCGAGCTGTACTGAGCGGATGGAGTCCCAGCTCGAACAGCAGGCTCCTGCCGCCGCCGTCGTCCGCGGGCAGAGTTCCCGCCGCCACCGCGGAGTCCTCCGCTACCCCGTGGTCCGCCAGCTCATCCGGTTCACCGGCGTCGGGATTATCTGTACCCTGACATCCTTGGCCTTGTACGCCCTGTCCCGTCCCTGGCTCGGGGCCCAGCCTGCCAACGCGGCGGCCCTGATCCTGACATCGTTCATGAATACGGCCCTGAACCGGCGCCTGACGTTCAAGATCACCGAAACCCGCCGGATGAAGCGCGACCACCTCAACGGACTGATCGTGATCCTCGTCGCGCTGCTGATCACCGGCGGCAGCCTGGCCGTCCTGCACTGGGTCAACCCGGATGCCACCGTGGCCGAGGAGTTGTGGACCACCACCCTCTCCGGTTTCGCCGCCACTGCCGTGCGGTTCACGATGCTGCGGCACTGGATCTTCCGCCGCGCCCGCCACCGCTAGCCGCAACAAAAGCCCCAAACCCGGTTGCGCTATCAGTTGGGGCGGCTATCGGTGCCGGTTAAGGACATTTACTGAAAGCTCAACCGGTGGAAGGGGTGCCGAGGGAGCGGACGCTGCCGACGGCGGTGCGGACCGCGGCCGCCGCCTCCTGCAGCTGCGCTGCCGTGACGGTCGAGTCGAAGCTGAACCGCACCGCTGTCTGGGCGACCTCGGGCTCGATGCCCATGGCCAGCAGCACGGGCGAGGGCGCATCCGAACCCGCGGCACACGCGGAACCGCTGGAGCAGATAATGCCCTGGCGTTCGAGTTCCAGCAGCACGGACTCGCCGCTGGTCCCCGGGAAGCAGAAGGAGGCCACCGAGGGCAGCCGCTCGGTGGGATGTCCGGTGAGCAGCGCACCGGGAACACCGGCCAGCACGGCGTCAATGAACCCGTCGCGAAGGGCAGCGGTGCGCCCGGCCGGTTCCCGGGGCAGCGTCAGGGCCGTCGCCAGCGCCACGGCCCCGGCGACGTTTTCCGTTCCCGAGCGGCGGCCGCGCTCCTGCCCGCCGCCGTGGACCAGCGGTTCAACCCGGAGCCGTCCACGCACAAACAGCGCGCCGCTGCCCTTGGGTGCGCCCAGCTTGTGGCCGGAAAGGCTCAGCGCGTCCACGCCCAGTGCGCCGGTGTCCAGCGGCAGCCAGCCGGCGGCCTGAACGGCGTCGGTGTGGAACGGGACTGCGTGGGCGCGGGCCAGCGCCGCGAGCCGGCCGATGGGCTGGACCGTGCCGACCTCGTTGTTGGCGTACATGATGCTGACCAGGGCCGTCCCGGGCTGCAGCACCGCAGCCAGCGCCTTTTCCGTCACCTGCCCGAAGCGGTCCACGGGGATCACGTCGACGTTGAAGCCGTGGACCCGTTCGAGGTACCTGGCGGATTCTTCCACGGCGGGGTGCTCGACGGCGCTGATCGCCAGCCGGTCCAGGCTCGGGTCGGCGGCGCGCCGGGCCAGGGCGATGCCCTTGACGGCGAGGTTGTCCGCTTCCGTGCCGCCGGAGGTGAAGACGACTTCCCCGGGGCGGCAGCCCAGGGACTTGGCGGTTGCGGCGCGGGCCCCGGCGAGCGCCGTGGCGGCCGCATCCCCCAGGGAGTGATGGCTTGACGGGTTGCCGAACTCGCCCGTGAGGTAGGGCCACATGGCCTCCAGCACCTCGCGGCGGACCGGGGTGGTGGCCGCGGCGTCGAGGAAGATCACGGTGCGCCTCAGCCGGCCGTCTGTTCCGGGGCAGGAACGGGCTCGACATCAAGCTCGATGTCCAGGCCGAGGTCCAGGGCCGTGACGCTGTGGGTCAGCGCCCCGATCGAGATGACGTCCACGCCCGTGGCCGCGATGTCCGCCACGGTGGCGAGGTTGACGTTGCCGCTGGCTTCGACCCGGGCCCTGCCGCCCACCAGCTCGACGCCGGCCACGAGCTCGGCCAGGGAGAAGTTGTCCAGCATGATGGTGTCCACCCCGGCGGCAAGTACCGGCTCGATCTGCTCCATGGTGTCCACTTCCACCTCGAAGTGCGTTGTGTGGCCAAGCTGGGCCTTGGCGGCGCGCAGCACCTCGGTCAGCTTCGCCGGATCACCGCCGGTGAGGACGGCCAGGTGGTTGTCCTTGGCCAGGACGGCGTCGGACAGGCTAAAGCGGTGGTTGGCGCCGCCGCCGCAACGCACGGCATAGCGTTCCAGCACCCGCAGCCCCGGCGTCGTCTTCCGGGTGTCGGTGATCCGCGCCCCGGTGCCGTCCACGAGCGCCACGAACTCGGCGGTCCTGGAGGCGATGGCGCTCATCCGCTGGACCAGGTTCAGGCCGACGCGTTCGGCCAGCAGCACGGCGCGGGCGTTCCCGCTCACGCGCGCCAGGGCGGTTCCGGCGGCGAAGGCCTCGCCGTCGTTGACCAGCAGTTCGACGACGGCGCCCGGGTCGGTCAGCTGCATCGCCGCGGCGAAGACCTCCCCGCCGCTGAAAACGCCGGGGACGCGGGCATTGAGCACTGCCGTCGCCCGCGCCTGTGCGGGGATGAGCACCTGCGAGGTGATGTCCCCGTACGGGGCGTCCTCCTGCAACGCCGTGCGGAGGACGGCCAGGACGGCGGTCTCGGGCAGGCTCCCGGCGAGCGCCGGCTGTGCTGTGGTGCGTGGAGCGGTGGCTGCGGGTGCTGTCATGACGAGATCCTTTGCTTCGGGCGGGATGCGGAGGCATGCCGGTGGCCGGACTTACCGGCCGTCGATGTGGAGCGTGCGGGGGCAATCAGCACCGCGGAGCGCGCGGCGCCGGCAGTGTCTGCCCGGTAGTGTGCGCCGACGGAATGCGTGCGCTGCCTTGCCGCGGCCACGAGCAGCTCAGCGGCCTGCAGCAGGTTGCGGTCCTCGTGGGCGGCCTGGCCCAGCCCGGCCCGGGCCTCTGCTATAAAGTCGGCGGCTTCAAAGCCGGCGGCCCACTGCGCCAGCTGGAGCGCGGCGGCGTCGAGGTCGGTGCCCGTGCGGGTGACTCCCGCGGCCGCGGTCATGAGCCTCCCCAGCCTCGCGCGGCTGAACGGAACGTCCGATGCGTCGGCGGCGCCTGTCTTTGGGGCAACGGCTGCCGCGGGCGGCACCAGGCCGCCGGGATGGACGTCCCCGCGTGCCGGCGAGAGCCAGGCCGTGTCCGGCACGGGTGCGTCCAGGAAGTCCTCGACCGCGCGGCGGCCGAACACGAGGCCCTCCAGCAGCGAGTTGCTCGCCAGCCGGTTGGCCCCCTGCGCCCCGGTGCGGGCGACCTCGCCGGCGGCGTACAGGCCGGGAACGGACGTGCGGCCCCGCAGGTCGGTGCACACGCCGCCCATCCAATAGTGCGCGGCCGGGGACACGGGGACCGTTTCTGCGGTCCAGTCATAGCCGGCGGCGAGGGTGGCTGCCGTGATGGTCGGGAACCGGCGGGCCAGGAAGCCGGCCCCCCGGTCTGCCTCGATGCCTCGGGCGTCCAGGTAGACCGGGCTGTCCGGCGCGGCCCCGGTGGCGGCAAGGTGCAGGGCGATGCTGCGGGAGACGACATCGCGGGGGGCCAGCTCGGCGTCGGGGTGGTAGTCCGGCATGAAGCGGTACCCCGCGGAGTCCAGCAGCACCGCTCCCTCGCCGCGGACCGCTTCGGAGATGAGCAGGGCCGGCGGCCCGCCCGGGACCTCGTCGGCGGCAAGGGTGGTGGGGTGGAACTGGAAGAACTCGAGGTCCCGCACGGCGGCGCCGGCACGCCACGCCAGGGCCAGCCCGTCGGCTGTCGCGACGGAGGGATTGCTGGTGCGGGCAAACAGCCGGCCGGCACCGCCGGTGGCGAGCAGGACGGCGTCGGCCGCCAGCTGCTGGGGCCGGCCGGCGGCCAGGTAGGCCACGCCGGTGACCCGGGCCGGCGTCGGGGGCGTGGCGCCGTGCTGTGACAGGGCATCCGGGCGGACGTCGGTCAGGAGGTCGGTGACGAAGGCGCTGGTCTCCACCCGGAGCCGGCCGTGGGCAGCACGACCCAGGACCGCGCGTTCCAGGACGGCGCGTTCCAGGACGGCGGCGACGAGCCCGCGGGCGATGCAGGCGCCTGTGGCGTCCCCGCCGGCGTGCAGGATGCGCGGCGCCGAATGTGCCGCTTCCAGGCCCAGGGCGGGCCCGCCGTCGGGACCGGCGTCGAAATGCACGCCGTAGCGGGCCAGGCCGGCGATGTCCCGGACGGCCTCGGTGCACAGGACGCGGACTGCCTCGGCGTCGTTCAGCCCTGCACCGGCGGCGAGCGTGTCCGCGATGTGCGCCGCCACGGAGTCCCCGGGGGCGGCATCCTCCGGTGCCAGCACGGCGGAGACGCCGCCCTGGGCGTAGAAGGTGTTGCTCTGCTCCAGCGTCCCCTTGCTCAGGAGGACCACCTCGATGTCACGGCCGCCGGCGGTGGCGGCGTCGGTCGCGAGCAGCGCGGCGTAGAGCCCCGCAACCCCGCTGCCGACAATCACGAGCCGCCTGGTCACGGCCGCGCCGCCAGCATGCGTTCCAGCGCCACCTTAGCCGGGGCGGCGACGCCCCCGTCCACGGTGATGCGGTTGAGCACCTCGCCGCGGACGAGCGCCTCCAGGACCCAGGCCAGGTAGCCGGGGTGGATGCGGTACATGGTGGAGCAGGGGCAAATCACCGGGTCCAGGCAGAAGATGGTGTGCTGCGGGTATTCCGCGGCGAGACGGTTCACCATGTTGATCTCGGTGCCGATCGCAAACGTGGTGGGTTCCGTGGCCGCGGCGATGGCCTTCTTGATGAAGTCGGTGGAGCCGGCGGAATCAGCGGCGTCCACGACCTCCATGGGGCATTCAGGGTGCACGATCACCTGCACTCCGGGGAACTCGGCGCGGGCCTTCTCGATCTGGCCCACGTTGAAGCGCTTGTGGACCGAGCAGAAGCCGTGCCACAGGATCACCCGGGAATCGAGCAGGGCCTGTTCGTCGTTGCCGCCGAGATCCTTGCGCGGGTTCCACATCGGCATCTGCTCCAGCGGCACCCCCATGGCCTTGGCAGTGTTGCGGCCCAGGTGCTGGTCCGGGAAGAACAGCACCCGCTGGCCGCGCTCAAACGCCCACTCCAGCACCGTCGCGGCGTTCGAGGACGTGCAGACGATCCCGCCGCGCTCGCCGCAGAAGCCCTTCAGGGCTGCGGAGGAGTTCATGTAGGTGACCGGGATGACCGGGACCCGGCCGTCGGCGTCGGGCTCCGTGCCGAAGACCTCCTCGAGCTGTTCCCAGCACTCGGTGACCGAGTCGATGTCCGCCATGTCCGCCATGGAGCAGCCCGCGGCGAGGTTGGGCAGGATCACGGCCTGGTCCGGCCGGGACAGGATGTCAGCGGTCTCGGCCATGAAGTGCACGCCGCAGAAGATGATCGCCTCAGCGTCCGGCCGGGTCAGGGCCGCGTTGGCGAGCTGGAAGGAATCGCCCACAAAGTCGGCATATTCGATCACCTCGTCGCGCTGGTAGAAATGCCCCAGCACGACGGCGCGGTCCCCCAGTGCCGCTTTGGCGGCGCGGATCCGGGCGTCGAGTTCGGCGTCGCTGGCGAGCTTGTACTCCTCCGGGAGCTGGCCCTGCCGGGGAGTCGAAACCGGTGCGACGTCGGCGGAGGAGGCGCCCGGTCCGTACGCGGGCACTCCGGCGAGGGCCTCGGCGAGGTCGTAGTCCCAGGGCCCGCGGGCCAGGGCAGGGCTGCAGGTGGAGGCGGCCGCGGCCCCCGTCATGGTGGTGGCCTGCTCGCGCGTGATCAGCTGGATTGCCGTGTTGACGCTGCTCATGGTGTGCTCCTGTTATCTGGGTCAAGGCCTGGGCGGCCGGTAAAGCGGTAGAGGCGTGGCGGGCGGTGCTTGCCGCCCTGCAGGTACTGATCGGTTTCTTCGATTTCCGGCGTGGCCTTGACCTGCCGGCGGAAGTTGGCGGGATCGAGTTGCCGGTCCAGGACGGCCTCGTAGACCTCCCGGACCTGGGCGAGGGTGAAGTACTCGCCCAGCAGGTGGTAGGCGATGGATCCGTAGGCCATCTTGTTGCGCAGCCGCCACAGGGCGTAGTCGATGATCGCGTTGTGGTCGAAGGCCAGCTCGCCGAGCCGGTCGGCGCGGAACCAGCGCACGTTTTCGGATTCGTCGGCGAGCGCGGCCTCCGTGGGCTGGACGAGCGCCCAGTACACAATCGAGACGACGCGCTGGGTGGGCGAGCGGTGCAGCCCGCCGAAGGCGTAGAGCTGTTCGAGGTAGTTCGGGGCCAGCCCCGTCGTCTCGCGCAGGTTCCGCGATGCGGCGTCCTGGAGGGACTCGGAGTGGGTGAGCGGGCCGCCGGGCAGTGCCCAGAGGCCCTTGAACGGTTCGCGGATCCGGCGCACCAGCGGGATCCACAGCGTGGGCCGTCCGGACTTCTCGCTGGGGCGCAGTGCAAAGATCACGGTGGAGATGGCCAACGACGGCGGAGCGGTCTGGCGCTCCGAGACGTTGGCTGCTGTGGTGTAAACGGTGATCCACCCGCCCTCCGAGGTCCCGGGCGGGTCCAGCGGTGGACTGCCCGGACGGATCCGGCCCGACCGCCGGATTAGTTATAGTCAAATTGACTAGAACTAATGATACGGCCGCGGGGGGCGGGCGCAAAATGTTTCAGGTCACCTGGGCGGGCACAATTGCGGACCCGGGGGCGGTCCCGCGGCACCCCCGCGCTTGGTTGGGGCTTGGTCGGGGCTTGTCCGCGGCAGCCGGCAACGGTAACAATCGGGGCTATGGACGGAGAAGATATGGACCCGGAGGACGCACACGATAGGGACACACACGATAGGGACGCAGAAGCGGTCAGGGGCCGTTACGTGCGGGCGGCCCAGGCATTCCTGGAGCTCGCCGGACAGGTTCCGGACCGGGCGTGGTCGCTGCCGGCGCTGGGTGAATGGGATGTCCGGGCGCTGACCGGCCACACGAGCCGCGCCCTGACAACCGTGGAGACTTATCTCGCCACCCCGGCCACCGGGGAGCGGGTGGCGGGTCCGGTGGAATACTTCCTGGCCGTCCGCGGCGCCACCTCGCCGGACGCGATCGCCCAGCGAGGCAGGGAAACCGGGGAAGCGCTGGGCGAGGACCCGGCCGCAGCGGTGCGGGGGCTGGTCCAACGCGTCACGGACCTCGTCCGGAACACGCCGGACGATGCCCTGGTGGCCACCCCCGCCGGGGCCATGACGCTCGTCGACTACCTGCCGACCCGGACCTTTGAACTGGCCGTGCACACCCTGGATTTGGCGCGCGCCCTGGGGCTCCCGCCGCCCGCCTCCCTGGCCCCGGCGGTCGCGGCCTCCCTGGAGCTCGCCGGCGCCATCGGCTCCCGGTTGCCTGCCGCCGGTGAGTTGCTGCTCTTGCTCACCGGCCGGACCGGCCTGCCCGACGGCCTGAGCGTCCTCTAGCCCCTCCCCGGGCCGGGCTTCCCTGCCCGGGCTCACCGGCCCGGCCTGGCACTTGCCGGCCTGTCACTTGCTGGCCTGTCACTTGCTGGCGGCCGCGGCTTCGAGCAGCGGCAGGGTGCGGCCCTGGAAGTGCGTGTTGAGCACGATCACGGACGAGGACCGCAGGATCGTCCTGGTGGCGATCATGGCATCGAGGACGCGCTGGAGATCCGAATTGGAGCGCGCGGCGATGCGGGCCATGAGGTCCGAACTCCCGGAGACGGTGTGGATCTCGATCAGTTCGGGGATCCGCGCCAGGGCTTCCACGACGGCGTCGTGCCCGAGATCCTGGTTGATCGTGAGGGAACAGAACGCCACCACCGGGAAGCCGAAGTGCGCAGGATCCGGGTGCGGCACCCATGAGCCGATCACGCCGGCGTCCTGCATCCGGTCCAGCCGCGACTGCACCGTGGCGCGGGCAACCTTCAGCACCCGGGAAGCCTCCAGGACCGAGGCCCGGGGAGAATCCGTGAAAAATCGGACAATCTTTGCATCCAGCGGATCAATGTCCATGGATTTTTCCTTTCCAAGCGGCCCGGGTTGAACAAAACGCCGCCAATGCCCCGATTCAGTGAGCAAACTGCCACCATGCTCTCACGGCGCGGGCGTCCCGGCGATCCGTGGCGCCGGCCCAAAGACGGTAAATTCAGTAGGTCCCATAAGGACGCACAGATCCAAACCACACGAAGGTTCGCCATGACAATGAAGTCCACCGCGACGCTACCCACCGCGGTCCCCGCCCCGAGCCTGGGGCACAGCATGAAGCCACGCCAGTTGACCATGATGGGACTGGGCAGCGCGATCGGCGCCGGTCTGTTCCTCGGCTCCGGGGCAGGAATCCAGGCGGCGGGACCGGCCGTGCTGATCTCCTACCTGGTTGCCGGAACCCTGATCATCCTGGTGATGTGGGCGCTCGGCGAGATGGCCGCGGCCAACCCCAACAGCGGCGCCTTCTCCGTCTACACGCAAAAAGCCATGGGCAAGACCGCGGGGGCGACGGTCGGCTGGCTCTGGTGGCTGCAGCTCGTGGTGGTCATCGCCGCCGAGGCCCTCGGTGCGGCCGGGCTCCTGTTCACGGTGTGGCCGGTCATCCCCGTCTGGGCACTGTCCCTGATCTTCATGGCCCTGTTCACCGCCATCAACCTGGCGGGCGTGAAGAACTTCGGCGAGTTCGAGTTCTGGTTCGCCATCCTCAAGGTGGCCGCGATCGTGATCTTCCTCGCCATCGGCGCGGCCCTGCTGCTGGGCTGGCTGCCGGACGTCCCGTCCCCCGGCCTTGGCAACTTCACTTCCGGCTTCGCCCCGGCAGGCCTGGGCGGCATCGCCACCGCGCTCTTCGTCGTAATCTTCGCCTTCGGCGGCACTGAGATTGTCAGCGTGGCCGCGGCCGAGACGGAGAACCCGGAGCGCAGCGTCGCCCAGGCGATCCGCACCGTGGTCTGGCGGATCCTCGTGTTCTACATCGGCTCGGTTTTCGTCATCGCGGCCGTCCTTCCCTCAACCTCTGCGGCCCTGAAGTCCCCCTTCGCCGGCGTCCTCGACGTCGCCCGGATCCCGGGCGCGGGCGCCGCGATCACCCTGGTGGCCGTCATCGCGCTGCTGTCCGCCCTGAACGCCAACCTCTACGGCGCGTCCCGCATGGTGTACTCGCTCTCTGAGCGCGGCGAAGCCCCCAGGTTCCTCTCGAAGCTCAACAAGTCCCGGGTCCCGGTGCTGGCCGTCAGCGTCTCCGTCGCCTTCGGCTTCCTGGCCGCCGTCCTGGAACTGCTCTTCCCTGACCAGATCCTGCCGGCCCTGTTCCAGCTTGTCGGCTCCACGTGCCTCGTGGTGTGGGGCTCGGCCCTGGTGTCCCAGCTGATCCTGCGCCGCCGGGCGGACCGCGACGGCACCGCGCTGCCGCTGCGGATGAAGGGCTTCCCCGGCCTGACGATCTTCGGGCTGGTGCTCCTGGCCCTGATCTTCGCCGTCGGCTTCAGCAGCCCGGACAGCAGCAAGCAGCTGTTCAGCACCCTGGTGCTGGTGGCCGGCATCGCCGCGGCGTGCTGGATCGGCGCCCGGATCACCGGCAACCGCCGCGCCGGCGTAGAGGCCGACCAGCAGGCACGCTAGACAAATTGCCAAGCTCACCGGCGGCAGGGACGGCAAAGGTGTGCAGTCTGGGCACCCCAAACTAGGCTGATTGCCCACCCCGCCGCCGGTGACTAGGGTCACAGGCATGGACACACTTCTTCCCGTGGCTTCCGGCGGCGCTGCGGCGCCGCTCACTGCCGACGAGCTCCGCGAGCTCTATTCGCTGATGGTGGCCGTCCGGCACCTCGACACCTCGGCCATCGCCTGGCAGCGGCAGGGCATCATCCCCGGCTACGCCCCCGAACTCGGCCAGGAAGCGGCCCAGGTGGGCAGCGGCTACGCCGTGGACACCTCGCGGGACTTCGTCTTTCCCACCTACCGCGAAATGGGCGTCGCCCGGACCATG
>JBKPBZ010000104.1:0-7963 GCA_046727115.1 Actinomycetota bacterium | reverse complement strand
GCTTCCATGCTTGAATCCTACCGAGGAAAGCGCACCGGGGCTCCCGCCCCTGTTGACTCAAACTCCGCCGAAACTCCCCACCTTTGGCCGGCAAGTCCGGCGGGTCGGCCGGACTTGCCGGGGATTTTCGGCGTCGGATCCCCAAAGGTGGGGAATTTCCGCAGGGCCAGCGGCCGGGAAACACTCAGCAAGTTCAGAGGAAGATGTCCGGCACCAGCTGGTCCTCCGGCGCGCCGAGGCTGTACGGGCTGAAGTCCGTCACCCCTGCCGCCGCTAGAACCTCTTCATCGGTGTAGAAGTTTCCGCTCCGGCTCCCGTGTGCGGGGACGGCGTTGCTGCCGGTCAGCACGGCGTGGGCGGCGTCGGCCATGATCTCGGGGCTGCGGGCGCCCTTGACGATCGCGTCGCCGCCGGGCATGTTGCGGATCGCGGCGGTGTCGATCAAGGTGCACGGCCAGAGCGAGTTCACACTGACGCCATCGGCCTTGAGCTCCTCGGCCAGCCCCAGCGTGGTCAGGCTCATGCCGTATTTGGCCATGGTGTAAGCCAGGTGCATCCCGGCCCACTTGGGGTCCAGGTTCAGCGGCGGGGAGAGCGTGAGGATGTGGCCGGCCTCGGAAGCCCGCAGGGCCGGCAGCGCCAGCTTCGAGAACAGGAAGGTGCCGCGGACGTTGATGTCCTGCATGAGGTCGTAGCGCTTCATGTCCACGTCGTCGGTCGTGGAGAGGTCGATCGCGGAAGCGTTGTTAATGACGACGTCGATCCCGCCAAAGCGGTCCACGGCGGCGCCGACAGCGCCGGCGACGTCGGCGTCGTTGCGCACGTCGCCGACCAGCGGCAACGCCTGGCCGCCGGCGGCCTCGATCCCTTCGGCGGCGGTGTAGACGGTGCCCTCGAGCCTGGCGTGCGGCTGCCCGGTCTTGGCCATCAGGACGATGTTGGCTCCGTCCCGGGCAGCGCGGAGCGCGATGGCCAGGCCGATGCCGCGGCTGCCCCCGGAGATGAGGACAGTGCGGCCCTGGAGGGAACCGGCGGCCTGGTAGGGCCCTGCGGCGGCGCCGGAAGCATCATTGCTAGAAGTCATGCCAATCACTCTAGCGGACCGATGTTACTGACGGGTAACAAGAAACTGCCGACGCTCCTGCCCGGTTGCTCTCCTCTTTGGCGCCACGAAACGCTGCCGCTCCCCGGAAATCCGCGGGCCGACTCCGGGCCGCCCGGAAGCAACAGGGAAGGAGCGCAGCGCCGGGGCTGGGCCGAGCCGGCCACGAACATCTTTAGCGGTCACGGCGGGAGAGGGAACGAAAATTGTAGGTTTTCTACAGCCGCGTTGGCCGATGGCGTCACTAGACTTGCCATCGAGGCCTTGCTTTTGTGCATTCCAGCTAAAGCGCCCACTGACCAGGGCCAGCGAGTTACAGCGACCGAACGACCAGCGACAGAGCCGGAGACACTTGATGAGCCACGATCTGACCACGACTGCGGGAAAGATTGCAGATTTCCGCGACCGCCAGGCCCGTGCCGAGCAGCCCTCCGGCCCGGAAGCGATCGCCAAGCAGCATGCGCGCGGCAAGAACACCGCCCGCGAGCGCATCGACCTGCTGCTGGACGCCGGCTCGTTCGTCGAGTTCGACGCGCTGGCCGTGCACCGCTCCACCGCGTTCGGCATGGAGAAGAAGAAGCCCCTCGGCGACGGCCTCGTCTCCGGCTACGGCACTGTGGACGGCCGCCCGGTCGCCGTCTACAGCCAGGATTTCTCCGTCTACGGCGGCTCACTCAGCCAGGTCAACGGCGAGAAGATTGTCAAGGTCCAGGAATTCGCGCTGCGCAACGGCTGCCCCGTGGTCGGCATCCTCGACGGCGGCGGAGCCCGCATCCAGGAGGGCGTCGCCTCCCTGGCCATGTTCGCGGACATCTTCCGCAACAACGTCCACGCCTCCGGCGTCGTCCCGCAGATCTCCCTCATCATGGGCCCCTCCGCCGGCGGCGCCGCCTACTCCCCTGCCCTGACCGACTACGTGGTCATGGTGGACAAGACCTCCCACATGTTCATCACCGGCCCGGATGTCATCAAGACCGTCACCGGCGAAGACGTGGACATGGAAACCCTCGGCGGCGCCCGCCAGCACAACGCCAACACCGGCACCTCGACGTACCTGGCCTCCGACGAGGCCGACGCGGTCGAGTTCGTCCGCGAACTGCTCGACTTCCTGCCCTCCAATAACCTCGCCGAGGCCCCGGTGCTGGAGCACTCCCAGGAGCTGGAGATCGACGACGACGACCTCGCCCTGGATGCGCTGATCCCGGACTCGGCCAACCAGCCGTACGACATGCGCAAGGTCATCGAGCAGATTGTCGACGACGCGCACTTCCTGGAGATGCAGTCCCTCTACGCCCCGAACGTGATCATCGGTTACGGCCGGGTGGAGGGCCACACGGTGGGCATCGTGGCCAACCAGCCCATGCAGTTCGCCGGCACCCTGGACATCGCGGCGTCGGAAAAGGCCGCCCGCTTCGTCCGGCACTGCGACGCCTTCAACATCCCCATCATCACGCTGGTGGATGTCCCGGGCTTCCTGCCGGGCAAGGACCAGGAGTTCCAGGGCATCATCCGCCGCGGCGCGAAGCTGCTCTACGCCTACGCCGAGGCCACTGTGCCGAAGCTGACCGTGATCACCCGCAAGGCCTACGGCGGGGCCTACATCGTGATGGGCTCCAAGAAGCTGGGCGCGGACCTCAATGTCGCCTGGCCCACCGCCCAGATCGGCGTCATGGGCGCCCAGGGCGCCGTCAACATCCTGTACCGCCGCGAGCTCGCCGCCGTGGCAGAGAACGGCGGCGACGTCGAGGCAAAGCGCGCCGAGGTGATCCGGCAGTACGAGGAAGAGCTGCTCAACCCCTACCAGGCCGCCCAGCTCGGCTACGTGGACGCCGTCATCGCACCGTCCGAGACCCGGGTGCAGATCATCAAGGGCCTGCGCGCCCTCCGGGACAAGCGGGCCGCCCTGCCCGCCAAGAAGCACGGGAACATCCCGCTGTGATCCCCACCGGCTCCCAACCTTCGCAAGCTCAGGCCGGGCCACTCGCCGGCGTGGGCCCATCCACCGGCTCCCAACCTTCGCAAGCTCAGGCCGGGCCCCTAACCCTGCACGTCCCCGCCGCCGCCGGCCCCGACTCGCCGCTTCTCTCGGTGGTCAAGGGCGAGCCGACGCCGGAAGAGCTGGCGGCGCTGACCGCCGTCGTGCTGTCCCTGGGTCAGAGCCAGCAGGCGGCACCGGAAAGCCCCGGCGTCCGGCACTGGGTCCGCCGGCAGCAGCTTCGGCTGGCTCCCAGGCCCGGCCCGGAAGCCTGGCGCCGCAGCCTCGGCTGAGGGCCCTCGGCCGGGCGGCGGCCTGTCCCGGACCGGCCCCGAAAAAAGTTCAGTGACTCTTTCATAACCACCGCGGCCGGGCTAGTCTCGTCGGGTGACTACCGAAACGATTGCCTCAGACAACACTGCCCCCGCCCGCCAGCAGACGGCCATTGACGCCGTCGCCGACGCCTACACGGACACCCTGATCCGGTTGAACCCGAGCTTCGCCACCGAGCTCGGCCTGCCCGGGCACGAGACCGAGTACCAGGACTTCTCCCCCTCCGGCCACGAGGAATTCGCGGTCGCCGCGCGCGAGGCACTGGCCGCGCTGGACGGGCTGGAGCCGGTTGACGACGTCGACGCCGTCACGCTCGATGCCATGCAGGAACGGCTGGGCCTGCAGCTGGAAATCCACGAATCGGGCTGGCACACGGCCGATCTGAACAACATCGCGTCCCCATCCCAAGACATCCGCGCGATCTTTGACCTCATGCCCACGGACACCGCCGAACAGTGGGAACACATCGCGGGCCGGGCCCACAATGTCCCCGCCGCGATCGACGGCTACATCGAGTCGTTGCGGTCGGCGATGCAGGACGGCAAGGTGGCCGCGGCCCGCCAGGTGTCGATCGTGATCGAGCAGGCCACCAAGCACGCCGCGGACGACGGCTTCTTTGCGAAGCTCGCCGCCGGCGCCAAGACCGCGGAGGGCCCGCTCCCGGCGGAACTGCAGTCAGAGCTCGACGCCGGCGCGGCGGCTGCCCGGGTGGCGTACTCCCGGCTCGCGGGTTTCCTCGAGTCCGAACTCCTGCCCGTCGCCCCGGCCAAGGACGCCGTGGGCCGCAGCCGTTACGCCCTGGCGTCCCGGGACTTCCTCGGCGCCACCGTGGACCTGGAGGAGACCTACGCATGGGGCGTCCAGGAGCTGGACCGTCTCATCGCCGAGCAGGAACGCGTGGCCGGGGAAATCCGGCCCGGCGCCACCGTGGAGGAAGCCAAGGAGATCCTGAACAACGATCCCGCCCGCCAGCTCAAAGGCACCGACGCCCTCCAGGCCTGGATGCAGGAACTCTCCGACAAAGCCGTCGCGGAGCTCGCCGGCGTCCACTTCGACATCCCGGAGGTCATGAAGACGCTGGAGTGCCGGATCGCGCCCACCGATGAAGGCGGCATCTACTACACGGGGCCATCGGACGACTTCAGCCGTCCGGGCCGGATGTGGTGGTCCGTGCCGGCCGGCGAGGACACCTTCACCACCTGGGCCGAAACCACCACGGTTTACCACGAGGGCGTGCCGGGCCACCACCTCCAGGTCGCCACTGCCACCTACCGCCGCGAGCTGCTGAACAAATGGCGCCGGAACGTCTGCTGGACGTCGGGGCACGGCGAAGGCTGGGCGCTGTATGCCGAGAAGCTCATGCAGGAACTGGGCTACCTCAGCGATCCGGGCGACCACATGGGCATGCTGGATGCGCAGCGCATGCGGGCTGCCCGCGTGGTGTTCGACATCGGCGTGCACCTGGAACTTGAGGTTCCCGAGCGCTGGGGCTCCGGGACGTGGACCCCCGACAAGGGCTACGAGTTCCTGAAGCAGAACCTCGCGATCAGCGAGGGTCAGCTGAAGTTCGAGTTCACCCGCTACCTGGGCTGGCCGGGGCAGGCACCGTCCTACAAGGTGGGCCAGCGGCTCTGGGAGCAGATCCGGGCCGAGCTGGAAGCCCGCCCCGACTTTGACCTCAAGGCGTTCCACACAAAAGCCCTGAATATCGGCTCGGTGGGCCTCGACACCCTCAGGCGCGCGCTCCTGGGGTAGTCCCCACCGTCCCCCTAACCTCGCAAGCTCGGTCAGGGAACCCCGACGGCGTGGGCCCCCCCACCGGTGCGAGAGTGCAGTTCGCGGCAGTGTTTCCCAACAGCATTGCCGCGGACTGCGCTTTCGCGTGACCGTGGCTTCGGCCGCGAGACAATCGCCACATTCGGCCCGGGAATAACTTCACAATCGGGCAGTCTTCCGGCGGATCCACGGGATTCGACCCTTTCTGCAAAAACTACCGACGCGTAACATTTCTCAACATCCGTTGGCCATGCTATTGGCGGCGGTCCTAGCGTGTTCCGGTGACCACTCAGACAAGCACCCCCGCACCCGCTGGAAAGACCGGCTTCCAGCTGCCCAGATGGGCCGGCTCGTTCGGCTTCCAGATCATCGCCGCCCTGATCGTCGGCCTGGGCCTTGGCCTGCTGGCCAAGTACACGGGCAGCACGAAGGCAAACCCCAACGCCCTCGGCACCACGCTGCAGACCATCGGCTCGAGCTACGTCTCGCTGCTGCAGACCGCCGTGGTTCCCCTGATCTTCACCGCCGTCGTCAGCTCGATCTCCAACCTGCGCGCCGTGTCCAACGCCGCCCGGCTGGCGTGGAACACGCTGCTTTGGTTCGCCATCACCTCGCTGATTGCCGTGCTGATCGGCATCGGCCTGGGTGTGCTGCTGCAGCCCGGGGCCGGCACGGGCATCAGCCAGGACGCCAAGTACGCGGGCAAGTCCGGTGACTGGTGGGCCTTCCTGACCGGGCTGTTCCCGAAGAACTTCCTCGGCCTCGGCGCGAGCACCACCGTCACCGACGGCGTCGCCGCCACCGCCGTGAGCTTCAACGTCCTCCAGATCCTGGTGATCGCGATCGCCGTCGGCATCGCCGCGCTCAAAGTGGGCAAGGCGGCCGAGCCGTTCCTGGCCCTGAACGCGTCCGCCCTCGCCGTCATCCAGAAGGTCCTCTGGTGGATCATCCGGATCGCGCCGCTGGGCACCGTCGGCCTGATCGGCAACGCCGTGGCCGTCTACGGCTGGGACACCATCGGCTCGCTCGGCAAATTCACTGTGGCGATCTACATCGGCCTGGCGCTTGTGCTGTTCGTGGTCTACCCCGCCCTGGTCCGCAGCCACGGGCTGTCCGTCAGGCAGTACTTCTCCGGCGTGTGGCCGGCCGTGCAGCTGGCCTTCGTCTCGCGCTCCTCGATCGGCACGCTGCCGCTGACCCAGCGCGTGACCGAGCGGAACCTGGGCGTCCCCCGCGCTTACGCCTCCTTCGCGGTGCCGCTCGGCGCGACCACCAAGATGGACGGCTGCGCTGCGATCTACCCGGCCGTGGCGGCGATCTTTGTGGCCCAGTTCTTCGGCATCCAGCTCGACTTCACCCAGTACCTGCTGATCGCACTGGTGTCCGTCCTCGGCTCGGCCGCGACCGCCGGCACCACGGGCGCCGTCGTCATGCTGACGCTGACGCTCTCCACGCTGGGACTGCCGCTGGCCGGCGTCGGCCTCCTGCTGGCCATCGACCCGATCCTGGACATGGGCCGCACCGCCGTCAATGTGGCCGGGCAGGCCCTGATCCCCGCGATCGTGGCCAAGCGCCAGGGCATCCTGGACGAAACGCTGTACAACGCGCCGCGGAACGGGGACCCGTTCAGCGACGACGTCGGCACCACGGCCGTTGATCCCTCCGCTGCCGCAGCTCCCGCGGCAGGACGGGACGAGCGCGAACTGGTGGACGCGAAAGCGTAACTACCGAGCTCGCGTTTAGGAGTACCAGCGTTGACGGGAGAAGTCCCCGGGAACCTCCGGGGACTTCTCTGGCTTAACCGACGGCTCGATTCGACCTCGGCGCGAATCCGTTGGTCCGAATCCTTTGGTCCGAACCCACGGTGGCCCGAATACACGGTGGCCTAGCGGCCGCCGATCACACCCTTTTCGGCGGCCTTGGTGACGGCATCCGCTTCCGCCTGGGTCAGAGTGCCGTCCTTGACGGCCTGGTCCAGCCGGGACTTCAGTGCTGCGGCGTGCTTGGCCTGCTCGGCGGTGCGCAATTCCGCCAGGGCAGCGGTGACCTTGGCCTCATCGATGCCGAGCGATTTCGCCAGGGATGCCGCCAGGGCCTTCTCCCTCGCGGCACGGTCCGGCTTTTGCCCAGCGGCCGGCGGGGTGGCCGGCTTGTTGGCTTCGCGGAAGGCCTTCAGGGCGTCGGTGACCTTGGCCTGGTCGACGCCCAGCTTGGCCGCGAGTTCCTTGGCGTTGGCGCCGATCCCCGCACCGCCGTGGCCGTGGCGTCCGCCGCGCATGCCGTAGCCGTCGGCGGGGCTGTTCCCGGGGGCACTTGAGCTGGGGGTCGGGGTGGGCGTCGGCGTCGTGGTGGCGGAGGCCATCCCGGCGACTCCGAGCCCGGCGCCCAATGCCACGGCCGCCGCCCCGAGGCCGAGCGTTATTTTGGTTGTGCGTGACATGTGCTGTCTCCTGGATCTGCCGAGTGGTGACGGCGCTTGAAGGTGGTAGTTCTTCCGGGAAAGTCTGCTCCGCGAGCAACTCCAGTCTGCACCAGCCCCAGCAGAGATAGCTGTTTTCCAGCTTTCGCTTTCCTGTGAATCCGGCAGGGATGCTGCCGCTGGGCACCCGCCGCGCGGGCGGCAAAAGTGGATAGGCTCTGGGCATGCTGATCGTGACATCGAACGACATTCCGGGCCACCGTATCGACGCCGTCTTCGGCGAAGTCATGGGCCTGACCGTCCGCTCCCGGGACATCACCGCCCAAGTCATGGCAGGCTTCCGTTCCCTGGGCGGCGG
>JBKPBZ010000103.1:0-5468 GCA_046727115.1 Actinomycetota bacterium | reverse complement strand
TCAGAGGGCGACGCCGATCAGCAGCGGTTCCGGGTGCAGTTCAATGCCGAAACGTTCGACGACGCCGTGGCGCACCTCGCGCGCAACGGCCAGCATGTCGGCCGCGCTCGCCCCTCCCCGATTGGTGATGGCAAGCGTGTGCTTGGTGGACAGCGAGGCCCGGCCGCCCGAGACGCTGTCCGGGTCCAGCCCAAAGCCCTTGGCGAACCCGGACTGGTCGATCAGCCAGGCCGCCGAAAGCTTGGTCAGCCCATCGGCACCGGCAGGGTAGCGCGGGGCCTGCTGCGGCAGCCGTGCCGCGACCTCTTCGGACACGATCGGGTTCGTGAAAAAGGACCCTGTGGAGTACGTGTCGCGGTCGTTCGCATCCCAGACCATGCCCTTGGACGCCCGGAGCCGCAGTACTTCGCGCCGGACGTCATTGGAGTAGGCCCGCCGGCCCTGCTCGACGCCGAGCGTCCGCGCGAGTTCGGCGTAGCGGACAGGGGCGCTCATCCGGCCGAGCGGGAGCTGGAATTCCACGGTGAGCACCACATAGCGCGGCGAGCCGTTCACGGTGGTCCGCTTCAGGATGGAGTCACGGTAGCCGAATTTGAGTTCGGAATTCGTGAAGGTCTTCACCGCGTTGCGTTCCCGATCCCAGGTCCGCACCGCGGCGATCGTCTGGGAGACGTCGGACCCGTAGGCGCCGACGTTCTGCACGGGAGTCGCGCCCGTGGCGCCCGGGATGCCGGAGAGCGCCTCCACGCCCGACCAGGCATGCTTCACGGCGTGGTCAACGAACGCGTCCCAGTTGTGGCCGGCCTGGACCACCACCGCCACGCCGCCGCAGGAGTCCTCGGCGTTCACGGAGAAGCCCTCCGAGGCGATCTTGAGCACCGTGCCGGGGAACCCGTCGTCGGATACCAGCAGGTTGGAACCGCCGCCGATGATCAGGAGGGGCCGGCCGGCGGCGTCCGCCGTGCGCACGGCGTCGATGATCCCGGCCTCGCTGCGGGCCTCGATATAGCTGCCGGCGGGGCCGCCGACAGCGGAGGTGGTCAGGGCGGAGAGCTGGATCTGGGTCACCTGACCAGCCTAGCCGGGATCATCCGCTGGCCTAAGCCGGTGCTGGCGGCACTTAGCTGGACGGCTGCCTTGGCTGGGCGGCCGCAACGGGCACGGGGAGTTTGCGCGCCACCGGGGAGAGCAGGAAGCTGGCGACCAGCATGACCATGACGGCGAGCAGCGAGTGGAGAATGCCGACGTGCTCGGCCAGCAGCCCCAGCAGCGGCGGCCCGCACAGGAACGCCCCGTAGCCGATCGTAGACACCACGGAGACCCTGGCAGCGGCCTTGACGGGATCGTCGGCCGCGGCGGACATGCCCACCGGGAAGCCCAGCGAGGCGCCGAGTCCCCAGATGGCCAGGGCCACGTAGGCCAGCCACGGCGCCGGGGCGAAGACGAACAACCCGAGGCCCAGGACCGCCAGCGCGGCGCACCAGCGCATCACCGGGACCCGGCCGAACCGGTCAAGGACCAGGGTGCCGGCGAAGCGGCCGATGGTCATGAAGGTGACGAACAGCCCGTACCCGGCGGCTCCGGCGGCGTCGGTCTGGCCGTGCCCGTCGGCCAGTGCCAGGGCCACCCAGTCACCTGCCGCCCCTTCGGCGAGGGCGAGCCCGAGGACCAGCACGCCCAGGAGCAGTGTGCGCTTGTCCCGCCAGGCCTGCGCGATCTGGCGTTTGTTGTCCAGCGGCTGCTCCGGGACCGCATCCGTCTGCCGGACGATCGGGATGGGCCCGGTGGAGGGATCCTCAAACGTGTCTGTCCCGGATGCCTTGAAGGGCCGCTCCCCCTCAACCGGCGTGATGTCCGCCCGGAACCAGGCCGCGGCGGTGGTCACCGAGCCGGCCACCAGCAGGCCCACCGCGGCGAGGTGCCAGAAGACGGGGATCCCGGCGGCGGCGGCCCAGGCGCCCAGCCCGGCTCCGGCCACTGTGCCCAGGCTGAAGGACCCGTGCAGCCGGGGCATGATGTGCCGCCGGACGGCGCGTTCCACCGCCGCGCCCTCGACGTTCGAGGCCGTGTTCCAGCTGGCGGTGCCCAGCCCGATGATCGCCAGCCCCGCGGCGACGGCCACCGGGTTGGCCAGCACGGAGGTGCCGAAGCCCGCCAGCATCAGCCCGAAGCCGACCATGCTGCTGCCGACCCGGATGGTGAGCTTGGAGCCGAGCCGAAGAACGATCAGGCCCGACGCGGACACGGACAGGAAGGACCCGGCCGTCATGCAGAGCAGGAGCAGCCCGATGGTGCCCGGGGTCAGGTCCAGGCCGTCGCGGATGGCCGGCAGCCGGGACACCCATGTGGAAAACGCGATGCCGCTGGCGCCGTAGGCCACCACCACAGCGTTCCGCCAGTGCGTGACCTCGGCGGCCGGGACGAAGACTTCTTTGGTCACAGCAGCGCCATGGGCTAGGCCAGCCTGACGACGGCCTGGGCCTTGACGAGGACCTTCTGGGCGGACGAGAGGACCGTGAGATCGACGCGGGCGGTGCCGGCGTCGGCGTCGAGCGCCCCGATGGCACCGCTGACCTCGATGACGGCACCGGCCTCCGGCGTTCCCGTGGTGTCAGCGACGGGGACCGGTTTGGTGAATCGGGTCTGGAAGTCGACGACGGCGGCGGGGTCGCCGGCCCAGTCGGTGACGAGCTGGACGGCGGCGCCCATGGTGAACATGCCGTGGGCGATCACGCCGGGCAGGCCGACGCCCGTGGCGAAGGCCTCGTTCCAGTGGATGGGGTTGAAGTCACCGGAGGCGCCCGCGTACTTGACGAGGTCGGTGCGGGTGACGGTGATGGTGCGGCTCCCGATGTCCTGGCCGACGCTGAGTTCTGCGATGTTGATGCTCATGGCTACTGTCCCTCTCCGCGGACCAGGATGGACGAGGTGGTGGTGGCGACCGGCTCGCGGGCCCCGGCGGCGTCGGTGGCATCGCCGGGGGCCAGGGCGAAGATTTCCGAGCGGGTGGTGATCATGGCTCCGCCGCCCATGGCGCGGACGCCGTCGACGTGCAGCTCGGCGACCAGCCGGTCGCCCGCGATGATCGGGCGGTGGTGGGTAAACCGCTGGTCGGCGTGGACCACGCGGGAGAAGTCGATCCCGGAATCCGGATCCTCGATCAGCTGCGCGTCGGCGCGCTGGGCGACGATGATGGCGAAGGTCGGCGGCGCCACGAGGTCGCTGTGCCCCAGGGCCTCGGCGGCGGCAACATCGAAGTGGGCGGGGTGCGTGGCCTTGACCGCGCGCGCGAACTCGCGGATCTTCTCGCGGCCGACGTCATACACCTCTGCGGCAGGGTAGCTGCGCCCCTGCAGGTCCGGATTGATAGTCATGGGTTCCAGCCTATCGCCACGCCCCGGGCCGGCCGGCTTCGTGACAGCCTCGTGCCGGCGGCGGGCGGGGCCCGACCGGGGTCTTCGGCCCGGCCTTGACCTGGATGATATGATGAAAACATCAAGTCATCAATCTGACCAGTGATGCGGTCCCGCCGGGCCGCGATGCGAGAAAGCGTCTTCCTGCCATGATCTCCGCCGCGCAGACCCCCCTATACGAAATCAAGGCCAATCTGTTCAAAGCCCTGTCCCACCCGGCGCGCATCCGGATCCTGGAGCTTCTGGCCGCCGCGCCGGACACGGCAGCCCCGGTCAGCTACCTGCTCGCCGAGACGGGCCTGGAGGCCTCGCATCTGTCCCAGCATCTGTCGACGCTGCGCCGGCACGGGGTGGTGACGTCGGTCCGGAGAGCGAACGTGGTGACGTACCGACTGGCCCATCCCAAGATCGCGGAACTGCTCGCAATCGCCCGGGTCTTCCTGCTGGACACACTGGCCGGTTCCAGCGAACAGCTCCGGATAGCTCGGGAACTGCCGGCCGGCCACCTCGGCAGTGCCGCCGCTGTCGACAGTGCCGCGCCGTGAGCGCGGTCCACACGCCAAGCCAGGCCCGGCATTCTCACACCGCCCGGGGACGCTTCGCCCGGTTTGTGCCGTCCCGCCGCGACTACGAGCTCCTGCCGTCCGCTTGGAAGACTGACCTGTTCGCAGGCATCACCGTGGGCATTGTGGCGCTCCCCCTGGCGCTGGCTTTCGGCGTGAGCTCCGGGGTCGGGGCGGAGGCGGGACTCATCACCGCTGTGGTGGCCGGACTGGTCGCCGCCATCATGGGCGGATCCAACGTCCAGGTCTCCGGTCCGACCGGCGCCATGGTGGTGGTCCTGGCCCCTGTGGTCGCCGCCCACGGCGTCGGCAGCATTGCCCTGGTCTCGGTACTGGCCGGGCTGCTCGTCATGCTTCTGGGAGCAAGCGGACTGGGCCGGGCCGTCGCGTTCATCCCCTGGCCGGTCGTGGAGGGTTTCACCCTCGGCATCGCCGCCATCATCTTCCTCCAGCAGGTTCCGCTAGCCACGGGCACCACGGGAATGCCAGGCCACAACACGCTCCTGGCCGCCGTCGAGAGCGCGTCCTTGGCCACCATGCCGACCGTGCTGCAGACGCTCGCAGTGGTGGCGGGCGTCGCGGCCGTGATGTACCTGCTGCCCAAGCTCCATAAGTCCCTGCCCGCGAGCCTGATCGCGGTATTGCTCGCCACCGTGGCGGCCGAGGTCCTGGCGCTGGACATACCCCGGATCGGCGCACTTCCGCATGCCCTGTCGGCGCCGTCCATGCCTTCCGTGGATCCGACCGCACTGGGCAGCCTGCTCATGCCTGCCGTCTCGATCGCGACGCTAGCCGCCATCGAATCCCTGCTCTCGGCCCGGGTGGCCGCAGGCATGGTGGGTCCGGACGGCCGTCCGTCCGGCGCGTACAGCCCTGACCGGGAGCTCACCGGCCAGGGGCTGGCTTCCATCGCCGCAGGCTTCTTCGGCGGCATGCCCGCCACGGGCGCGATCGCCCGGACCGCCGTGAACGTCCGCTCCGGGGCCAAGACCCGGCTCGCAGCAGTGGTGCATGCCCTGGTGCTGCTGGCCATCATCGACCTGGCGGCCGGGCTCGTCGGCCAGATCCCCCTGGCGGCGCTGGCAGGCGTGCTCATGGTCACAGCCACCCGGATGGTCTCGCGGCACACGGTGACAGCGATCCTTCGCTCTACCCGTGCCGACGCCGCCGTGTTCCTGATCACGGCCCTCATCACCGTCGCCTTCGACCTCATTGTGGCCATCCAGATCGGGCTCGCCGCGGCGGCCGTGTTCACGTTGCGGACGTTCGCGTCCCTGAGCGGGGTCCGGCGCGAGGACATCCCCGGGCCGCCGGTGCCGGGAGACGGGCACATCGCCATTTTCCGGCTGGAGGGGCCATGTTCTTCGGCGCAGCGGAGCGGGTCCTGCAGGAGATCAGCCAGGTCAAGGACGTTCAGGTGGCCATCATCCGGCTGTCCCAGCTGCGGATGCTGGACGCTACGGGCGCCCACATGCTCGTCGAGGTGATCTCC
>JBKPBZ010000102.1:0-2409 GCA_046727115.1 Actinomycetota bacterium | reverse complement strand
TCGGCGTTGTGCCCGGGCAAGATCCCGTGCGTCCGGCTTAATCCACTCACAGCCCTCGGCCGGCCCTGTTGTCGCCAAAAGTACCGGTGGTAGCATGCCGACATCAGCGATATGGCATTCCGGCGCCGCAACTCCGAAAGTATGCCGCCCTCCCCGCGACACTGACATCATTCAGCATTCCCGCACCACTCAGATTCTGCCCCACCGACGGGCCCTCAAACCCTGGACTGACGGGGTGGCACACGAACCCTGAAAATAGGCCGGCAAAAAAATTCAGGCTCGCTCCCCTACCCACGGGAAGGAATCGGTCAAAGACAAGATCCACGACTCCGTCATCAAGTCCCCGGCACTTCGCCGTCGCTGTCAGAGCGGCCGCGGAACGCCACCTTATCGATCAACTGGCAAAGCAGGCTTGGGCACTCACGTCCGGTGCAGCAGGCAAACCCAACCCAGGACGTCCGCTGAAGGGAACAGAAATGGCACTCTCAGACGCTCTTACAAATCTGGGCAAGCAGGCGAAAGACCTTGAGGACTCGGCGGCCGGGACCCGCCAGGAGAACGAGGCCAAACTCAAAGCCCGCGCCGACGAGCTGCGCACGTCCATCGCCGAGGCCAAGTCCACAATGGATGCCAAAGTCGAAGGGCGATCCGCGGAAATTTTCGGCCGTTGGAAGCAAATGCAGGAATCAGTCGCCGACGGATTCGACTCGCTCCGCAAGAATATCGAAGCGCGGCGTGCCGACCGAGCCGTTGCCCGCGCGGAACGGACCGCTGAAACCGCGGAGTTCGACGCCGAGGCAGCCGTGAACTTCGCTGTCTTCGCCCTTCAGGAGGCCGAGTACTACGTCTTGGCGGCCGCAGTGGCCCGGGCAGAGTCCGATGCCGCGGAAGCAGGCAACCCGGCCCGCTAAGCTTCACGAAAGCAAACTTTTGGCGGCGCCACCATGGGATTCGTCGAGACACACAGCCTGTCCAGCGCCTGGGGGCTTCCGTCTGGTGAATTGCTCATCCCGACGGGGGCGTGAACTGGCTGGCGGTAAACTCGGCGCCCTGGGGGTCCCGGATCAGTGCCGTGCGCGTCCACTCGGTGTCGTCCTGGCGAAGGACCTGGGCGCCGAGTCGCTCCGCAACAACCACCGTCTGGTCCCGGTCGGCCACGGTGAACGAGACGTGCCAGTGCGGCGGTTCGTCGGGGGCGGTGGTTGCGATCCAGGCGATCGCATCCTCGAAACCAGGCGGGGCGGCCAGCCCTGACTGCCTCGCCCTGATGCCCGGATCGACTGTCGCCTCAAGGTGATCACCATAGCCGGGCCTGCGGATCATCATGCCGAAGCCGAGGTCGTCGACCTGCCAGCCGAACACGTCTTCGTAGAATTTGATGGCCGCGGCGGGGTTCGCCGTATGGAGATCGCTGAAATTCCACGCCCCGGGCAGATTGGCCACCTGTGCCCCCGTGCGTCGCCAAGCCTGCCAGATGCGGAACTCGGCGCCCTCCGGATCGGTCAGCGCCGCACTGCGGCCGCCCTCTCCCGCATCGGCAGGCGGCGATCGCACCGCAGCGCCGGCAGCGACCAGTCGCTGCACCGCGGCGTCCGCGTCCTCGACGGATACGTAGGTACTCCACGCCGCGGCACCCTGGGCGCTGGCCATCCCAGCGACGTCCTGGCCGTCGAGCTTTGCAATCAAATAACGGGCCGGCGCTCCCGGCGGCATGGCGTCCTCGAACGTCCAGCCGAAGATTCCGGCGTAGAACTCGACGGCCGCCCCGACGTCAGGCTGCCCGGTGTCGATCCAACACGGGACACCGTGTGGGTAGGTCCGTTGGGTCATGTCTCGCTCCCTTCCGTGGGACACAGCCTAGCGAGCCAGGATCCGGCCGGGTACCCACCCGTCATCAATGACGGCCCACCTGGCCACAGCCCCGGCCCCGCCGTCGACTCTGGCTGGGACATCCGATCATTGCTAGCGTGGCGGAATGAACCCGTCGAAGGCCCCCGCCGAGATCCTCAACGTTGACGGTAACGAGGTTCGCATCTCGAGTCCGGACAAGGTGGTGTTTCCCGAGCCCGGGCTGACCAAGCTGGACTTGGTCCGCTACTACCTCGCCGTCGCTGACGGTGCGCTGCGGGGCGCCGGCGGACGACCCATGGTGCTCAAGCGCTTCCCGAAGGGAATCGGCGCCGAGCCGTTCTTCCAGAAGCGCGTGCCTGAAAACCACCCCGATTTCATCGACACGACGACGCTGCACTATGCGTCAGGGACCTCAGCCGAAGAGGCAGTCATCCGGGATGCTGCGGGCTTGGCGTGGGTGGTGAATCTTGGATGCCTGGACCTCAACCCGCACCCCGTGCGGGCCGAGGACCTCGAGCACCCCGACGAGCTCCGGGTCGACCTCGACCCGATGCCGGG
>JBKPBZ010000101.1:0-17505 GCA_046727115.1 Actinomycetota bacterium | reverse complement strand
ATCCACCGCGGTGTCGGTGCGATCACGCAGAACGACGTCAACCTGGCAACGGTCGACAGCGCCGTCATCATCGGCTTCAACGTCAAGCCCGCCGAGCGTGTTGCCGAACTGGCAGACCGCGAAGGCGTGGACATGCGCTTCTACTCCGTCATCTACGCAGCAATCGATGACATTGAGGCAGCCCTCAAGGGCATGCTCAAGCCGGAGTACGAAGAGGTCCAGCTTGGCACCGCCGAGGTCCGCGAAGTGTTCCGTTCCTCCAAGTTCGGCAACATTGCAGGCTCGATCGTGCGCTCGGGTGTTATCCGACGCAACGCCAAGGCCCGCATCACCCGCGACGGCAAGATCATCGGTGACAACCTCACCGTTGAGACGCTCAAGCGCTTCAAGGACGACGCCACCGAGGTCCGCACGGACTTCGAGTGTGGTATCGGTCTTGGCTCGTTCAACGACATCACCGAAGGCGACTTCATCGAGACCTTCGAGATGCGCGAAAAGCCGCGCGTCTAAGGTGTCTTAGCGTTACAGGTGCGGGGCCGTTGGGTTTTTCCCGGCGGCCCCGCCCCTTCGCCGGACGGTTTTCGATCTTCGATCGCAAACCGTCCGGCTCCGATAGGCCCGATGCCACTCCCAGGCCGCCGGAAAAAACCCAACGGGAGTCCGTCGTAGACTCGCCTTAGGGGCGTGGCATCAAAACCCAACAGTTGTGCGGCCACCGTTCCGGCGCCGTCGTACATCCAAATTTTTAGGAGTGGAAATGGCTGATCCCGCACGGGCTGCCAAGTTGGCGCAGCGGATTAAGGTTGTCGTTGCCGAGGCGCTGGGCCGGAGGGTGAAGGATCCCCGTCTGGAGGGCGTCACCGTGACCGACTCGCGGGTGACCAACGACCTGCAGCACGCGACTGTTTACTACACCGTGTTCGGTGATGAAGTGGCCCAGGCCGATGCCGCCAAGGGGCTGGAGAAGGCCAAGGGCGTGCTGCGCCAGGAAGTCGGCCGGAACATCACTGTGCGGCTGACCCCGACGCTCGAGTTCGTGGCCGACCAGATCCCCGTCAACGCCTCGAACCTTGAGGAACTGCTCCGCGCTGCAAAGAAGCGCGACGCCGAGGTGGCCGCGCTGGCCGAAAGCGCCACGCACGCCGGGGACGCCGATCCTTACAAGAGTGACACGCCCCAGGACGTGGAGCTTGACGAGGACGACTTCGACGAAGAGGACATCGACCTCATCGACAACGACGCGATCGACGAGGACCGCAACAAGTAAGTCTGCCTTCCACAGCAGGGGCCGGAACCGGAAACGGGTTCGGCCCCTGCTGTTTCCGTATCCGGTGACCTTCGACCCTTGGCCCGTTCATGGGCGGGGGAGTCCTATGGAACCATGACCGCAGGTATGCGCAAAGGCGCGGGAGTGCCGTGGAATCCAGCCTGACCAAATGCCCGCACTGCGGGAAGACTAACCGGATACCCGCGGCCGCTGCCGGGCACCCGCGCTGCGGCAACTGCGGCCAGGACCTTCCCTGGATCGTGTCGGCGTCAGACGCCGACTTCCCGGTGGTCGCGGAGCAGTCATCGGTCCCGGTTCTGGTCGATTTCTGGGCGGCCTGGTGCGGGCCGTGCCGCATGGTCAGTCCGGTGCTGGACAAGTTGGCGCAGGAGCGGGCCGGGAAGTTCAAGCTGGTGAAGGTCGACGTCGACTTCTCTCCGGGGTTGTCCCGGCGGTTCGATATCCAGGCCATCCCAACGTTGCTTGTCATCAAGAAGGGGACGGTGGCGGCCCGCCAGGCCGGCGCGCCGCCCGCCGCGGCGCTCCGCAGCTGGCTCGATGAGGCATTGGCGGGAAGTCCGGGCTGACCACCGGGTTGGCCTGGGCTGGCACCCGGGTGCCGCCGAGACGGCAGATCACGACCGTGTGCGGGAAGCATTGCCGCCAGAATGCCGTCTCGATATGCCCTAGCGGCTTCTGGAGCGGCCCCGGGCTCCCAGCCCTCCGCCCAGCACTGGGGATCCCATGCCCAGGAGGTAGCCGAAGTCATACCAGTTCCCCGCGCGGGCGGAGTTGTAGAACGGGAACTCGCTCCAGGCCCCGAAGACATGGGCGATCAGGACGATCCATGCCGTCAGCCCATTCCAGAAACCCCACAGAAAGTCTTGCCACCACACGATGTACTCCCTCGGCCGGAATCCGCGGCGCCCCCGGACGAGGCCAAAACAACCCGAAGCCCGAATAGCGGGCCAGTCTGCGAGCGCCGTGTGCTCAGGCTAGGGGGCCAGCCGTTCGGGCGATAGGGCCTGTAGACCCGACGGGGCTGCCTGCTCGCGGGCAGGCAGGCGCCGGAGACCCTCCACGAGTTCGCTCTGGATTCCGCAGAGCGCAATGCGGATCCAGCCCTCGCCGATGGATCCGAACGCCGTGCCGGGGGCGAAGGCGACGCCGGAGTCCGCCAGGAAGCGGCGCGTCCACGCCCGGACGTCGCCGCCGCTGACGTGCGAGACGTCCGCCCATAGATAGAACGCGCCTTGCGCCGTGAGATAAGGGATGTCGAGGGAACGAAGCACCGCGGAAGCAGCATCGCGATTTGCCCGGTAGTGGGCATGGGCGTCGCGGACGTAATCCTGCGGACCGGTCAGTGCCGCCAGCGCGGCGTACTGCGATGGGGAGGCCACACAAGAGACGATCGCCTCCATGACGTTATTCATCTTCTGCTCGAGCCCCGGAGGGCAGATCAGGGCGCCGATGCGCAGTCCCGTCAGCCCGTACGTTTTGGAGAGCGTGAGCGAGGTGAATACGCGGGCTTCGCCTGGAATCTCGCTGTCGAAGCGCGCCGGGCTAATGTGCGGGACATCGAAGGTGAAGGCCTCGTAGCATTCGTCGGAGATGATCCACAGGTCCCGGCGTCTCGCCAGCTCCACGAGGCGGCGCGTCAGGTCCTCGCCCAGGACTGCTCCCAGCGGGTTGGACGGAGAATTCAGCATCAGCACCTTGGTCCGCGGCGTGATGAGCGCCTCGATGTCCTCAATCCGCGGCTGGAAATCGTATTCCGGGTAGAGCGGGTAACGGACGGCGACGGCGTGCAGCAGGCTGCTCGTCATGACGAAGGTGGGGTACCCGGGGTTGGGAATGAGGATCTCGTCCCCCGGGGAGAGCAGCAGGCTCATGGCAAAGTGCAGGCCCTGCTGGGCGCCATCGACCACGTAGACCCGCTCGGCGCCGACCGGCGTCGCGTTTTGGGTACGGAAGCGTTCGGCGAAGGCCTCCCGCAGCGCGGGAATCCCCGCGTTGGGTGTGTAGTTGGTCTCGTCGCGGTCCAGGCAGGCCATCCCGGCCTCGAGAACGTGGCGCGGGACGGCGAAGCCCGGCTCCCCGATGCTCAGCACGATCGCGCCGGGCGTTCCCCAGGCGGCCTCGGTGATCTCGCGGATCTGGTTGATCGGGACGTCGCGGATATGTGCTGCAAGCTCGGGCATGAGTGCCATCCTAACGGCCGGGCACCCCCGGCGGCAGGTGCGAATGGACTGTATCTGTGAGTGACTGGTGAGTGGGGTGGTGGCGGCAACGCCCATCGTGGGCGGTGGGGCACGGCTGGCCCGCATATACTGGGAGGCGTGCTTTCTGGACTGGTGATAGTGGACAAGCCGCAAGGCTGGACCAGCCACGATGTGGTTGGGCGGATGCGGCGGATCGCCGGTACCCGAAAGGTCGGCCACGCCGGGACACTTGATCCGATGGCCACAGGCGTGCTTGTGGTGGGCATCAACAAAGCCACCCGGCTGCTGACCTACATCGTGGGCACCTCCAAGACCTACACCGCCACCATCAGGCTCGGCGAATCCACCGTGACGGACGACGCCGAAGGCGAGGTCACGGCCACCCGCAGCGCCGCCGGGGTCACCGAAGACGCCGTCCGCGCCGGCGTCGCCGCACTGACCGGGGAAATCGAACAGATTCCCAGCAGTGTCAGCGCCATCAAGGTCAACGGCGAACGCGCCTACGCCCGGGTCCGGTCCGGAGAAGAGGTCAAGCTCGCGGCCCGGCCCGTGACGATCCACCGCTTCGAGGTCCACCAGGTCCGCCGCGTTCGCGACGCTGAGGCAGGCCGGGAAGCCCTGGATGTGGATGTCCTGGATGTGGATGTCACAGTGGAGTGCTCTTCCGGCACTTACATCCGTGCCCTGGCCCGCGACCTCGGCGACGCACTCGGCGTCGGCGGCCACCTGACGGCACTGCGCCGGACGCAAGTGGGCCCGTACACCCTTGAGCAGGCACACACCCTTGAGCAGTTGGCGGAAAAGCTGGAGGTCCTGGAGATCTCGGACGCTGCCCGGGCGCTGATGCCGAACCGTGAACTCAGTGAGGCGGAGACTACCGAGATCTCCTTCGGCCGCAGGGTCGCCGCTGGAGTGGCGGCCGGCACGCCAGAGGCAGCGACCGCGGACAAGCCGGCAGCGGCCTTCGCGCCGGACGGTACACTCGTGGCGCTCCTGGCCGATGCGGGCAGCTACGCCAAGCCTGTGCTGGTGTTCGCGCCCGATAACGAAAAACGCTCCAACGAAAAGGGCGCCCCCAAAGCGGGCGGCACCGAGCAGCACGACACCGAAAAGCGGGCTGGCACCGAACAGCACGACACCGAAAAGCGGGCCGGGCAGTAGTGGACGCGTATTTCTACATCATTCTTGTGGTGGGCCTGCTCTCCAGCATCATCTGCGCCGCCGCGGGCATCCTGAAGAAGGCGCCCAACGACACGACGATCCTGTCGGTGGCCGCCGTCGAACTTGCCCTCCTGGTCTATTTGGTGGGATCGATTGTCCGGGTGGCCAGCGGGGAGCGGATCGCGGGGGAGTCCTGGGAGTTCTGGGGCTATCTGGCGACGGCGCTGATCCTCCCGATCGGTGCCGTGTACTGGTCCATCCTGGAGCGGACCCGCTGGAGCAACTTCGTTCTGGCCGCCGTCGGCGTCACGGCACTGGTGATGGCGGCCCGCATGAACCAGATCTGGTATTGAGATGGAAGAGGCAGAAAACGTGAACGCAAAATCCTCGCAGGACGGCACGAGCACCCCGGCGGGGCCGGTTTCCGGCATCGCTGGGGCAGCGCACGCTGGTTCCTCGGAAACTGCGGCGGCGGCTGGGGCTCCGGCGGCTGGACCGGCGGCGACTGGGGCGACGGCTGGGGCTGCGGAAACTGCGCCGGCGACCGACACCCGCAACACTGGGCCGGGACGGCTGCTGATTGCTGTCTATGCGGTGTTCGCGATTTCGGCGACGGCCCGGGCCGGTTACCAGATACTCACGAAGTTTTCCGAGGCGCCGCTGGCGTACCTGCT
The DNA here is from genome assembly GCA_046727115.1 of Actinomycetota bacterium. Lineage (GTDB taxonomy): Bacteria > Actinomycetota > Actinomycetes > Actinomycetales > Micrococcaceae > Arthrobacter. The sequence goes on along the minus strand of JBKPBZ010000101.1, from coordinate 12,181 downwards.
GTCCGCCTTCGCCGCAGCCGTCTATGTCGTGGCTACCGTGTCCCTCGCGAAGCCGGGCCGCACCGCGTTCAAGGTTTCCGTGGCGGCGGTCCTGGTGGAGCTTGTGGGCGTCCTCGTCGTGGGGGCACTGAGCGTATTCGACTCGGTGAACTTCCCGCACGAGACGGTGTGGTCCTTGTTCGGCCGCGGCTACGGATTCATCCCGCTCCTGCTGCCCATTCTGGGACTCATCTGGCTGTATCGCCGCCGGCCCGCACCCCGGCACCACTAGGGCGCGGTTGCTCCGTCGGGCTCGCCCCGCACACCCGCGGCTGGGCCATGCTCGTTGCACCAGGCTAGCTAGAACCAGGCTGGTTACGCCTGGCCGGAGTTGCGGCGGGCCTCCGTGAGCCTGCTGCGCAGGCCGGGCCAAGCGGCCGCGAAGCCAGGATGCAGTTCCTTGCTGCCGACGGCGTCAATCCCCACCCACTGCAGTTCGAGACTCTCCGGATCACTGATGGCGGCCTCGAAGGGCCGCAGTGTTTCGGCAACCACCGTGGTGTAAGACCAGTAGCCGATGTCGAATACCGACGTGAACAGGACGCGGACATTTTCCGGGGGTACGGCCGCTTCTTCGCGTGCTTCCCGCAACGCCCCGTGGATCGCCTCTTCCCCTTGGTGCAGGGCGCCTCCGGGGAGCCCCCAGGTGCCGCCTTGATGGCTCCACAAGGCGCGGTGTTGGAGCAGGATGCCCTTTGCGGCGTCGTGGACCAGGAGCCCGGCGGAACCAAACCGCCCCCAGAAGCGTCCGCGGTCGCCCTCGACCCAGGCGTCACCGGGATCGCGTGGACCCAAATGGCGGTGCGGATTGCCCGGCAGCGGGGGTGCGAAGGGTGATTCCCCGGCCTGGGGAGCGGCTGTGCTATCCATCCCTACAGCTTGCCACGCCCCGGTCCATGGGAGGGCGGGCAGCGTACGAAGTATTACGGGTGGGGTGACTGCGTGCCGCCGTCCACGCAAGTTCATGGACCCCGGCCAAGATCCTGCGACCAAGAACCTCGCAACGCCTTACCTCCGACTCGGCTACTTCAGCGCTGGGGCCGTACCCTGCGGAGGCGTTTCGAACGGGAGGGACGTGCCGGGGTCGAAGGGAACGGCGCCCTGCGCCGGCGTCATCGTGAACCAGTAGCCGTTCTGCTTGGTGGCATAGATCAACATCCGCCTGCGCCCGTCGAGCGGATCGCCTTCCGGATAGGACACGCCTCCTGTGCACGTCACTGGCATAGCAGCGATGCGGAGCGGCCCCGGCTCCGGATCGCCCTTCAGAACATCCTCAACCTCCACTACATGGATGTGCGCGGTGTAGCCGTAGATTCTTGTCTCCGAATCGGTACCCGCCGGTGTCCCGATGACCACCAGGGTCGCCTGCCGAAACTGGTCCTGGGCGGTCTCAAAACGGATCCAGTCGACGCAGACTTCGGCGGTCGAACCCGGTATCAGGCCGCACCCGGCAATCAGCGCGCAAAGGATCGAACCCACCCCCGCGAGCTGCACCGGCCTCCGCATCTTCAGAACCTAGCGGCTCGGAGCGTGAACAGTCCACAGCGGAGCGCCCGCTGCGCACGCATACCGCAAAGACTAGGCTGGAAGACATGGACCACCGCCGTCTGCTGCTGCGGGTAGTGAAGTCGATTCACACCCTTGCCTGGTTCACGATCGAGGCCTGCATGGCCTACGTCCTGTACACCGGCGTCAGGGGCCGCACCGACCGGAAGACGGGCGCCGCCGCCGTCGTGGTTGCGGGGGAAACCCTGATCTTTGCCGCCAATGGCTTCCACTGCCCGCTGACCGCAGTCGCCCGGGACCTCGGCGACAGCAACGGCTCCGTCACGGACATCTACCTGCCGCGATGGTTCGCAAGAAGGCTGCCCGCAATCCACGTCCCGCTTATCCTTGCCGCCGTGCTGCTGCACTGGCGGAACTGGCGCAGTCGCGCGGTCCGGGACAGCCAGCGCAGGCTTCTGCTCGGGAGATAGCGAGCCGGTCCCGTCGGCCTTCACCAGTCCGGGCGAATCGCCTACTTCTTCCCGAACAGGCCGCCAAGGATATCGTCAAGGCCGCCGAGGCCGCCTTGTCCTGCTTGTTCCCCCGGGCCTCCCTGTCCGGCGCCACCCTGGCCGCCGACCATTCCGCCGAGGATCCCGCCCAGTACGCCGCCGAGGTCCATTCCGCCGCCCTGACCGGAATCGGCCGGAGCGCCGGCTTCGGTCTGGGAACCAGCCCCGGCCTGGCTTCCGCCGAGAAATTTCTTCGCCAGATAGGACATAACGATCGGCGCCAGGATGGGCAGCAGTTTCCGGACCAGGTCGCTTCCGGCGCCGCCCAGTTGTCCAGTCCCGGCGAGTTGGCTGGCCACTTGGTCCTGCTGGCCGCCAAAGACGTGATTGACGATCTTCTCGCCGTCGGCCGTGTCCACCTGACCGACGTCGACGCCTCCGTCGATCAGTCCATCCTGGTGCTGGCCAAGGGCCGACTCGAGTGAGGCAGCACCGTCCGGGGCCTGGGCATTGTTATGCATACCGGCGAGGAGCGTGGGCACGGCGGCTTCCACCGCGGCGCGGGCTGTGGGTTCGTCGGTGCCTAGCATGCCGGCAATCTGGTCCATCGGGATCTGGCCGATGATGTCTTGGAGCTCAGTCATGTCGTACTCCTTCAGCCTCGCATGGCAGCGGGCATCGCGGGAAACGGCGTCTGCATGGACGCCGCCGAACTAGTGCCTTTGAATCGTAGTCCTGCGGATCAGGCCGTGGAAGGCTCGCTCCGGGACCCGGGAACCGTCCGGGAGCGCCCCGGAATGCGGGTAATCTTAGAGAGTTCCGGAGCCGGCACGGTCGCTCCGGAGGAGTTCATGGCAGGCAGCAAAAGGCGAGGTTGATGGTCCACATCTGGAACGATCTGTCCGAAGTCCCGGCGGACTTTGGTCCTTCGGTTGTCACGTTCGGCAATTTCGACGGCGTGCACCGCGGCCACCAGCAGGTGCTGTCGCAACTAATCCGCACCGCCCGATTGAACCATGCCCGCGCCGTCGCGATCACCTTCGATCCGCACCCCGCGCAAGTGCACCGTCCCGAGTCGGCCCCCGAGCTGATCATGGGGCTGGAGGACAAGCTCGTGGCCCTGGGCGAGCTCGGCCTCGATGCCGTGCTGGTGATGAAGTACTCGATGGAACTCGCCAGCCTGACTGCCGAAGAGTTTGTCGCCACGGTCCTGGTGGACGGCCTGAAGGCGAGCCACGTGGTGATCGGCCACGACGCCCGGTTCGGCCGCGGCAACTCCGGGGACCTCTCCACCATGCAGGAATTGGGGCGGAAGCTCGGTTTCGAGGTGCTGGTCATCAGCGAGTTCGGCTCTGAGGGCTTCCCCATCCACGACGACGACGGGACGGACCGCCGCTGCTCGTCCACCTGGGTCCGCGAGGCCCTGCGCGCCGGCGACGTCGCCACCGCCGCCGCGGTGCTCGGCAGGCCGCACCGGATGCGCGGCGAGGTGGTCCACGGTGCCGCACGCGGCCGCGACCTCGGCTTCCCCACGGCAAACCTCGCCTCGACCGCCACCGGCTACATTCCCGCGGACGGGATCTACGCCGGTTGGCTGGTGGACCAGGCGGGCACCCGCTGGCCCGCCGCCATCTCCGTGGGCTCCAACCCCACGTTCGACGGCGTGAGCCGTCAGGTCGAGGCCCATGTGATCGACCGCCCGGAAGAGTCCGCCGACGACTTCGATCTGTACGGCCAGACAGTTGTGGTGGAATTTGTCTCCAGGCTCCGCGGCATGGTGGCGTACCGTGGGGCTGAGGCTTTGGTGGACCAGATGCGCCTGGACGTCGTCCAGGCCCACGACATCCTGTTCGCCCGCTGAGAACCGGGCCGGACCGGCGTAGGGCTCCGCGCTGACGCCGTTCTGACTCACTGGAGCCCCGCGCTGATTCGCAGCCACGTGGCAAGGAAGGCAAGAGAGACGTGACCATCGAAAAGAACACGAGGGAACTGGACCAGGACATTGTCCGGGACTTCAGCGCGCGCATGAGCTACGCGTCGTACCTGCAGTTGCCCACGCTGCTCAGCGCCCAGCAGCCGGTCAGCACTCCGGAACACCACGACGAGATGCTGTTCATCATCCAGCACCAGACCACGGAGCTGTGGCTGAAGCTCGTACTGCATGAACTCCGCAGCGCCGCCTCCTGGCTGCGCTCGGACGACCTCGGCTCAGCCCTGAAGGCGATCGCCCGGGTCAAGCACATCCAGAAGACGCTCACCGAGCAATGGTCCGTGCTGGCCACCCTGACGCCCACCGAGTACTCCCAGTTCCGCGGCTTCCTCGGCAACTCGTCCGGATTCCAGTCCAGCCAGTACCGTGCGGTCGAGTTCATCCTCGGCAACAAGAACGCCAAGATGCTTCCGGTCTTCGAATCGGATCCCGAGGCCCACGAGATGCTGAGCGAACTGCTCAACGCCCCGAGTATTTATGACGACTTCCTCGCGTACCTCAAGCGCCAGGGCTTTGATGTTCCGGCCTCCCTGTTGGAGCGCGACGTCACCAAGGCCCATGAGTTCTGCCCGGAGCTGGTCCCGGTGTTCAAGTACATCTACGAGAACGCCGCCGACAACTGGGGCGCATACGAAGCGTGCGAGGAACTCGTGGACCTTGAGGACAATTTCCAGCTGTGGCGCTTCCGCCACCTGCGCACCGTCCAGCGCACCATCGGCATGAAATCCGGAACCGGCGGATCCAGCGGTGCCGCGTTCCTGCAGAAGGCCCTCGAGCTGACCTTCTTCCCTGAGCTCTTCGCCGTGCGGACGGAGATCGGCCAGTGAGCATCCCCGCCAACGACGCAACGGACACCCTGCGGCGGCGCGCCCAGGATCTCGACGCCGCCGATCCGCTGGCCGGCTACCGTGACCGCTTCGTCGGCACGGACACGGACCTGTCCTATCTTGACGGCAACTCCCTGGGCCGGCCACTCAAGCGGACCGTCACCGACATCAGCAGCTTCATCCAGGACAGCTGGGGCGGCCGACTGATCCGGGGCTGGGATGAGGAATGGCTCGAACTGCCCCAGGCCATCGGCGACCAGCTCGGCCGCTCGGTCCTCGGCGCGGCGCCCGGACAGACCATCATCGCGGATTCCACCACCGTGGTGCTCTACAAGCTCATCCGCGCCGCACTGGCAGCTGTGACGGATCCGGCACGCACGGAAATCGTCCTGGACACAGACAATTTCCCCACTGACCGCTATTTGGTGGAGGGCATCGCCCGCGAAGAGGGACTGACCCTGCGCTGGATCGACGCCGATCCCGGCTCCGGTGTCAGCGTCGAGCAGGTGCGGGCCGCCACGGGCCCGGCCACCGCCGTCGTGGTCCTGAGCCAGATCGCCTACCGCTCGGGCTTCCTCGCGGACCTGCCGGCCATCACCGCGGCAGTCCACGACGCCGGCGCCCTGGTGGTGTGGGACCTGTGCCACTCCGCCGGGTCGGTGGAGATCGCTTTGGACGACGCCGACGTCGACTTCGCGGCGGGCTGCACGTACAAGTACCTCAATGGGGGACCGGGCTCGCCCGCGTTTGCCTACGTCAACAACCGGCACCTGGCCGGACTGCAGCAGCCGATCTGGGGCTGGATGGGGCGCAAGGACGCGTTCGAAATGGGTCCAGGCTACGAGGCCGCTCCCGGCATCAGGGGCTTCCTCAGCGGCACCCCGGCCATCTTCGGGATGCTCGCCATGCGCGGCACCCTGGACCTGATCGAGGAAGTCGGGATGGCCGCCCTCCGGGAGAAGTCACAGCAGCTCACGGCGTTTGCCCTCGAACTCTTCGACGCCTGGCTGGCACCGGCCGGCGTGCAGCTGTCCACCCCGCGTGACCCGGCCCTGCGCGGAAGTCACGTGACGGTGGACCACCCTGCCTTCCGTGAAATGACGGCCACCCTGTGGGATCAGGACGTGATTCCCGACTTCCGCGCCCCGCAGGGCATCAGGATCGGGCTGTCACCGCTGAGCACGTCGTTTGCGGAGGTCTACCGGGGCGTCGCCGCCATCCGCGAGTTGCTTTCGGGCCAGGACAGCGGAACACCGCAGCAGTCCGAACCAGACGGCGCGGCAGCCGGCGAGGCGGGCGGTTTCGACAAGACCGCGGGCGTGCCACTAAACTGAACGTTGGATCCGGCTGCAGTCCGTGGCGGCTGGCTCCTGTTGTGTACGGAATGCCCGGCTTCGGCGGGGGATTCCGGGGCAGCACCCCCGGCAGTGCATTACTGATTCGGGCCTCACGGCACATCTCTAGGAGTTATTGTGGCACTTGAAGCCGCTGTAAAGCAGTCCATCATCAAGGATTTCGCAACGTCCGAGGGCGACACCGGTTCGCCGGAGGTCCAGGTTGCAGTCCTGACTCAGCGGATCAAGGATCTCACTGAGCACATGAAGGAGCACAAGCACGATTACCACACCCAGCGCGGTCTGCTGGCCATGGTTGGTCGTCGCAAGCGTATGCTCACCTACCTCAAGAACACTGACATCACCCGCTACCGTAAGCTCATCGAGCGCCTCGGCCTGCGTCGCTAGTCAGCTTTAAGGGGCGGCCCCTTCCGGACCGGGATGGGCCGCCCTCTTCAGGAAAAAACTAAACAGGAGGATCAACCGCATCACGCATTCGCGGTCTTCGGTAGTGATCCCCGGGAACGGCCTCAAGGAATGAGGCCCGGCCCGTGGGTCTCGATCGATGACCGGGTGCAGTGCAGGCCAGTAGACAGATGCTGGACTGGGTTGATGCGGCTGGGCTCCGTGAACCATGAAACGGAGGTGACTCTCTATGGAGGGTCCCGAAATCCAGTTCTCAGAAGCAGTCATTGACAATGGCCGCTTCGGTAAGCGTGTAATCCGCTTTGAAACCGGCCGCCTTGCCAAGCAGGCAGCCGGCGCAGCGATGGTCTACATCGATGAAGAGACCGCGCTGCTGTCCGCAACCACCGCCGGCAAGCACCCGCGTGAAGGTTTCGACTTCTTCCCGCTGACTGTCGACGTCGAAGAGCGCATGTACGCCGCCGGCCGCATCCCGGGCTCGTTCTTCCGCCGCGAAGGCCGTCCCTCCACGGAAGCCATCCTGGCCTGCCGCCTCATGGACCGCCCGCTGCGCCCCGCGTTCGTCAAGGGCCTGCGCAACGAGGTCCAGATCGTCGTCACCGTGCTGTCCATCAACCCGGACGAGCTCTACGACGTCGTCGCGATCAACGCGTCCTCGATGTCCACCCAGCTTTCCGGCCTGCCCTTCTCCGGCCCGATCGGCGGCGTCCGCGTTGCCCTCGTCGCGGACGAGAACGGCTCGCAGTGGGTTGCGTTCCCGAAGCACTCCCAGCTTGAGAACGCTGTCTTCAACATGGTCGTCGCCGGCCGCATCGCCGGTGACGACGTCGCCATCATGATGGTTGAAGCCGAAGCCACCGACAACTCCTGGAACCTCATCAAGGAACAGGGCGCCACCGCTCCGACCGAAGAGGTTGTCTCCGAAGGCCTCGAGGCTGCCAAGCCGTTCATCAAGGCCCTTTGCGAAGCACAGTCCGACCTGGCAGCCCGCGCCGCCAAGCCGACCGTCGAGTTCCCGGTCTTCCTGGACTACCAGGACGACGTCTACGCCGCTGTGGAATCCGCTGCCGCCGAGAAGCTGGCCGCTGTCTTCCAGATCGCCGACAAGCAGGAACGCGACACCGCATCGGACGAGCTCAAGGACGAGGTCACCTCTTCCCTGGCCGGCCAGTTCGAAGGCCGCGAGAAGGAGCTGTCCGCAGCTTTCCGCTCCGTCACCAAGCAGGTTGTGCGCCAGCGCATCCTCAAGGACCAGATCCGCATCGACGGCCGAGGCCTGACGGACATCCGCCAGCTCACCGCCGAGGTTGAGGTTCTGCCCCGCGTCCACGGCTCGGCCATCTTCGAGCGCGGCGAGACCCAGATCATGGGTGTCACCACGCTGAACATGCTCAAGATGGAACAGCAGATCGACTCGCTGTCTCCCGTGACGCGCAAGCGCTACATGCACAACTACAACTTCCCGCCGTACTCCACCGGCGAGACCGGCCGCGTCGGTTCCCCGAAGCGCCGCGAAATCGGCCACGGTGCCCTCGCAGAACGCGCCATCATGCCGGTGCTGCCCTCCCGCGAGGAATTCCCCTACGCCATCCGCCAGGTGTCTGAGGCTCTCAGCTCCAACGGTTCGACGTCGATGGGTTCCGTCTGCGCCTCCACGCTGTCCCTGCTCAACGCAGGCGTGCCGCTGAAGGCTGCTGTCGCCGGTATCGCCATGGGCTTGGTCTCTGACCAGGTCGACGGCCAGACCCGCTACGCCGCCCTGACCGATATCCTCGGCGCCGAAGATGCCTTCGGCGACATGGACTTCAAGGTTGCCGGTACCTCCGAGTTCGTCACGGCCATCCAGCTGGACACGAAGCTCGACGGCATCCCGGCCTCCGTCCTGGCCGCCGCCCTGAAGCAGGCCCGCGAAGCGCGCCTGCACATCCTGGACGTCCTGAACTCCGCGATCGACACCCCGGACGAGCTCTCCGAGTTCGCGCCGCGCGTCATCGCGGTCAAGATCCCGGTAGACAAGATCGGCGAGGTCATCGGCCCGAAGGGCAAGATGATCAACCAGATCCAGGAAGACACCGGAGCCGACATCTCGATCGAGGATGACGGAACTGTCTACATCGGCGCCACCAACGGCCCGTCTGCCGACGCAGCACGGTCCGCGATCAACGCCATCGCCAACCCGCAGATCCCGGAAATCGGCGAGCGCTACCTGGGCACGGTCGTCAAGACCACCACCTTCGGCGCCTTCGTTTCCCTGACCCCGGGCAAGGACGGCCTCTTGCACATCTCCGAGCTGCGCAAGATCGCCGGCGGCAAGCGCGTTGACAACGTCGAGGACGTCGTCGCCGTAGGCCAGAAGATCCAGGTGGAAATCACCAAGATCGACGACCGCGGAAAGCTCTCGCTGTCACCGGTAGTTGCTGACGGTGCAGGCTCCGAGAACACTGACGACGCTGAGGTCTCCGCGGACGCCGCAGAGTAGTCTCTCCTGAGTCAAACAGCGGGACCGGTGGATCATCCACCGGTCCCGCTTTTGTTAGGTAGGATTGCAGGCAGATTTGGCACGTGTTCAATGAAAGGCCTTGATGACTGTCGTCCCCCTGCCGCTAGAGCAGAACCAGCACGCTGACACCCTGATCCACGGAGCCGACGGGGGCTCGGAAGTGCGACGCTCGGTCCTGCCCGGCGGTGTCCGCGTGTTGACCGAAGCGATGCCCGGCCAGCGCTCTGCCACGATCGGTTTCTGGGTCGGGGTCGGCTCCCGCGACGAAGCCCCCGGCCAGCACGGCTCCACGCACTTTTTGGAGCATCTGCTCTTCAAGGGCACCAAGCGCCGCACCGCGCTTGAGATCGCCTCGGCCTTCGACGAGGTCGGCGGGGAATCGAACGCCGCCACCGCGAAGGAGAGCACCTGCTACTTCGCCCGTGTGCTGGACTCGGACCTTCCCATGGCGATCGACGTCATCGCGGACATGATCACCGGCGCCGTCCTGGACCCGCAGGAGATGGAGCAGGAGCGGGACGTCATCCTCGAGGAAATCGCCATGGACAGCGACGACCCCACGGACGTCGCGCACGAGAACTTTGTCTCGGCCGTGCTGGGAACGCACCCGCTGGGCCGCCCTATCGGCGGCACGCCGGCAGCGATCCGGGCCGTGGCGCGCGACTCGGTGTGGGACCACTACCGCCGCTACTACCGTCCCGACGAGCTCGTGGTCACCGCGGCCGGCGGGCTGGACCACGACGTCGTCTGCGGGCTCGTGGTGGATGCGCTGCACTCTGCCGGCTGGAACCTGGAGCCCGCTGCCGCCCCCGTGCAGCGCCGCTCCACCGAGCGTGCGGCCATCACCGGCACGGCCGGCCTGCATGTGGTCAAGCGGCCGGTGGAACAGGCCAACATCATCATGGGTTGCCCCTCGCTGGTCGCCACGGACGACCGCCGCTTTGTCATGAGCGTACTCAACGCGGTCCTGGGCGGCGGCATGTCCTCCCGTCTCTTCCAGGAGGTCCGGGAAAAGCGCGGCCTCGTCTACTCGACCTACTCCTTCGCCTCCTCCTACGCCGACGCCGGCTACTTCGGCATGTACGCCGGTTGCACGCCGTCGAAGGTCCGGCAGGTCATCGACCTGCTCGGCGCCGAACTGGACAAGCTGGCAGCGGACGGCATCTCCGACGAAGAGCTCCGCAAGGCCGTGGGCCAACTGTGCGGCGGAATCGTGCTGGCGCTCGAGGACACCGGTTCCCGGATGTCCCGGCTGGGCCGCGCGGAACTGGTGTCCGGCGAGTACCAGGACATCGATGAAACCCTCCGCCAGATCAAGGCCGTCACAGCGTCGGAGGTCCAGGAGCTCGCCCGTGAGCTCGCGGCAGCCCCGCGGACCGTCACGGTGGTCGGCCCGTTCGAGGAAACCGAAACCTTTGGGCTCTAGGTAGTTCGCCGTTCGCCGTTCGCCGGCCAGGTTCTGCACTGGGCAATTTATGCACTGCGGGCCCGGCACACGCCCGGCTGGGCAGGGCCGGCCGGCGCGCGGCTGGTCTTTACACCGCAGTAGGCGCGGCGTCATGATGGTGGCGGGGTCACTCGGGAGGAACTCCACATGGGAGGATCTGTGCACCGGCCACTGCCAAGGAGTGCATGCGAGGCGCTCGAGGTCTTCCTGGGCCACTGGACGGGAACCACGCGCTGGGAGTCAACCGCATGGGGTCCGGCGCGCAGCGCGGACACCGAAATCATCTTCGCCCCGGCGGCCGCCGGGCTGGCCGTCACCCAGAGCTACCGGCATACGGACGCGGACGGTAGCCGCGCCGAAGGCCACGGTGTCTTCACCACGGACCCCGACCACCCGGAGACCCTCTGGTACCACGTCAACAGCCTGGGGCTGCCGCCCGAGGCGCCGGCGCGCGCCAGCATGGAAGGCGACACCTTGACCGTGGAACGGCGCAGCGACCGCGGCACCGCACGGCACACCTTCCGGGTGGAGGACGGCGAACTGACCCACACCGCCGGTCTCCGCCTGGGCAAGGCGAGCGACTTCACACCCTTCATGACTACAGTGTGCCGTCGCGTCGCCGAGGGCGCTGCCGTACCGGCGTGAGGTTTCAGGATGCGGCCTGCAGGATCCGGGTCTTCGGAGTTCCCTCAAGGGCGGGGGCGGCCTCGGCGGAGTTCCAGACCTTCGCCTGAAGATTGGCCAACAACGCCTCCGCTTGCTCGCGCTGCTCGAAATCCAACTCGACCACCACGGAGTGCGGGTCGTCCACGGGTTGGTTGATGCGGTACGCGGTGACGCCCGACGCTGCGCGGTTCACCGGATCACGGTCGAAAGCCGCCTTCCACATGGCGAAATCCTTGATCCTATGCTCGATCTGCAAGGTGAACATGCTGCCCTCCTCATTGGTGTTTGTTGCCCGCCGCGGCGGATATTCCACACTCTAGGACTGGGCAGGTGAACGCGATACCCCCGGAATTCTTGGACCGACGTACCGGCTTCACGCCGCCGGCCGTGCTCGGGTCAGCCGCCGGCGAACGGCGGCAGCACGTCCACCACATCGGCAGGTTTCAGTGCTGCGGCGGGGTCGCGCACGGCAACTTCGTTGAGCAGGAAGCTCGAGCGGGACAGGATGCGGGCCAGCGGCGGTGTACCGGCCGGCGGTGCGGGGCGCTCGACGGCGAGGATCGCCTCCAGCAGCGAGGCGAGGGTGTCGCCGTCGGCGATGTCGTAGCGTTCCTCATCCACGCCGGCAGCAGCGCGCGCCGCAGCGAAGTAGCGTACATTCACGAAAAAATCAGCCTCCGATGGCGCTCATGCTGCGGTCCGGCTGGACGAAGTCGGGGGCGTCGAGCCCCACATGGTCCATGCCGTGGGCCTTGGGCTTGATCCACATTGCATCCTGCCAGCGCTCGACGAGCTGTTCATCGCTTGCGCCCTCGCGCAGCAGCCCCAGCAGGTCCACTTCCTCGCGCGAGAACAGGCAGCTCATGATCTTGCCCTCGGCGGTGATGCGCGTCCGGCGGCAGTCTGAGCAGAACGGCTCCGTGACGGAGGCGATGATGCCCACGGTGCCGAGCAC
>JBKPBZ010000100.1:0-5055 GCA_046727115.1 Actinomycetota bacterium | reverse complement strand
GGGTCCGACAATTGACACAGAACCGGGGCGGGCGGACAGGTGGCCGGTGTGGGTGGCCGCCGCATCCGCTGCCGCACCTGCACCGCCTGCAACGAAGCCTTCAGCGCCAAAGTCCCCGGGTTCGGCCTGCCCTCGCTGCTGCCTGCGTGGATCAGCGGCGATCCGGGCCCGCAGGTCGGCCAGGGCGGACTTCACGTCCTCCAGCTCCCGAATCTGATCGAGCATCCCGGCACAGTCCGCGGCCAGGGGGAAGGTGGCGAATGTTCGGGTCACGTCCGCGATCACCGGCCCCAGGTTGCTCAGGTCCGCAGCCCTGACGCGCCCAGCAAGACAGATCAGACTGTCGCCGTCTGCTGCCGGAACCACGTCGGGCCCCTGATTGCCGTCCATGAACCAAGTCTCGTCGCGACCTACGACAATTTAGATCTGGGCACCCTGTCGGACCACAAGGGCAGAGTTAACTGATCGAAACCCTCCGCGGCCTCCGGATTGAACCAGGGCCTAGGTAAGGCGATGTGAGTCCACGCTGCCGCTAGCGAGCCGGGCGGAGCACCCCCGTCGCCGTCGCGCACGCCGTCGCGCACGCCGTCGCCGTCGCCGTCGTCGTCGCCGCCATCGCCGTCGCCGTCGTCGTTGTGAAGCCGCCGCGGCACGGCCGAGGGGCTCTGTGCGGGACCCTTGCCTGAAATCTGACTTCGGAGGAGGATGATCGGCACACTGGAGGAGGCGGCCATGGCGCAGCTTGGCAAGTTTGAGAAGTACCTGATTGAGGAATTCTTCGACGATTACCGCTCCGGCGCCATGAGCCAGCGCACGTTCACGCGGCGGGTGGCGTTCATCATGGGCAGCATGGCTGCCGCCTCTGCAGCGATGCTGCTGGTTGGCTGCACGCCCGACGAGGTTCCCCGCAGCACGGACCCCATGCCGACGCCGGCACCGTCGTCGCTAGGGACCGCCACCGCTTCTGCGGGCGCGGTGCCAGGGGCCAAGAGCCCGCTGTCCGTCCCAGAGGGGGCAGCCGGACTCACGACGGCGACCGTGCAATTCGCTACGGTCGGCACCAAAATCAGCGGCTATCTCGCCAGGCCCGAAAATGGAACCGCCGGACCGGCCGTGCTGATCTGCCACGAGAACCGCGGGCTGACACCCCACATCCAGGATGTGGCACGCCGCTTCGCCAAAGCCGGGTACGCGGCGCTGGCCCTGGACCTGCTGAGCCGGGAAGGCGGTACCGCGGGGATGGACCCCGACGCCGTTCCGGGAGCGTTGACCCGGGCCGGCGCCCAGCGTCACGTCTCCGATTTCGCCGCCGCTTTCGACTACCTCAATGCCGAGGACTTCGTTGACCAGGGGCGGATTGCCATGAACGGCTTCTGCTTCGGCGGCGGCCTTACGTGGCAGGCGGCGACGGCGATTTCCGGCCTGAAGGCGACCTCAGCGTTTTATGGACCTGCGCCTGAGCTGGACAAGGTCGCGGACATCAAGGCCGCGGTCTTTGGCGTCTACGCGGAACTCGACCAGCGGATCACCGGGGCCATGCCGGCCCTGCGGGATGCCCTGGACAAGACCGACGTCCGGCACGAGCTGAAGGTCTATCCCGGGGTGGACCACGCCTTCCACAATGACACCGGGCCGCGCTACAACCAGGAGCAGGCCACCGCCGCGTGGAACGATACCCTCGCCTGGTTCGGCAAGTATGTGTGAGTAGCGTGGCCGCCCGGGACGGGCCCCGCCAAGCCAGGGCAGCTTACTGGCCCGAGGCAAATTCTGGCTGGACCGGACCGCCAGCGTCCGACGTCCCTTCCGAGGGACCACTCAACGCTTTCAACGCCACCAGGTGTTCGAACAGGGCGCGTTCCGGGTGACCGGGATGGGCAGCAATCTGCTGGCGCAGCAGCTCCCGGGCACGGTCGTTTTCCGGAGCGGTGTCGGCGAGGACCGCGTCAATGATTCCGGCGGCCTGGTGTCGGATTCCATCGGCAGACGCGGCATGTCCCGCACCGGAAACCAGGTCATCAGGGTCCTGTTCTTCGGGGCGTTCGAGAGCAGACGAGGGCTCCACCCACATGGCTATTCCTTTGGTCATCGTTCCGGCTGAGTCCGGAACCGGCCTGCCGCCTTCCCCCCAACCCAGGTACGGTACCCGGATCCGAAAACGGCCCACCGTGACAAACCATACAACGGCGCCCCGTCGCCAAACCTTAACGGGGGCGAAGTTTTCGCCAAGGTGATGCACAAGGTCTGGTGTCGCGGCCCTCAGAATGCGTACGGCGGGGCCCGGCATGAATCCGCGGCAGCACTTGTGCTGGTCACGTGCCCGAAAAGACACGGAAATACTCGCCGGGTAGCCTCGCACCAAGGAAGCCGTTCGAAAGGTGGTACGCCATGCGTGTTGGATTGATCCGGGTAATGACGACGTCGGACCGACGCCTGCTGCACGCCCACGGGAGACTCCTGCAGGAAGCATTCGGATTTAGCGTCACCTCCCGCTGCATTCCGGACCAGCCGTCCGGCGTGTACAACCAGGCGTCGCTCGATTCCGCGGCACCGAAGGTAGTCCAGCTGGCCCGGGAAATGGCAGGGGACGCCGACGCATTGATTATCAGCTGCGCCTCCGACCCCGGGCTGGACGCCACCCGGGCAGCCGTGGACATCCCGGTCATCGGCGCGGGTTCCGCAGCCGCTGCCGCCGCACTGACCTTTGGCGGACGGATCGGAGTCCTGGGACTCGGCGCCCACGTACCGGGCCCGATCTCGGAAGCACTGGGGGAACGCATGCTGTTCATTGAGGGGGAGGGGCGCGTCGAAACGCCCGACGCGTTCCTCATGCCTGCCGGGATCTTCGACGCCCTCGCCTCGGCCCACATGCTGGTTGATGCTGGCGCCGACGTGATTGTCCAAGCCAGCACCGGCCTGAGCAGCATCGGCATGGCGGACGTGCTCCGCCGCCGGCTTGGGGTCCCGGTCATCGACGCCGTAACGGCAGCCGGCTCCATGCTCGTCTCGGCGGTGGCCGCCCGGGAACTTCAGAAGGTTTGAGTCGCGGCTGGCCGCGCGTGGCCTGTCAACGACAAGACAGCCCCGCACCCTGGCGGGGCGCGGGGCTGTCGCGTGCCTTAGTCGGTCCTACTTATAGACGCGGACCCAGTCGACCTGCATCTGTGAAGGCTTGGTGGCCGATCCGTCAGGGAACCAATCGAGCTGCAACGTCTGATGCATGCCCACGGAGGGCAGGTGCGCGGGATTCGTGTCGGAGAAGGTCTTCACGCCGTCGATGTATCCGGTGATGCCAGCCGGAGTCCATTCCACGGCATAGTTGTGCCACTGTGTGCTGTCGATCGTCTTGGCGACCGTGGTCTGGAAGTTCGAGCCGCCGCAAGCGTAGTGCAGGAAGAACTTCATCTGGGTGGTGTTGGTGCTGCCCTCGGCGTAGTCGATCTCGGCGCAGTTGGGGGACGTGTTGTTGTTGGGCCACAGGATCAGCACGGGGTGGTACTTCGGGTCCCGGGCGCTGGTCCGCATGCGCGTCTCCCATTTGCCATATTTCTGCTGCGCAAATTTGGCCGACATGCCGCCCGTGGTGCCGGTCGAGTTGCCGCTGACCGTGGCCACGCCGTTGGCGACCGACCACGCCTGCGGGCTCCGCACGCCCTTGCCGGCATGTCCGCTTCCCTTGAAGACGCTCCACTTGGTGGAGTCGGGGGCGCCGGTCTTGGAGAATTCGTCGCCGGCAACAACCGCGCCCCAGCCCCGGGCGGTAGCGGCTTGCGAACCGGCGCCGGTGCCGGCGGCCGCCTGGGTTGCAACAGGCGCAACGGCCGCGCCGGCCGGCGTCGAGCCCGCAGTGGCTGCCGCTTGTGCGGCGCCGGATGCTGCCGGGGCCTGCGGAGCGGCGGAAGGTGCGACGGCGGCTGCCGGTGCCGCTTCGACTCCGGGATCCGCCGTTGCAGCGGCGGTGCCGCCGAAGGGAGTGGGGGCAGACGGCTTTGCCGGCTTAGGCGCTTTGGCCGCCGAGGACGTGGAAGCCGGAGAAGGACGCGGGGCCTTGGTGGCCGCCGCTGACGTGGAGTCCGCTGCAGGTTGCGAGGCCTGGGTGGCCGGGGATGGGGCAGTGGCACCGGCCGTGGGAGCAGCGCCGCACCCGGTCAGTGACAGTGCGCCCAAGCTCAACACAATCGCTATTTTGTGAAGCTGTGGTGTCTTGAGGCGTGGTGGCTTCGGCTGTGCGTGCGTGAACGGTGTTTTCTGGAACAACGGACCCCTCCGGGCTTTGTGACGGGCGCACACAACCGTCGCAGCAAGGCGTCGGCGAGTGCGGGAAGCAACATCGGGCCCCTGCTGCCAGAGCAAGGGCGAGCAGACGCCGAACGGCGCAACCGGGCCCTGAGAAGGGGCGGTCCGGGGCCCTGCATTCGGGCCAGGCCTTCGCGGCCAGTGGCCTACGTTACTCGATCGTTACCTTGAGCCGCAAACCTCCCGCGGTCGTTGGAGTGGCGCCGCGTTTCCACCGCGAGGCCGGAGGGGAAAGAATGGACGGGTGAGTGATGCTGGCGAGTTCATCGACCTCTCGCTGCAACGGGAAGGTTCCTGGCGTCGTGCGGACGAGCTGCAGTCGCGGCTGGAACTGGAACCAGGAGGCAGGGGCCTGCGGGTCTACGGCACGTCCGTGGGTGCGGTGCGCGGGACCGTCCGGGACGCCGGCCGCCGTTATCCCGCGCTGTCCCACGATGACGTCACGGCGCTAAGTTCCGAACTGTGGGGCTCGAAACTGGGGACGGGGCCGGTTTTCGAGCGAAGGCTGGCCGCAGTGGTCCTACTGCAGGCCAATGTGAAGCTCCTGACCAACTCCGACCTCACCCGGCTGGAGGGCTTCATCCGGGAGGCACAGTTGCGGGACCTCGTGGATCCGCTCGCCGTCGACGTCGTCGGCCCATTGGTGGGCGGGCTCGACGTCCTGGCCAGGGTGCGGGCTGACAGCGTGCTGGACCGGTGGGTGCGTGAGCCCGATGCGTGGCTGCGCCGGGCCGCGCTGCTCTCGCCGCTGCTGGCCCTGCG
>JBKPBZ010000099.1:0-5468 GCA_046727115.1 Actinomycetota bacterium | reverse complement strand
TAGATCACCGGGTTGAGGTAGCAGTTGCGGATCAGGAAGCGCCGGGATTCCTCCCCCGCGCCGCCGGCCGCCAACGCTTCCGTCCAATGCTTGGGGTCCTCGGCGAATCGCTTGGCGGCCGCCGGGTCCAAGGCCATCAGGCCCGTGTAGACGTTGTCGAAGTCCACGAACATCGCGGCGCGGATGCCAGGCCGCCTGGACTGGGGGAGGGGATCGCTCATCGGCTCAGTGTGCCAGCAAGAGTGGGGACGTACCAGAGGTGACGTCCCCTTCGTTGCCCCTTGACGTCGCGTTCCTGCCTTCCTGGCGGGAGCAGGAGTTCCGTGCGCGGGTCCGGGATCGTCCGAGAGCGCCAGAACCGCTTGCGACGGCTCAGTGTTCGACGGTCAGTCTCCGTGCCAAACCCCTCATGACCTGCAGAGACGTATGTCCGGGCCCGCGGTCCACCGGACTAAGATGGATCCACGTTGTCGAAATGCATCCTTGTAATGTGGGACTTTTCGAGGCGCGGCGCCAGCAGCAGGCGCCGTACGGATTTGTCTGGGCTTGAGGCCCGGGCTAATGGTGCCGCCGTCGGTCCCGATCGGCGGTCCTGTGTCTCGGAAATGAAAAGAGTGGTTTGGCGGATGGCATCTGGTGCGGCAGCGCGAAACAACGTTCAGGTGTACGGGCCAGAAGAAGGCCCGGTCCTGGTGTTCGCCCACGGGTTCGGCACCGACCAGAGCATGTGGGTCAAGATTTTGCCCTGGTTCACCGACCGCTACCGGGTGGTCCTGCTGGACCACGTGGGCTCCGGCGGCTCCGACCAGTCCGCCTACGATTCGGCCATCTACTCCAACCTGGACGCCTACGTCGATGACCTGGTGGAACTCTGCGGCGAACTCGACCTGCAGGACGTGACCCTCATCGGCCACAGCGTCGGGTCCATGATGGCCGTCAGCGCGGCCGCCCGGGACGCAGGGCGCAGGTTCGCCCGGCTCGTGCTGGTCACGGCGTCGCCGAGCTACCTCGACCACCCCGAGGACGGCTACGTGGGAGGGTTCACCCGGCAGGACATCGACGACGTCTTCGAATCCCTGGATGCCAACTATGTGGTCTGGGCCGAGTCGATGGCGCCGGTCTACATGAATACCCCGCACGCTCCCGAACTGGAGCACGAGATCCAGGGCAGCTTCGGGCGGATCAGCCCCCGGGTTGCCCGTGACTTTGCCCGGGTGGCGTTTCTGTCCGATGTCCGGCACCTGCTCGGCGAGGTCGCCATCCCGGTGCTGGTCCTGCAGAGCACCGACGACGTCGTCACGCCGGACCACGTCGGCACGTACCTGCACCAGGCCCTCGCCAACAGCACCCTGGTCCGGCTTGCGGCCAAGGGCCATTTCCCTCAAAGCAGTGCGCCGGCAGAAACGTCCGCCGCCATCCTCGAATTTTTGAAGCCGGCATGACCCAGTCCAGCACCACGGCCGTTGATTACGGGCAACTCTTCAACCAGGCGCCCGCCGGCTACGTCGTTGCCGGTACCGACGGGACCATCCAGGCCGCGAACGCCACGATGTACGCCTGGACTGGATTTCCTGAAGGCGGCCTCGACGGCACCCGGCTGCTGGACCTCATGCCGGCCGGAGACAGGCTGATGTACCGGACGCACGCGGGGCCGAAGCTGGAACGCGACGGCCACCTCGGTGAACTGTCGATCGAACTGCTGGGACCCGCCGGGCAGCGCAGGCCTGTCCTGCTGTCAATCACCCGGACGGTGGACGGGGATGAGCCGAGGGACCTGATGATCTTTTTCGCTGCCCCCGAGCGGCGGCGGTATGAGCGCGAGCTTGCCAGCGCGCACCGGCAACTCGAGGATGCCGAAGCGGACCGCGCAATGCTCTTGCAAGAAGCGCACCATCGGGCGCTCCATGACCCGCTGACAGGACTGCCGAACCGGCGGCACCTGGAGGAAAACCTGCTGGCGGCCCTGGCCGGCGCCGGCGAACAGCGGAACCGGGTGGGTGTCCTTTTTTGCGACGTCAACAACTTCAAACGGGTCAATGACACCCTGGGCCACGCGGCCGGAGACCAGGTCCTGGAACACGTGGCGCGGATGCTCTCCGGGGCCGTTCGCGGCGCGGACACCGTCACACGCTACAGCGGGGATGAATTCGTTGTCCTGATCCCCTGGCTGGAGCACCCGGCCGAGCTCGAGGCGGTTGCGGGGCGTGTCCGGAGCTGCCTGGCCGGCGCCGTCACCATCGCCGGGAGCGAGCTCCGGCTGGGCATGTCCGTTGGCCAGGCGGAAACGGCTGTCCCGGCGGACGCTGGTCCGGCAGAGTACAAGAAACTGGCCGAGGCCCTGCTTTTGGCCGCCGATCAGGACATGTACCGGGTCAAGACGGAAATGCGCGGAGCCCAGAACGCCGGTTGAGCCGCGGGCCACTCAATCGCGGGCCACTCCAGTCGCGGGAGGCTCAATAGTGGGGACGTGATACGCGACGACGACGGCGGGAGGTGGCTCCCGCCGTCGTCGTTATTGCTTGCTAGGCGGAAACTGCCTCAAGGTTTGCGGCCCCGTGGTTGAGGCTGAGCGTAAAGGTGTTCGGGCCGCTTGCGTGGACCGCGACGTTGCTCTTGGAGGTGTTGTGGCGCTCGGAGTGCTCGTGGATCAGGGCGTCCAGCTCGTGGTGCATGGTGGAGCGGTCCCAGAGCTTGTGGGTTACAGAGTTGGCAGTTTCAAACGTCATTGTTCAGTGCTTCCATTCATGAATCCGGAGGTCCGGCTGCCGCACCGATGCGGAGCCGCCGTGGGGCCAAACCAGGAACGCCTGAGACCTTGGGCAGCTCGTTGAGCTCACCGGTTTGGCCTCATTGCGTCCACCAGGATGGGTGCCCCAAGTTCACTGCGGACGCGGAGCGTCGGAGGGAACGTCAGGGCTGCGTCGGCGGAAAGCTTGCGTTCCCCGCCTTGCCTTTCCATAGTGCACAGCGCCTTGCAGGCGGCTCAAGCCAGATGGCGAAGATTGCGCGTGAGACTCATCACAGCCGCGTGGCGTGAAGCGACCGGCGACGCCGACACCCGGGTCCAGCGCCTAGGGGCGGGCACGCTTCGGCCAAAGACGCGGGGTGAGCGTGTGCTTACGGCTCAGGCCCCGGGCAGGAGCGGGTGTGACCCGCACCGGTCCGCCGGGCTCCGGCCCGGCCGCGGCGGCGGCCCGTCCATATCGGGCGGCCAACGGCGCGGCGCTGAAGCCATGGGCAAGGACGCTGAGCAGTACGGTGGCGGTGATGACGGCCACAGCCTGATCGGACACTGGTCCCAGGGCTTCCAGCGCCAGCAGCGCGAACACCAGGGAAGCCAGGCCCCGGGGACCGAACCACCCCACGAAGAGGATGGTGGCCCGGTCGAGGCCGGCGCCAATCGAGGCCAGCGCCACCGGCAGCATCCGCACCACGGTGAGGCTGAGGACGGCATACGCGATGGTCAGGGGGACGGAGTGCGCCAGCATGATCGGCACGGTGATGGCACCGAAGGCCAGCCACACGAGCAGTGACACCAGGCCGCTCATCTGCTCCACGAAGACGAGTTCGGCGGGCCCCCGTTGACCGGCGCACGTGCCGAACGCCAGCCCGGCGCAGAACGCGGCGACAAATCCGTTGCCGCCCACGGCGAGAGCGGTGCCGTAGGCGAGCAGGCTCAGGGCAAGGACGCCGATGCCGGCGAAGTCCTCGGCGGCGGTCCCGCGACGGCGGGCCAGCTGCAGCAGCCATCCGCCCGCGGCGCCGACCGCTGCGCCAACACCGGCGCCGACGAGCAGCTCGACGGCCGCGCTGCCTGGACCTTCGGCGCTCTCCAGGCCTGCCGCGGCAGCCGCGCCGGCGATCGCGAGCAGGACCACTGGGGTGGCGATGCCGTCGTTGAGGCCGCTCTCGACCGTGATCAGCTGGCGGATCCGCGACGGCACCGTCGGATTGGTCACCACGGGGACCCCGAGTGCGGCGTCGGTGGGGGCCAGCGCCGCACCGACCAAGAGGGCCAGCCACAGCCCGAAGTGGGGGAAGAACCAGGCGGCCAGGGCCCACCCGAACACAATCGTCAGGGGCAGGCCGACTCCCAGCAGCCTCACATAGCGGCCCACGTCCCGGCGCAACTCCTGGAGCGGCAGGCGGGCGGCGTCGGAGAAGAGCACCCACACCAGGGTGACCTCGACAATCGGGGTGGTAACCGCCGGGGGAACGGAGCCGTCGACCAGCCCGAACCAGGCCAGGGCTGCGCCGAGAGCGGTGAACACGATCGGAGCGGTCAGGTCCGCCTGCTCCAGCCGCACCGAAACCAGCGCCCACGCAAACAGGGCGGCGGTGACCAGGACGATGAGCATCAGTTCCATGACGGACCTGTGCCCGCTTCCGTCGGCCCCGCGTGAGGGCCGCCCGGTTCCAGCAGCCGGATCGGTCCGCCCACAGGGACCACGCTCCCTCCGCCGTATATTGCACCAAACGTCCGGTGCAGCTACGTTCCCTGCAGTTCAGTGAATCCGTCGGCCCGGCACCGCGCCAGAGAATTAAGCCCTGTCCTGTGGCCGTGGAGACTCGCTGACCCATCCCCGGACGGGTCAGGTGCCGGTGCCGTCATGGTCCCAGGCGTGGAGGCGTCTGAGCAGGCTGCTTTTCTTCCGGGCGTGATCCTGCATCCGGCCGAGGATGCCCGCGAGCATGCTGATGGCCTCGTTGATGAATGGTCCCTTGTTGAGCATGACGCACTCGGCGCGCTGGGCCATGGCGGCGTCCGTCACTTCGGCCCGGGACGGCAGGCCCGTCCGGGTGAGGGTGTCGAGCACCTGGGTGGCCCAGATCACGGGCACGTGAGCCGCTTCGCAGACCCAAAGGATTTCCTCCTGGACCTCCGCAAGTCTTTCGAAGCCGGCTTCCACGGCAAGGTCGCCGCGCGCGATCATGACGCCGACGTCGGCCCACTTCATGAGTTCCAGAAGGAGATCGGGCATCGCCTCGAAGGCCGCCACTGTCTCGATCTTGAGCAAAATGTCCAGGTTCCGGTCCCGCCCCGGATCGAGGTGGGCGAGGAGTTCCCGCACGTCCGTTGCGCTGCGGACAAAGGACATACTGACGATGTCGGCCAGTTCCCGGACGTGCTCCAGATCGGCGACGTCCTGCTCGGTTAGGGCAGAGACGGAGAGCTGCGAGTCGGGGAGGTTGATGCCTTTTTCGGCGCGGAGCCGCGTACCCCGCGGCCCGGCGGAGGTGATCCGGGCCGTGATCTCTCCCGGGCCGACGGCGGTGATCACACCTCCGATCTTGCCGTCATCGAACCAGATCCGTTCCCCGGTGCGGGCGTCTGCAAGGACACTGGCGAGCGTGCACCCGATGCGGTGTTTGCCCACCGACGTGCTGTCCGCGGGAGCGAGGCTGCTGCTCAGGACAAGGCTGTCACCTCGATGGAGGACCAGGCTCTCCTCCACGGCCGGGAGGTC
>JBKPBZ010000098.1:0-9571 GCA_046727115.1 Actinomycetota bacterium | reverse complement strand
GACGCCCGGGGTGGCTTCGAGGACGCGGGACGGGCCGTCCTTGTGCCGCAGCCAGTGGACGGTTCCGTGGGATTCGACGGCGCTGGACGCGCCCGTGCGGTCCGGGACGACATCTCCGAGGTGCCGCGAGGGCTTCAGCGGGGCGGCGCGGCGCGCCTGCGAGGCTGACCCCAGCGAAATTTCGAGTTTGACGGGCTCCGCGTCGAGGCTGGGCAGCAGCCAGAGCTCCCCTGCCGATTCGAAGACGACGCGTCCGCCGTCGGTGGCGGCGTGGCGGACGTAGAAGTCCTCGTGGTCCGTGTGGCGCCGCAGGTCGCTGCCGTTCGGCAGTACCGAGTAGAGGTTTCCATAGCCCTCGTGGTCGGACAGGAACGCGATCCGTCCCTTGACCCACAGGGGGTCCGTGAGGTTTCCGTCCAGCGTGGGGGCGAGCCGCTCGAATTCTCCGTTTCCGTCGGCGTCGATCCACAGCTTGCCGGCGGCACCGCCGCGGTACCGCTTCCACCAGGCCGGCTCACGCGACAGGACGCTGGCTAGCACCACGGGGCGTTCGTCCCCGACGACGGGGCCGAAGGCCACCGATTCGACCGGGCCGAAGGGGAGTTCCTGCGCCCAGCCGCCGGTCACCGGGAGGCTGTAGGCATGGGTGTGCCGGCTGTCTGACTGGCGGAATGCGCTGGTGACCAGGACGTCCCCGTCGGGCGTGAAGCCCTTGACCCGGGTGGAGCTGTGGCCGAAGTAGCTCAACTGGCGGTAGCCGCCGCCGTCGACGTTTGCTGTGACGACCTCCGGGGCCGTCCCCTGGACGACAGTCCAAACCAGGCGCTTACCGTCGGGGGTGAAGCGGGGGTTGCGGGCCGGCAACTGCAGGGAGGATACGCGCCAGGCACGGCCCCCGCCCACGGGTGCAATCCACACGTCGTCCTCGGCCACGAAGGTGACCAGATCGCCGTGGACATGCGGGAAACGGAAGTAACTGGAGGGGGTCATCGTTCGATCATAGCGACAACGGCCCTGTCGGCCCGGGAGTTTCGTGACCGTGCCGGGCATGGTGAGATGGATCATGCGAATCCTTATTGCCGGGGCCTCCGGGCTGATCGGAACTGCCCTTTCGAGCGCACTGCGCAGCGAGGGGCACGACGTCGTGGCTCTGGTCAGGCGTGCCCCCGCATCCGCGGCGGAGTTCCAGTGGGACCCGGCCGCCGGCCGGATCGACGACACCGCCCTCAAGGGCGCGGACGCTGTGGTCAACCTCTCCGGCGCCGGAATTGGCGACCGGCCCTGGACCCGGGCACGTGTCAACGAACTCCGCAGCTCCCGGCTGGGGGCGACGCGGACCCTGACGTCGGCGATGACCCGGCAGGACGCGCCGCCTGCGGTGTTCCTGAGCCAGTCGGCCTCCGGTTACTACGGCAACGCCGGCGCGGTGGTGCTTCGGGAGAACGCGCCGGCCGGGAACGGCACGCTGGCCCGGATCTGCGTCGACTGGGAAGCCGCGGCGCACGAGGCTCCGGCCGGGGTCCGCGTGGTCACGCCCCGCACGGGCGTCGTCCTGAGCCGCTCGGGCGGCGCGCTGGGCCGTTTGCTGCCGCTGCTGCGCCTGGGCATCGGCGGCCCGCTCGGCAACGGCCGGCAGTACTGGCCATGGATCACTTTGCCCGATGTTGCTGCCGCTTTTTCCTTCCTTCTCTCGGCGCCCGTCTCCGGGCCGGTCAACGTCTGCGCCCCCGAAACCGCGGACGTGAACTCCCTGATCGCGCAGCTGGCCGGGGCGCTGCACCGGCCGGCGGTGTTGCGGGTGCCCGCCCCGGTGCTGCGGGTGGTGATGGGCCAGCTGGCCGAAGAGCTGCTGCTCGCCAGCCAGCGGCTGGAGCCGGCAGTGCTGGCCGACAACAGCTTCGCCTGGCAGCACCCGTCCCTCCGCGACGCCGCGGCGTGGGTGGCAGGACGCGGCTAACCTGACGCAGGATCCTCGCCGAGGACCTGCGCAATCCGCCACCGCCCGTCGATGCTCGCCAGGACGAGCCGCAGCCTGATTTCCTTCCCGGCTGGGGCCTCGGCCACCACCTGGCCGGCGGCATCGCGTTCCTGAAACGGCGAGGACACGGCACTGACGGCCACCACTGTCCGGTCCGGGCCGCCGTCCGCCACCGTCTGCACCCGCGCCAGCGTGGTCTCGAACCCGGACAGGACATGTCCAGACGCCGCCAGCCGGGCGCCGATCCTGGCATCCGCGTCCGCCGCGGCCGAGGCCGGGACGTTCACTTCCTGCAGCAGACGCAGATCCCCGGAGCTGAAGGCCAGTGAGCGGAGCGCGGCAAGTCCCCGGACCGCCTGGCCGGGGTCTGCGGACTCCAGAAGCTCCCGGAGTCCGCTGGGGATGCTGGCAGCGGCCGGGCCCGCGGTTCGGGAGGTTTCGCTGCCAGTCCCCCGGCTGCCAGTCCCCCCGTTGCGGGAGGAGGCGTCCGTACCGACGTCGGCCGCTCCCGGCGCTGCCGCGGGCGGCGCCGGTGCGGCAAACAGTTCCGCGATGCTCCCTCCCGGACGCAGCCAGGCAGCGCAGAGCCCGGCCAGCAGCATCACCGCCACCGCCATGACGGCCCACCGTTTCCGGCGGCCCCGACGGCGCCCGGCGTCGAGGTTGCCGCCGTGGCGGATGCGTGGCCTGGTCTCCGGACGGATGCCTGGCATAGTCTCTCGGAGGGCCTCCTCCCGGACGCGGTGCCGGGTGTTGTGGCCAGTGTTGTGCCCAGTGCCGTGCCCCGCGTTGGGCCCACTGCTGTGCCCGGCGGCGGCGTGCCTCGCGGTCGGCCCGGAGACGGCATGCCTCGCGGTCGAGACAGCGGACGTCCTGGCATGCGCCCCGGCCTGCGCCGGTTGGGCCGTCCCGGCCACGGCCGCACCTGCCGCACGGCCTGTTTCCGGCAAACGTCCCGCGTGGGCGAAAGCGCCCCTACGGGCGGCAGAACCTGTGTCCGTGAAGAAGGCTGCGCCGATGTCCGAGGCCGCGTCCTTGAACGGGCCAAGGGCGGCGGGTGCCGCATTGGCATCACGTCCCGGCAGGTGCGCGGTGCCCATGAAGCGCCGGCGCAGCCACCCGCGGAGCCGCTTTGCCCGCCGCTCCCGGGCGCTTCGGGGCAGTGTGCGGCGGGTGAGCAAATGCGGTGCCACGCTCGGGTGGGCAGAGACGGATAGGTCCACCGGCTCCGCCGCCGTGCTGCGATAGACCGCGGCGGCCAATTCGGCGGCCGACGGTCGTCTCCGCCGGTCTTCGTCGAGTCCGGCCTCCAGCGCGGCGGCCAACGCCGCCGGGACCTCCGGCACCAGAAGTGGCAGCGGCGGCCGTCCGGCATCCGGGACCGGAACCCGCCCCGTCAGGCAATACCAGCCCAGGGCCGCTAGTGAATAGACGTCGCGCTCCGGCTGGAGGCCCGCCCTGAGGGCATCCACCGGCGCCGGATCGGAGAAGCCCTCGGTCCCGGCGACGCGCCCTGCCCCGGCGTCGGCCACCATCCGGGCTACGCCCACATCGGCCAGCAGCGGTTTCCCGTGCGCCGTGAACAACACGTTGCCCGGCGAGACATCGCCGTGGGTGAAGCCATGCGAATGCAGGTACTGCAGGGTCTGGGCAATGGGCGTCAGGACTGTCACGGTCTCGCCCGCGCCAAGCCGGCCACGGCCCGTGACCAGGTCCGCGACTGATCCCCCGGGCGCATAATCCAGCACCAGACCCAGCGCCTCCTTGTCGTCCGAACCGGAACGCGGCCATTGAAGGCGCAAGACGGTGTGGGCCCGGAGCAGGTGATCGTGGTCCAATGCCGAGAGGATCCGAACCTCCCGGCGCATGGCCTCTTCCGCTTCACGGTCCACGGTTCCGCCGTCGTTTTCCCCTGCCTCTCCCCCGGGGTCAAAGCACTTGAGGGCGAATTCCCGGCCCGTTGACCTTTCGGTCACCAGCCACACGGCGGCTGTGCCCCCGCGCCCCAGCAGGCGCCCGACGTCGTAACCGGGAACCTCGGGGGCGGCGCTGCCTACTGCAGGGATATCTTCCATACCCAAGAAGTAGCCCATCCCGCGGAATCGTGCAGAAGTTATCCACAGGCGTGAGAGCTTAAGCACACAAACGGGCGCTGGGTGGTGCTGGGTCTAAGCTTGATGCCATGACTCTTGAGTTCAAACAGCTGGGTCTCGCCCCGGACTTCATCGATTACACGCACGGCTGGGACATCCAGCGCGAATTGCATGAAAAAGTCCTTGCGGGCACGGCGCCCAGCACTGTACTGCTGCTCGAACACTCCGCGGTGTATACCGCCGGCAAGCGCACCGAAGACCACGAACGGCCCTTTGACGGAACTCCCGTTGTGGCAGTGGACCGCGGCGGCAAGCTCACGTGGCACGGCCCCGGCCAGCTGGTGGGCTATCCGATCATCAAGCTGAAGAACCCGGCCGGCATCCGCGACTACGTGGAGCGCCTGGAAGCCGTGATCATTGCCGTCCTGGCGGACTACGGCATTGACGCCGTCCGGATCAAGGGGCGCGCGGGCGTCTGGATCGAGCAGGATGAGAAGGGCCCGGCCCGCAAGATCGCCGCCATCGGCATCCGCGTCCACGAGGGCGTCACCATGCACGGCTTCGCGATCAACTGCAACAACGATCTCGCCCCCTACGGCCAGATCATTGCCTGCGGCATCAGTGACGCCGGAGTCACCACCATCACCCAGGAACTTGGCAGGGACGTCACCCCGGCGGACCTCGTGTCGCGGATCACCGAAGAACTGCGCAACAATGAACATGCCCTAGTTGCAACCCCAGAAGGAGCTCTACTGTGACACTGGCACCAGAAGGCCGGAAGATGCTGCGCATTGAGCAGCGAAACGCGGCCACACCGGTGGAACGTAAGCCGGAATGGATCAAGGCCAAGGTCCAGATGGGCCCCGAGTTCGTCCAGCTCAAGAACCTCGTCAAGAAGGAAGGCCTCCACACGGTGTGTGAAGAGGCCGGCTGCCCGAACATTTTCGAGTGCTGGGAAGACAAGGAAGCGACCTTCCTGATCGGCGGCTCCGAGTGCACCCGGCGCTGCGATTTCTGCCAGATCGACACCGGCAAGCCCTCGCCCGTGGACATGTTCGAGCCCACCAAGGTGGCCCGCTCGGTCCAGGCCATGCAGCTGCGCTACGCCACCGTGACCGGTGTGGCCCGGGACGACCTCGCCGACGAGGGCGTCTGGCTGTACGCCGAGACGGTCCGCAAGATCCACGAGCTGAACCCGGGCACCGGCGTCGAACTGCTGATCCCCGATTTCTCCGGCAAGCCCGAGCACATCGAGGCGATCTGCGACTCCAAGCCCGAGGTCTTCGCCCACAACGTCGAAACCGTGCCCCGGATCTTCAAGCGGATCCGCCCGGCGTTCCGCTACGACCGCTCCCTGGACGTCATCACCCAGGGCCGCAAGCTCGGCATGGTGACCAAGTCCAACCTGATCCTGGGCATGGGCGAGACCCGCGAGGAAATCTCCGAGGCGCTGCGGGACCTGCACGAGGCCGGCTGCGACCTGATCACCATCACCCAGTACCTCCGCCCGTCCGAGCGCCACCTGCCGGTGGACCGCTGGGTCAAGCCGCAGGAATTCGTGGACCTGCAGAACGAGGCGGACGAGATCGGCTTCCTGGGGGTCATGTCCGGACCCCTGGTGCGGTCCTCCTACCGCGCCGGCCGGCTCTGGGCCACCGCGATGCGCAAGAAGGGCTGGGAAATCCCGGCCGAGCTCGCGCACATCGAAAGCTCGGGCAGCACCCGCCAGGAAGCCAGCTCGCTGCTCGCAGCGCATTCCTGAAACCCGATCAAACACCCTTCCTGCCAAGGGCCGGCACCGGCGTCATCCGGTGCCGGCCCTTGGCCGTCCATCACGTAGAATTAAGGCACTATGGCGAATTCCCCTGATTCCAGCAACTCCAGCCCGGCTTCCGATGCTCCGAAGCGCGGACTTTTCTCCCGCAAGCCCAAGGCAGCAAAGGCGCCGAAGCCGAGCCGGCTGAAGCAGATCGGCGAAGTCTTCCAGATGACGCGCCGCCACGATCCCATGGTTCCGTGGCTGATGTTGCTGGCCTTCCTGGGTGTTGTAGCGGTCAGCCTCCTGGTCGGGTTCCTGCTTGAAAACTGGATCACCGGCCTGATTATCGGCATCGCACTGGGCGCCCTTGCGGCCACGCTGATCCTGTCCCGCCGTGCCGAGCGCGCCGCGTTCGCGCAGATCGAGGACCAGCCGGGCGCTTCAGGTGCCGCACTGGGCACGCTCAAGCGCGGCTGGATCACCGAGGACCAGCCGGTCGCCGTGAACCCGCGCACGCAGGACGCCGTCTTCCGCGCCATCGGCCGTCCCGGCGTCGTGCTGGTCAGCGAAGGCCCCAGCAGCCGGGTCAAGCCGCTGGTTGACGCCGAGCGCAAGCGCCTGGCCCGCATCCTCCCCAACGTCACCATCCACGTGATCGAGAGCGGCCGCGGCGAAGGCCAGGTGCCGCTCAGCCAGATCGCCCGGAAGATGAACAAGCTCAAGGGCGAACTGACCAAGACTGAGGTCAGCGCCGTGTCCAAGCGCATTTCCTCGCTCGGCGGCCGCCTGCCCATCCCGAAGGGCATCGATCCCTACAAGGCACGGCCGGACCGCAAGGCGGCCCGCGGACGCTAGGCCCTGCCGGCAGCGCCGCCCAGTAGCGCAGCAAGCAGTAACGCAGCAACCAGTAACGCAGAAACGCCCCGGTTCACGGCCATAGGCCGCCAGCCGGGGCGTTTCCATTACCGCCGGACCACTACCGACGGATGCCAGGAACCAGGAGAACCGCATGACATTCCCCCCGACCGCCATCATGATCCGCATCTTCCGGGGGCTGGCGATTGCCGAAGCGTTCAGCTGGGCCGCCCTGCTGGTCGGCATGGTACTCAAATGGGTGACTAAGACGACGGAACTCGGTGTGGAGATTGCCGGTCCGATCCACGGCGCGTTCTTCATCGGCTATGCGATTGCGGCGTTGAGCTTGTGGGCGAAGCTTCGCTGGCCGTTCCGGGTTGCGCTGCTCTCAGGCCTGTCCGCCGTCTTACCCTTCGCGACCGTCCGGTTTGAACGCTGGGCCGGGCGCGGTGGTCACCTCAATGCCACTGCCGCCGGCACTGCGGTACAGGGAAGCGAATGGACAAGCGAACGGACAGGCGAACAGCGCGAAGTGGCAGAAACTTCGGACCGCGACGGCGACACAGTATCCACCGGGGTCTGACCGGCGCTGCCAGCGTGTGACTCGCGCTGGCGGGGGGATTTGACCCGGCGCTGACGGGCCGGGCCAGGACGCACCGCCGTCGACTGGCTGCGGACCGTCCGGCCTCCGCCGCGGGCCCTCTGATGGAAAGCTACATCCGGACGAGCACGGTATTCATGGCCTTGTCGTGGAGGCCGCGCTGGTCCGGGTCGAAGATGACGGCAGGGATAACCAGGCACAGCAGCAGCGTGCGCACCAGGGCCGCGAGCGGGCCCGCCGGGCCTCCGTCCAGCCGGACCACGTGGATGCCCACGATCCGGTGGCCGATGCTGTAGCCGAGGGTGCCGATGAGCAGGATCTGCTCGATGGCAAACACGGCAAGGGTGGCCCAGGAATTGCCGGCGAAGGCGAAGTTGCTGATCAACAGCGCGATGCCCCAGTCAATGCAGATCGCCAGGATGCGCCGGCCGGCACGGGCGACCGATCCAGGACCGGCGTCGGGCAGTCCTAGCCGCTCCCCCGGGTACCTGGAGATGCCGGATGTGTCCGGCCCGGTGAGCCATGAACCGATGTCTTTGCGATCAACCACCCTCCAAGCTTATCCGCTGTGGCATGTCCACAGTGTGGGCGGTAGGGTGTCACACTGTGGACCGTATAGGCCACAGTGTGGACCGGCGACTAGCGTTTACGTGTCAGGGCATTCTGTAACCTCCCTGAAACAATGCGGACACTGCGGGGAAATCCCATGTCCTTAGGGTGGTAACAGTTGCTAGCGACTGCGAAGCGGGGGAACTTTTTTGCTTCCCCGCTTGTTGGACTGCGCTGGACCAATGTGCCTGACGGCCAGATTTTTCATATGCGTAAGGAGCATAGATGTTCAAGACTGCGGACGAAGTCCTCAAGTTCATCAAGGACGAAGACATCAAATTCGTCGATATCCGCTTCACCGATCTCCCTGGCGTTCAGCAGCACTTCAACGTGCCCGCCAAGAGCGTTGACGCCGACTTCTTCGTCAACGGCCAGCTGTTCGACGGATCTTCGATCCGCGGCTTCCAGGGCATCGCCGAGTCTGACATGCAGCTCATCCCGGACGTCACGACGGCGTTCCTCGATACGTTCCGCATGGAGAAGACCCTTGCGCTGAACTTCTCGATCGTGAACCCGCGTACCGGTGACCCGTACCACCGCGATCCCCGTGGCGTGGCCGAGAAGGCAGAGGCCTACTTGGCTTCCACCGGCATCGCCGACACCGCGTTCTTCGCCCCCGAGGCCGAGTTCTTCGTCTTCGACAACGTGCAGTACCAGTCCTCGCCCCAGGGCAGCTTCTACAAGATCGACTCCGAGGAAGCTCACTGGAACACGGGCCGCGAGGAAGAGGGCGGAAACCTCGGCTACAAGACCCCCATCAAGGGCGGTTACTTCCCGGTCTCCCCCACCGACAAGCAGGCCGACCTGCGCGACGCCATGTGTGTTGCCCTGGACGAGGCCGGCCTTGAGGTCGAGCGCAGCCACCACGAGGTCGGTTCCGCCGGCCAGGCTGAAATCAACTACAAGTTCACCACCCTCACCCACGCGGCTGATGACCTGCAGAAGTTCAAGTACGTCGTCAAGAACACGGCCGATGCCTGGGGCAAGTCCGTGACCTTCATGCCGAAGCCGGTCTTCGGTGACAACGGCTCGGGCATGCACTGCCACCAGTCGCTGTGGAACGGTGGCGAGCCGCTGTTCTACGACGAAAAGGGCTACGCGGGCCTGTCCGACATGGCCCGCTGGTACATCGGCGGCCTGCTGAAGCACTCCTCGGCCGTCCTGGCCTTCACCAACCCGACGGTGAACTCCTACCGCCGCCTGGTCAAGGGCTTCGAAGCTCCGGTCAACATGGTTTACTCGCAGGGCAACCGCTCCGCCGGTATCCGTATCCCGATCACGGGCTCCAACCCGAAGGCCAAGCGCATTGAGTTCCGCGCGCCGGACCCCTCTTCCAACCCGTACCTGGCGTTCGCCGCCCAGCTGATGGCCGGCATCGACGGCATCCGCAACAGGATCGAACCCCCGGCTCCGATCGACAAGGACCTCTACGAGCTCCCCGCCGAGGAAGCCAAGGACATCCCCAAGGCTCCGGGCACCCTCGAGGAGGCCCTGGATGCACTGGCCGAGGACAACGAGTTCCTGCAGGCCGGCGGCGTCTTCACCCAGGACCTGATCGACACCTGGATCGAGTACAAGTACGAGAACGAGATCCGTCCGCTCTCACTGCGCCCGAACCCGTTCGAGTTCGAGCTCTACTACGGCGTCTAGTTAGATCACTGGCTAAACGAGGTTTA
>JBKPBZ010000097.1:0-8703 GCA_046727115.1 Actinomycetota bacterium | reverse complement strand
GTCCGCCCCCTGGGCCGGGCCTGCTCCCTGCTGTCGGAACCAGCCACAGAGCAGGTCCTCCCAATCGACGTCGCCACCCATATCGACGTCAGCGGTGCTGTACCCGCCGCGTCCCGGGCGCGGGCCCGGCCGGGGGCCGGGCCGCGGGCCGCCGGAACTCCACCTCACGCCACTGCCGCCCGGGCTGGCGCCGCTGCCGGCGTACTGCCGGTAGTCGGCGCCGAAACGGTCATAGCGCGTCCTGGTTTCGGGATCCGACAAGGTGTCGTAGGCCTCACCGATCTCCTTGAACTTATCGGCGGCATCCGGCTCGCGGTTTACGTCCGGATGGTATTGCCTTGCCAGTTTGCGGTAGGCGCGCTGGATTTCGTCGGGCTTCGCTGTGCGCGAGACTCCGAGAACGGAGTAGTGATCCTTAGCCACGGTCCGGGGTCACCGCCCGGCTCACCACAACGGCGGCTGGCCGGAGGGTGTTGTCCGGGCCACCGTAGCCAGGACGCAGCACGCTCACTAGGGTCCCGGGGGGAACGTCGTCAGTTTCCACCACACTGACAACCTCGTGGACGCGCGGGTCGAAGGGGACGTTCTCGGCGTCGATCCGGGGGTAGCCCAGACGTGCCAAGGTATCGACGGCCTGTTTCCGGATTGAGGCTATGCCCTCTACGAGCGGGTCCTCCGCACCCGCCGGTGCGTGGGCCAGGGCCAGTTCGAGATTGTCCAAGATCGGTAACCATGCCAAGGCAACCGCGGCGCGCTCCTGGGCCCGTTGCTGCGTGGCGTCGCGGACGGCGCGCTTCCGCAGGTTGTCGTTGTCGGCCAACGCACGGCGCCACTGGTCCTCCATTTTGGCCAGCGCTTCCGCCTGGGCCGCCGCTTTGGTTTCCTGTTCGGTGGATCCGGTTGCCTCCGTTTGCTCGCTTCCTTGGTGGGTGTGCCCCGCCGGCGCTGTCTCGTCGCTCATCGCTCCCCCTATCCGCGGTCAAATTCTGCGTCGACGATGTCCTCGTCCTCTACGTCGCTGGACGCTCCGGGCTGCTGGCCGGTCGGGGCCGCGGCCGCGGAGGAGGCCGCCGCCGTGAGTGCCGCCTGCAGTTGCTGAAGCTCGGAGATGAGTTCCCTCGCCGTGGACACGTCCGCCTGGTTGCTGACGGCGTCGCGCGCCTGGCCAACCAGCAGTTCCGCTCGGGCCTTATCGTGCACCGGGACTGCACCACCAAGCTCATTGACGGCCCGCTCAACGCGGTAGGCCACCGCATCGAGCTCGTTGAGGGTATCGATCCGCTCTCGGTTCTGCACGTCCTCGTTCCTGTGGGCCTCGGCCTCGGAAATCATGCGCTCCACTTCCTTGGCGTCGAGGTTGGAGCCTTCACTGATGGTGATGCCCTGCTCCTTGCCCGTGTCCTTGTCGCGCGCGGTGACGTTCAGGATGCCGTTGGCGTCGACGTCGAAGGTTACCTCGACCTGCGGTTCCCCGCGTGGTGCCGGACGGATGTCACCTAGCTGGAAGCGTCCCAACACCCGGTTGTCCGCCGCCAGTTCACGTTCGCCCTGCAAGGCCACCACGTCGACGGCGGGCTGGTTATCCTCCGCTGTGGAGAAGACCTCACTGCGCCGGGCGGGGATGGTCGTGTTGCGTTCGATGATCTTGGTCATGACGCCGCCGCGGGTTTCAACACCCAGGGAAAGCGGCACGACGTCCAGCAGCAGGACATCGGACACCTCGCCCTTGAGCACACCAGCCTGGATCGCCGCACCGATTGCCACGACTTCGTCCGGATTGACGCTCATATTCGGCTCTTTGCCGCCCGTCAGCCGCCGCACGAGGTTCTGTACCGCAGGAATGCGGGTGGAGCCGCCCACCAGAATCACTTCGTCGATGTCATTGGCGGTGACTTTGGCGTCCGTCATCGCCTGCTGCACCGGCCCCATCGTGCGCTCGACTAGGTCGTGGGTGAGATCCTCGAAGACGGACCGCCGGATCGTGCTGGTCAGGTGCTTGGGGCCCGTCGCGTCGGCCGTAATGAAGGGAAGATTGACCTGCGTCTGGGTGACAGAACTGAGCTCAACCTTGGCCTTCTCGGCCGCCTCGAACAGGCGCTGCAACGCCTGGGGGTCCGTTCGGAGGTCGATTCCGGTGTCCTTCTGGAATTCATCGGCCAGATAGTCGACCAGACGGCGGTCAAAGTCGTCGCCACCGAGGTGTGAGTCGCCCGCGGTCGAGCGGACCTCGACCACCCCGTCGCCGACGTCCAGCAGGCTCACGTCGAAGGTTCCGCCGCCCAGGTCGAACACCAGCACCGTCTCATGCTCACGTTTGTCAATGCCGTAGGCCAGGGCCGCTGCGGTGGGTTCGTTGATGATGCGCAGGACTTCCAGGCCGGCAATCCGGCCCGCATCCTTGGTCGCAGTGCGCTGCGCGTCGTTGAAGTACGCGGGAACGGTAATGACAGCCTCCGTCACCTTTTCGCCCAGCTGTTTCGAGGCGTCGTCCGCGAGTTTGCGCAGAACGAGCGCACTGACCTCCTCTGGTGCAATCAATTTGTCGTGGATCCTGAAACGCGCCAGGCCGTTGTCGTCGGCTTCGACGTCGAAACTCACGGCTCTTGCCTCATCCGTGATCTCGTCATAGCGCCGGCCGATGAAGCGCTTGGCCGAGGTGATGGTTCCCTTGGGATTGAGGATCGACTGCCTGCGGGCCAGCTGCCCCACGAGTCGTTCACCGGTGTCCGTGTACGCCACCACCGAAGGCGTGGTCCTGGCTCCTTCCGCATTGGGTATGACGCGGGCTTCGCCGCCTTCCCAGACGGCGATCACCGAGTTGGTTGTTCCGAGATCAATTCCTACTGCTTTGGCCATGACTCACTCCGGTCCTAGAGGGCGCGACCGGTCCTGTGGCGACGTCCGCCCGAGATTGCACCGCATGACGCACGCCCTGTCCCGCTAGGCCACGAGCCTCAAGGGGCGTTGTCATGGGGCCTTATAGGGTTGAGTCTGGCCCCTGGAGGTGAACGACGGCATGATCCTCTGGGGTCAAATATGCTCCAGAGAATTGACCTGCCAGGACTAGGGTCCACAGCCGCGGCCTCGAAGACGATGGAACGGGTGCCTGGTCTTGTATGCCGGCACGGCTCCGAGTCCGTCCCGGATGATCGAGCTACGCGCAATGGCCGGAACAACTGACCCTCCCCAATACGCGAATTTTCGAGGAGCGGGCTGCTTGTTCACTCGGGTACGGGACTAGCTGCAATTCCGGTACACAAGGCACGACGGCGCCGGCGGCGGGAGGATCCCGCCGTCGTTGACTTCCCTGCTCGACGCGGATTTCCCGGATGCACCACTTGACAGGCCAATGACCCGGGTCTACTACTGGGCTTTATCTAGTGCACCCGCTCGCCGGTCCGAATGGTACCCATGCCGCCGGTCAGTGCCGACGCAACCCTTATTGCCACCTCCCGCGGCGAGGCCGGCTCCATGGCCGGACCGAGATAGGAGCGAACATGATTCCCGGAATTCCTGATCCGCATCTCGCGCAGATTCGTCCGGTTCGGGTGCGCACACCGCAGGGCTGCGAGGAATGTCTGGCCTTGGGCACCCCTTGGGTTCATTTGCGTTTGTGTCTCTCCTGCGGCCATGTCGGGTGTTGCGATTCCTCACCCATGCGGCACGCCCGAGCTCACGCCAACGAGTTGCATCCGATCGTTCGTTCCTTGGAGCCCGGCGAGGACTGGCGCTGGTGCTATCCCCATGAGGCATTGGTCTAGGCTACCGGCGGGCGCAACGAGCTGATGAAACCTGTCGCAGGGTCGACGCCGATCGAAACGCCGGATCTCTCCGGCGCGTATCCACGGCTCAGCCAAGCCCAGATCGAATTGTTGGGCCGCGCCGGCACCAGCCGGGCTACCTCTGCCGGAGAAGTCCTCATCCAGGAGGGGACCGTCGAGGCTGATTTCTTCGTCATACTGCAGGGCACCGTCTTGGTCGTTGAGGGGCTGCACGCCGCAGGTGGCAGGAGGACCGCTGAGCTTGGCCCCGACGCGCGGACCCTTGAAGTTCACGGTCCGGGACGCTTCCTAGGGGAATTGGGCGTGGTAGAGGGGCAACCGGCCTTTGTCAGCGCTGTGTCCGCCGAGGCGGGTGAAGTGCTGCAGATCAGCGGGGAAGACCTGCGCCGTGCCGTGCTGACGGACGCCGCGGTGGGCGAGACCATCCTGCGGGCATATCTTCAACGGCGGATCCTGCTGATCAGCGCGGGCGCGGGCATGCGCATCGTTGGATCACGCTTCAGCCGTGACACTCTTCGCCTGCTGGAATTTGCAGCCGCCAACCGCCTGCCTCACCTGCTGGTCGATCTGGAGGATGACGAGCAGGCGCAGGGCATCCTGGACCGGGCCGGGATACTCGCGGATGAGCTGCCGGCGGTGGTGCTAAGCGCCTCACAGGTCCTCAAGAACCCGTCGAACGCAGATCTGGCCCTAGCCATGGGCCTACGGGCGGTGAAAGAGCATTCGGCTTCGTACGATCTCATGGTCATCGGAGCCGGCCCCGCCGGCCTGGCGGCTGCCGTCTACGCGGCGTCGGACGGGTTGTCGGTCGTCCTTAAGGAAGGCTTCGCGATAGGTGGGCAGGCCGGCACGTCGTCGCGGATCGAGAACTTTCTCGGCTTTCCCGCCGGGATCTCCGGCGGCGAACTCACTGAAAGAGCGATCATCCAGGCCCGTAAGTTCAGCGTCCAGACCAACGTCGCATGCTGGGCACGCACCATCGAATTGAAGGACGGCGAGTTCCGCGCCGAGTTCAACGAGAGCGGCCCGGCCTCCTCCCGGGCAGCGCTGCTCGCAACCGGGGTTCGTTACCGCCGGCTGCCAGTCCCCGGGCTGGAGAAATTCGAGGGGATCAGCGTCTTCTACGCCGCCACCGTCCATGAAGCCAGGCTCTGCGGATTGCAGCCCGTGACCGTCGTCGGCGGTGGAAACTCCGCGGGACAGGCCGCGCTTTTCCTTACTGGCACGGGAGCACAAGTGCGGCTGGTGGTGCGCGGGGCGGACCTCCGCGCGGACATGTCGAGATACCTCGCGGACCGGATCGAAGAGCAACCGGGCATAGAGGTACTCCTGGGGGCCAACATCGTGGCCGTAGACGGTTCCGGCGCCCTTGAACGGATCGTCGTCGATCTGGGAGCCACGGGCGAACAGCGCATCTTCGACTCCCGATACCTCTTCATTTTCATCGGAGCCGCGCCGCACACAGAATGGCTGCAGGGCACCGTCGCCCTGGATGACCACGGCTTTGTTCTCACCGGGGCTGATCTTGAGGACCTTCCTCCTGAGTTCAGCCATCTGGGGCGCAGACGGCTGCCCCTGGAAACCAGCGTTCCCGGGATGTTCGCGGCCGGCGATGTTCGCCATGGATCGGTGAAGCGCGTAACGGCTGCCGCCGGTGAAGGCTCAACAGCCGTGGCAATGATCCACGAGCACCTGCGCCTCCTCCGGGATGGACCGGCGCGCGTTGGAGTCAGGGACGGTGAAAGTCCAGCAGGAGGGTCCCCCCGGCTGTGACGGACGACGCCCGGCACTAATTTCGCGATTTTCAGTCAAGTCGCCGCGGCCATTAAGTCGTGCCTCGTCGATATGGACGATCGAAACGCAGGTCCGGCAGGAGGCCAAAAAAGCCTATGTCTGGCACTGATATCTGCCTCGCGTGCCTCCGGCCAGAGATACGGTGCCAGGGCCCGTCGACCGAAGGGGGCCTCAGCCGTCCCTGTTGCGCGCACGCCGGCCGGCGGCCGCGGAACCTGACCATGCCGGGGAAGCATCGATTACGTCCCGAAATGCCGTTGAGCGACCATCGCTGAAGGCAATCCGCAGGGACATGACGAGAGCTTAACAACGGCGACATACGGGCGTAGTTTTGGTGGTGTTGGTATGCCGATCCCGGCCTTGCCGCATCGGCCGCAGAGTTGGCCGGGCCGGCAAGAGTCGACTCACCAGTATCCCGGCCAAGTACGGCGTTGGTTAGCCTGCGTCGAGGGTTCATATTCAGGTCGGCATACCGTGGGACCCGAAAATGGTCGATTCTAAACTCTGTGACAGGGACAAGCGGCTTGAGCCGAGCCTCGATCACAGAGGGCAACGGACTACGGTCTGCTCAGGGTTGTATCCCTTGTAAGATCCCCTTTGCCGTGGACAGAGACGAGGATCAATATGTTCGATCGACGTGTGGCAGAGGAAATCCTCAACACGGCCGCGCAGACGGTGTCGGACATGTCGTTCTGTGAGGTCAGGGACCGTTACCTCGCGGTGAATGGTCAGTTGAACCCCGTGCCCGAACGCGCGGCGTTGCCTCAGGATCAGGACATCCGGCGCCTCAATGGCAGGGACTCCGTTCTCCCGTGCGCCAGGCCGGGCTGGCGATATGCGCTGTTCACCGTTGGCAACGATGCCGAGCTGAACGGGTGTCTGGTGCTTTCCGCCGCCGACCCTCCCGATCTCCCCCAGCTGATGCAGCTCCGGACAACCGCGAGGACAACGGGAACGACTCACGCCAGGGAATCCCCCCGGGAACTCCCGAATGACGCAACCGGTCAGCTGCTCCGCCGTGACGACATGGACCAGCGTCTCCTGTCCCTCTCGGCGACGGTACATGAGCTTGAAGAACACGCCAGGATCCGGGATGCCCTGGACCAGGGCGCGACTCAGGACCTCGTGGACAGCGGATCCCGGCAGGGGCTCCTGGCGGAGGTCCTTTCACGGCTGACGGGGCGGCCCATCTGTATTGAGGATGCGTTCGGGCATATTAGCGCGGCGGCGGGGATCGGGTCCAAACGCCCCTACCCGAGGCCTGGCGCGGCGGCCAGGTCGCGGACTGCGCAGCTCTGGCTTGCCTCCGGCTCACCAGTCCGCGAACCGCGAAGGCTCGTTGCCCTTGCCCTGTCGCACGGCGAGGTGTTGGGGGCCATTTGCATGCTGGCAACCGACAGGCCGGTCACAGCCGGAAACGTCTTCGCTTTGAAGTACGCAACGCGGCTCTTGGAGGTCGAGTTGTCGCACCGCCGCAGCCTGGCCCGGCTGGAACTAAGGCTGGGGCGCGACCTCGTGGACGAACTCGTGTCCGGAACGGATGGCACAACCGCAGGCGTTCGTACCGAGGCATTGGGATATGACATCAGTGGCCTGCAGCACGTCATCGTGGCGCAGTGGCAGCCGCCACGAACTGACGATACTGTCGTGGTCGCACTGCGCAGGACGTTCCGGGAACTCCGTTCATCCGCGCTCGTTTCACGGCGCTCGGACATGGCTGTTGCCGTGGTACGTGGAGATCCGTTGGGTGCCGAGGTCTTTTCCGTTGTCGCCAAGACCTTGCGAAGTGCCACCGGGGCCGTGGGCATCGGCGGTCCAAGCCTGGATGTCGCCCAGATTCCGCGCTCCTTCTCGGAAGCCCTGCACGCGCTGCGCATCCGGGCCGGTTCAATCGATCGCTACGGTGTCACCCGCTTTGATCAGCTGGGGATCTACCGCATCTTGGTCCCAGCTGGGGGCAAACCGGATCTGGCCGGCTATATCGACGAGTGGCTCGGTACCCTTCAACGCGCTGACGACAGCCGGGGGTCTGACTTGGTGCAGACCCTGGCCCAGTACCTGGACCACGGCGGCAACTATGACAGTACAGCCCAGAGCCTGACCATCCATCGAAGCACTCTGCGGTACCGCTTGAAGTCCATCCGGCAGATCACCGGCTTCGACCTTGCCGATCCCGAGACCCGACTAAACCTGCACGTCGCAACGCGCGCATGGCGCCTTCTTCCGCACGGCGCCCCCTTTCACGTCCCATAGCCAGGCCTCAATAGGCCGAATAGCCGCGGTCAGCGCGGTGACCCCACGGATTCAGGCATCGGGAACCTGTGTCCACGTCGACGGTGACATCCAGTTCGCTGGTCATAGAAACTGAAACCATAGGAGGCCGGGCGTGCCGGACAGTTCGGGCGAGGTCAACCGTATCAGTGCCCGTACATTGGGCGTGCTCGCCGAACCGGAGGTCACGGCCGAGTTTGCAGAGCGCAACGGCCGCGAAGTGGTCCATCTGCTCAACCTTGCCGATGAGCGCCACGACTGGTCCGTGGTGATCGAGTACCGAGATTTTACGGCTGGCAATGGGTTGGCGCCGATGCTGGACTCCATGGCGAAGCACCGGATTCGCAGTGCATGGGATGTCATGGTCTGCCTGACCGATCTTCCGATTCGTTTCGAGGGCCGGACTGTGGTCGCGGAAGTTGCGCTTGGGGAGCCGATCTCCCTGGTTTCCTTGCCCGCGCTCGGTGCCGTCAACATCGACCGCCGGGTCCGCACTGCCGTCGCCGACCTCGGCTGGGCGATGCACCGCCACTTCGATCCCGAGGATGACGCCGGGGAATTCGGTCCGCCCTCGCTGCACCAATCGCGGCGCATCGAGACCGCTGTTCTTGACGACGGGCCGATTGGGTTCCGCTACGTCTCAGCAACCCGCCTCGGCCGCGGACGGTTGCTGGCGGGCATGCTGCGGGCGAACCGTCCTTGGCGGCTAGTCTTCGGATTGAAAAGCGCAATGGCCGCCGCGATCGCCACAGGCGCCTTCGCGCTAGTCACGAACACCATCTGGCAACTCGCAGACCTGCTGGGGGCGCCGAGACTGACGTTGCTGATGGTCCTGTCGATCAGTTCGATGGTGTTC
>JBKPBZ010000096.1:0-3017 GCA_046727115.1 Actinomycetota bacterium | reverse complement strand
CAAGGGTTCGCCGAAGAAAAGTCAGGTGATCAACCGGGCTGCTGCCAAACTTCAGCAAGCGGCCGCCGGGACCAAATGGAACGCGTTCATCGACGCAGGATGTGCCTCTCACATGAAAAAATCCCACTGCCTGCGTGCGGAGTCCCGAAGGAATCCGGCAGGGATCCGGAGGACGGACCGAAGCCGGTCAACCGAATCAAAAGTGGGCATCACTGCACATCAAGTACTAGTACTCTACCACCTGGCAGGGCCGGGTCCCGTATCCGCGGCCGCCAGCCCGGCCCCTAGCCCGCCAGGCTGGGGGCTTGGAACAGCGGCATGTGGGCGGACAGAGAAGATGTTTCCGTGGATGTGTGAGTGGTTGTGCGGACGGCCGGCCGCGACGCTGCCGGTGACTTGCCTGCGGCCGGGTGGGGGCCGGCCGGCCGCAGGATCACGAGCGCCTCGGCGTCGATGAGGCGGCGGGTTCCCGTCCGCGCGTCCAGGATCCAGAACAGGTCCACGCCCGTGACGGTCTGCGTTACCGGGCCCCGGTGGAAGAGCTTCCCGTTGTGCCACGCCTCGATCTCGTCCCCCACGTTCAACTCGGCGGAGCTGTGGATTTTCCGTGCTTCGTCAACGTCCATGATCATTGCCTTCCCCCGATTTCAACCTCTTGCGCCCAGCATTCACGACACAGGTTTCGGATTCGTTTCCGGGGCGTGATTTCTGCGTGTCCCTCCGCCTGCGCGGCGTTTCAATAGAGGCCCAGGGCGCGTATTGACCACCATTGCGTCCCGGAGGAGCATGGTGGGCGGGCCAAGTGACGAGAGGAGACGGGGGGACGATGCCGGGAATGGTCGCCGCTGGCTTCTTTCGGGCCATCCAATTGGCGCTGTTGCCCCTTGGTGCGGCCGGTTACGTCGCGGCTGTCCCCCGGCTCCTCAACTACAGCCGGCGCGCGGGCGTTTCGGCGACAGTGTTCGCATCCCTCTACACGCGCTACATGCAGCACCGGCTGGGGACGAGGCCGGATGAGCCCGCGGCCCGGCTCATGGCGGTCATGCCGAATGTGTCTCAGGAAGGGTTCCGGCTGGAGACCGCCCCCACGCTCGTCGGACACCTGCTAACGGGCTTTGTTCCCAGAATCTACCGCTATCCGTACCAGGGGCAGGCCCCGATGCGGCATCAGGCGACGGCGCGGACCAGCTACTACGACGCTGCCCTCCAGCGGCATCTGGCCGGCGTTGACCAGCTTGTGATCTTGGGGGCGGGATTCGACACCCGGTCGTTCAGGCTGTCACCGGAGGACCGTGTGCGCTGCTTTGAAATCGACCTGCCCCGGACGCAGGCCCACAAACTCGCGATGCTCGAGAAAGCGGGCCTGTCGACCCGTCTGGCCACGTACGTGTCGGCCGATTTCGAGACCGAGGACTGGATGGACAAGCTCGTGGCGTCGGGCTTCGACCCCGGCAGGCGCGCGCTGTTCCTCTGGGAGGCGGTGACCATGTATTTGGACCACGACTCGGTCGGGGCCACACTGCGCAGAATCGCCGGCTCCGCCCCGGGCAGCGTCGTGGCTTTTGACTACTTCGCGAGTGAGACCATCGCCTCCCGATCGCCTTTCATGCGGTATGCCCGGGCTGCGACGAGATTCGTGGGTGAGCCACTGACCTTTGGCATCGACAACAGCCCCCCGGCCAGGAAGAGCGCGGCGGACTTTGTGGGGTCCTTCGGGCTCGCCCTTGAGGAGCACAGGAATTTTGGCCGGGAGACGCGACGGCGGTCCGCGCCGGCCGGCTTCGTCACCGCGGTCGTGGCGGCCGCCGTCGGCGACGGCCCGCAGGAAAACAGTCAGCCAAACCTGTCGAAATACCGCGATGAGGGGAAACCATGACGAAACCCAGCCAGAGCCACACCCACGCGCACGACGGCGACGAGCATGCGGCGTCCGGAACCGCGGCCCAGATGTGGGACGAAAAGTACAGCAGCCGCCCCAAGATGTGGAGCGGAGATCCGAATCCGCAACTCGTCGCGGAGGTGGCGGACCTGCCTCCGGGCGAGGCTCTCGATCTGGGATGCGGCGAGGGCGCGGACGCCATTTGGCTCGCTGCCCGCGGCTGGGCGGTGACGGGCCTGGACGTTTCGGCCGTCGCCCTGGAGCGTGCGGCCAACCACGCCCAGGAACGGGGCCAGGACGCCATCAAGTGGGTGCAGCAGGATCTTGCCACTTGGGTCCCGGACCGACTGTACGACCTCGTCACGGCCCAGTTCCTGCATTCCACCCAGATGCCGTGGCAGCAGGCGCTGCAGCTCGCCGCCGCCGCGGTCCGGACCGGCGGGACGCTGCTGATTGTCGGCCATCACCCCGACGGGCTGCCTCCGTGGGGCGCGCACCATACGCCGGAGAAGTTCTTCACCGCCGAGGACCTTGCCCGGGAGCTCCGGATCGAGGAGCCACTGTGGCGCGTCGAGGTCCTGGACAGCCGGCAACGCAGCGCCATCGGACCCGAGGGCGAGGCCGTGTCCCTCACCGATGCCGTGTTGCGGGCCACGCGCCTGGCCGCGCAATAGGCTGCCGCGCAATGGGTCCGCCGAACCCGTCCTCGGAATCGATCCATTGCCGGGCCGTCCATTACCGATTCGGGTCCGAATCACCAGTGGCACCAGGGCTACGTTGCTGGACCCGACCGCGCCCGTTGGCCCGGTCGGACGTACAGCGACACCGCATCACCTAGGAATCATCGGAAGGGAACATCATGGGAATCGACGACAAGGCTAACCTCACGGTCATCCACCACATCGGCGCAGCCAAAGAAGGCATCGGCAACGTGGCTGGCGATGAGGACCTCAAGCGCGAAGGCCAGCATCAGCAGGCCCAGGCGAGGCTGCAGGAGTCCGGCGAACAGGCCAAGGACGGCTTCGCCAAGGAGTAGAGGGCGAACGCGCAACGGAACGGCGCAAGTGAGCTGCCCAACCGAACCGCGCAAATGAGCACCCGAACGGAACGACGGCAGCGGAACGGCCCCGCCCAAAGC
>JBKPBZ010000095.1:0-7672 GCA_046727115.1 Actinomycetota bacterium | reverse complement strand
CGCCCGCGCAGCCCACTCCCGCCCGCGCAGATCCGCGTCGGGCGGGCATGTCATCCTCCCGGACTACCCTGATTCGCCCCTGAATCATCCCTGAGACCGGCGAAATACGCCGCCGGCCTCGGTAGCGTGGTGTGCAGACGGGCCCGTGACTGCGGTGCCCCGGACCAACTCCCGCTACGCAAAGGAACGCTTCCATGATCGAAGCACGAGGCCTGACCAAGGTTTACGGCGACAAGACCGCCGTCGCCGGCGTCAACTTCACCGTCGAAGCCGGCCGGGTTACCGGCTTCCTGGGTCCGAACGGGGCCGGAAAATCCACCACCATGCGCATGATCATGGGGCTGGACCGGCCGACGTCGGGCTCCGTGACCGTCAACGGGTCGCCGCTGACGAGGCACGCCGCCCCGCTGCGCGACGTCGGCGCACTGCTCGACGCCAAGGCCGTCCACACGAGCCGCTCCGCCTACAACCACCTGCTGGCCATGGCCGCGACCCACAGCATCCCCAAGAAACGGGTCCACGAAGTCATCGAGATGACCGGGCTCGCCGAGGTGGCCAAAAAGAAGGTCGGCGGCTTCTCGCTGGGCATGGGCCAGCGGCTGGGCATCGCCGCGGCCCTCCTGGGCAACCCGCAGACCGTCATCCTGGACGAGCCCGTCAACGGTCTCGACCCCGAAGGGGTGGTGTGGGTCCGCAACCTGGTGAAGTATCTGGCCTCCGAGGGCCGCACGGTCTTCCTCTCCAGCCACCTCATGAGCGAAATGGCCGTC
This sequence comes from Actinomycetota bacterium, assembly GCA_046727115.1. Lineage (GTDB taxonomy): Bacteria > Actinomycetota > Actinomycetes > Actinomycetales > Micrococcaceae > Arthrobacter. Next base: position 6,902 of record JBKPBZ010000095.1, on the reverse strand, counting down.
ACGGCGGACCATCTGATCGTGATCGGGCGCGGGAAGATCATCGCGGACGCCCCGATCCAGGAAATCATCACCGGCAAGGGCCAGGGCCGCACCCGGGTCCGCACCGACCAGCCGGACCTGCTGATGCAGCTGCTGGCCGGAACCGGCGTCTCGGTGGAGGCCCGGGAGCGCGAACTCCTCGAAGTCACGGGCCTGGATCCGCGGCAGATCGCCACCGCCGCGCTGGAAAACCACGTCATGATCTACGAACTCACGCCGCTGCAGGCCAGCCTCGAGGAGGCCTACATGGAACTGACCAAGGATGAGGTCGAATACCACTCGCTGATCACCACGGGCGCCGTGCCCGTCGAAGCCGGAGGCAACTAAGCCATGAGCTCCACAACCGTTGAATCCACGCCCTCGCCCCGCGGCGCCGAAACCCATGCGCAGCGGTCCGGAAACGGCAGCAGTTCCGGCCCCGGCCCCAGCTTCCTGCGGGTCCTCAACTCCGAATTCATCAAGTTCCGCACGCTGCTGTCCACGCTGATCCTGCTCGGCTCCACAGTGGTGGTCATGGTGGGGTTCGGGGCCCTTTCGGCCTGGGGGACGGGTCAGTTCTCCCAGGCCGCGGCCCAGGACCCGGAGGCGGGCGCCAGGTTCGCGGCGCAGGGCGGTGACCTCGCCGTCAGCGTCCCGACGTCCGGCATCGCGTTTGCCCAGCTGATCCTGGGCTCCCTCGGCGTGCTGCTGATGAGCTCCGAGTTCACCACCGGCATGGCCCGGTCCACGTTCGCGGCGGTGCCCAAACGCATCCCGGCGTTCGCGGCCAAGCTCGTGGTGGTGGTCCTGACATCCTTCGTCATCACCGCCGCCTCCACCCTGGTGGCCGGGTTCGTTTCTGTGCCGATCCTGGATAACTACGGCCTCGGCCTGGACCTGGGCAGCTCACAGTCGGTCAAGCTGCTCGTCGTCAACAGCATCTATGTGGCAGCGGTCGCGGCGATCGGAATGGCCCTCGGCACCCTGATCCGGAACTCGGCGGGCGGGATCATGAGCCTGGTCGGCCTGTTCTTCGTGGCACCCATCGCGTTCCAGCTCATTCCCGGCGACTTCTTCGTAGAGGCCCGCAAGTACCTGCCCGGCAACACCGTGGAGCCGCTGACCGCCGTCGAGCACCTCCCGGAAACCCTCGAAGCCTGGCAGGCCGGCCTGGTGCTGGGCGCCTGGGTTGTGGTCCCGGTGCTCCTGGCCGGCATCCTGCTCAAGAAGCGGGACGTCTAAGCCGGGCCCATGGGCCCAGCGTCTAGGCTCAGAGCATGATCGATGCAGTACCTGTAAGGGACGCGTCGGCCGGTCCGGCCGACGCGTCCCTCGCCGAACTCACCGCCCGCCGCCGCGGCCGGCTCCGGCGCTACCTGCTGGCCAATCCGCGGGTCATGGATGTCCTGGTGGTGCTCTGCTACCTGGTCCTGGTCACGCCCACGGCGGTCGAGTCGATCCTGCACGGTGACTGGCCGGTGGCCGTACTGCTCGCCGCGGCCGCGCCGGTCCTGCTCTTCCGGCGGGCCTATCCCGTGCAGGTGGCGGCGGCCGTGGGGGCACTGGAGCTGGGCGTCACCTTCCTGCATCCCTGGGGATCCAATGTCTCCGCCGGGCTGTGGTTTTCGCTGTACGCCGTCGCCGTCGTCCGCACGCGGCGGACCGCCCTTGCCGCCCTGGCCCTGACCACCGCCCCGCTCCTGCTCCTGTACTTCGTGCTGGCCGTTGGTCCGCTGGACGGTCGGCTGCCGGACATGGCGGTCCGCACGCCGGAGAATTTCCAGCTGCTCACAAGCATCGCGGCCGGCATCGGCATCACGCTCTCCAACGTGATCGCCACGGGGATCGGGATCTCGGTGCGGCAGCGCCGCGAGCACGAGCACGAGATCGCCGCCTGGGCCGCCCGGGCCCAGCAACTCGGTTCGGTCACGGAACGGAACCGGATCGCACGCGAAATGCACGACATCGTGGCGCACTCGCTGACGGTGATGATCAGCCTGTCGGACGGCGCCGCCGTCGTGGTCAAGAAGGATCCGGCGCGCGCCGCCGGCGTCCTGGCCGAACTCTCCCGGACGGGACGCACCGCGCTGGCCGACATGCGGCGCGTCCTTGGCGTGCTGCGCGAGGACGCCGCTCCGGGACACGCCCCGCGCGAGCCGCTGGTGGCCGCAGGCAGCCTGGCCACCCTGCTCGAGGGCTTCCGCACTGCGGGACTGCCGCTGCATTACACGCACACCGGCCCGTCCCTGCCCGGCGATGCGGCGTTCCAGCTGACCGTCTACAGGATTGTGCAGGAGTCGCTGACCAATGTGCTGCGCTACGGCCGTGCGCTCAGCCGTGTGGACGTCAGCATTGTCCGCAGCGGTTCCCGGGTCACCATTGAAGTGGTCGACGACGGCAGGGGCACCGTTGACTCCGGCAGTCCCGGGGCCGGCGCACAGCCGAAGTCCGATTCACTGGATACCTTCGGCACCGGGCACGGAATTGCCGGGATGCGGGAGCGGGCCAGGATCTACGCGGGCAGCGTGCACGCCGGGCGCTCGGGTGAGCGCGGCTGGCGCGTGCACGCGGAACTGAATTGCAATGGCGAGAATGCCACGGATACAGGGGGGAACAATGCTCGACAAAGGGCAGGTACGCGTTCTGCTGGTGGATGACCAGCCGCTGCTTCGGATGGGCTTCCGGCTGATCCTGGAGGGTGAGGATGATTTGTGCATCGTGGGCGAGGCGTCCAATGGTGCCGAGGCGGTCCGCCATGTCCGGGAGCTCGCGCCCGACGTCGTCCTGATGGATGTGCGGATGCCGGTGCTGGACGGGATCGAGGCAACCCGGGCCATCGCGGCCTCGGGTTCGGAGGCCAAGATCATCATCCTGACCACCTTTGACCTCGATGAATACGCCTTTGCCGGGCTGCGGGCCGGGGCCTCGGCCTTTCTGCTCAAGGACGTGGCCCCGGCGGACTTGATCAGCGCGGTGCGGGTGGTGGCCAGCGGCGACGCCGTCGTGGCCCCGCGCGTTACCCAGCGGCTGCTGGAGACCTATGTCCGCGGCGCCGGAGCCGGCATGGATCCCGCCGGAACGGACCGCGACGGCGACGGCGGCCGGCACGCCGGGGCGGACGGCGCCGGCCAGCCGGACGGCAGCCCGGCACGCCCGGCGAGGGATCCGTTGCTGGAGGACCTGACACCCCGCGAAAACGAGATGCTCGGGGCGATGGCGGAGGGGCTCTCCAACGCCGAGATCGCGCACAGGTACTTCCTGTCGGAGGCCACAGTCAAGACGCACGTGCGCCGGATCCTGACCAAGCTCCACCTCCGCGACCGGGTCCAGGCCGTCGTGTACGCCTACGAGACCGGCCTGGTGGTGCCCAGCAACGCGGACTACTGACGCGCGGCCCGGCCGCCGTGCGGGCCGGCTACCGTTGGGTAGGCCTGAAGTAGTGGTTTCAGGCACATCGGTGAATTGCCCATGAGGCAACTTTTGATGCATAGAGCGCCTTCGGGTTGGGGGATGGCCCGGTCTTGCCGCCTGTCATTTGTGGGACTGCACAAGACGGAGCGTGTGCGCCGCGGTCTAGTGTGAAACGACACTGTGGTCCGCCGCACAGCACGGATTCATTTCCGTGCCGGCAAAGAGCGGGCCCGAACCCCCCACGAAGGACGGCGCTTCCATGCCCGCTGACCAGCAGCTCTCAAAATCCCTGAAACCCAGGCATCTGTCCATGATCGCCATCGCCGGCGTGATCGGCGCCGGACTGTTTGTCGGTTCGGGTGCGGCGATCCAGCAGGCCGGCCCGGGCATCCTGGTCGCCTACGCCGCGGCCGGACTCGTCGTCATCCTCGTCATGCGGATGCTGGGCGAGATGGCCGCGGCCAACCCGGAAACCGGCTCGTTTTCCACCTACGCGGACAAGGCCCTGGGCCGCTGGGCCGGGTTCAGCATCGGCTGGCTCTACGCATGGTTCTGGATCATTGTCCTCGGCATCGAGGCCACGGCAGGAGCCGCGATCATGCACCGCTGGGTCCCCGGCATTGACCAGTGGGTGTGGGCGCTTATCCTCATGGTGCTGCTGACGCTGACCAACCTCGGGTCAGTGAAGTCGTACGGCGAGTTCGAGTTCTGGTTCGCTTCCATCAAGGTCGCCGCGATCGTGCTCTTCCTGCTCTTCGGCGCGGCCGCGATCCTCGGACTCGTTCCCGGCGTTCCGGCGCCCGGCCTGGACAACCTGATCGGCAACGGCGGGTTCATGCCCAACGGCCCCGGCGCCGTCCTGGCCGGCATCCTCGTGGTCGTGTTCTCCTTCTTCGGGGCGGAAATTGCCACCATCGCCGCCGGTGAATCCGAGAACCCGGTCGACGCCGTCAAGAAGGCCGTGAAGTCCACGGTCTGGCGCATCCTCGTCTTCTACATCGGCTCCATCGCCATCGTGGTCACCCTGCTGCCCTGGAACTCCGCCTCCGTCGCCAAGAGCCCCTACGTTGCGGTCATCGAACTCTTCGGCATCCCCGGCGCCGGAACCATCATGGACATTGTGGTGCTCACCTCGGTGCTCTCCTGCCTGAACTCGGGCCTCTACACCGCCAGCCGCATGCTGTTCTCACTGTCCCGCCGCGGCGATGCACCCAAGTCATGGATGCGGATTTCCAAGCGCGGCGTGCCTGCGGCGGCCGTGCTGGCCTCCACGGTGGTCGGCTTCGTCACCGTCGGCCTGAACTACATCGCCCCGGACACCGTCTTCCTGTTCCTGGTCAACACCTCCGGTGCCATCGCGCTGTTCGTGTGGCTCGTGATCGCCTCCTCCCAGCTGATCCTGCGCCGCCGCATGGGCGCCGCCGCCAAGGACCTCCAGCTGAAAATGTGGCTCTTCCCGTACCTGACCTGGCTGTCGATCGTCAGCATCGTGGCCCTGCTGATCGGCATGGTGATCCTGGAATCCACGCGGGAATCGCTCCTGCTCTCGCTGGCCCTGGCCGCCGTCGTCGTGGGGATCGGCGTGTTCCGGTACCGCAGCAACGGCTCCAAGGCCACCATTCCCGCAGCAGGTGCCGCAGGGACTCCTGCCGCGGACGCAACGATGGTTGACGCCGAGGCTCCTGCCGAGCACGCCGCGGTGGGCGCCCGCCCGGAGTCCTAGGTCCGGGGCGGTCCGGTTCGGATCTGATGTAGGGCCGGGGCCGGGGGCGCGGACAGGCCTAGGTTCGGGCGCCGGGGTACGCCGGGCGGCGCAGCTCGCTCGGGCCGTCCTCACACCACCACCGGACATGCCCTCCCCCGGAGGCCGCCAGTGGACATAGTGGCATTATGTCCATCCTTTGGCCCGAGGAACGGGCATGCCCGTGGGGATCGGGGGGACATGTCCATTGCCTGAGCCGAGGGGAGGGCATCTCCCGCGCAAACCGGGATATCCATTCCGGCGCTCTGGTGGGAGTGCCGCTCCGCTGGGCCGAGGGGGCATCTCCCGCGCAAACGGGGACATGTCCGTTCACGGGTGCAGGCGGGAGTGCCGCTCCGCGGGGTACGCGGGGCATGTCCGTTCCCCGGTGCAGGCGGGGTTGCCACTCCGGTGGGAAGGCGGGACATGCACTTCCCCCGTGCCGACCAGTGGACATAGTGGCATTATGTCCATCCTTTGGCCCGAGGAACGGGCATGCCCGGGGGCACGGGGGACATGTCCATTGCTCAGACCGAGGGCCGGGCATGTCCAGCCAAGGGACAGTCGATTCACAGACACAGTCGATTCACAGGCACAGCCGCCTCACAGGAGGGGACTAGCCAGCCCATGGCGCTGCCGGGTTCGATGGGGTCATGACAAAAAGGCACCAGCCCCGGCACGAGCCGCACCCCAACCATGACCGCGGCCTGGAATTCGATCTCTCCACGCTCATGAGCCGCCGCTCGCTGGGCATGTTCCTCGGTGCGGGAACGGCCGCCGCCCTGGCTGCCTGCACCCCGGGCGGCACCGTCGGCAGTTCGACCTCAGCTCCGGCCGCAGGGACGTCGGCGGCGCCCGCGGCCACGACGTCGGGCGCGGCAACAACGACGGCGTCGGCCAGTCCGACGCTGACCCGTGCGATCGCCGAGTGCGGCGTTGAAATCCCGCAGGAAACCGCCGGCCCCTTCCCCGGTGATGGTTCCAACGGGCCCAACGTCCTCGAGGCGTCCGGAGTGGTCCGCCAGGACATCACGTCCAGCTTCGGGACCTCCACCAGCAAGGCCGAGGGCGTGCCCCTGACCGTCACGCTGACGCTGCTGGACAACGCCAACGGCTGCGCCCCGCTGGCCGGGGCCGCCGTCTACGCCTGGCACTGTGACCGCGAGGGCAGATACTCCATGTACGATTCCGGGCTCCAGGACGAGAACTACCTGCGCGGCGTCCAGGAGGCCGACGCCAACGGGCAGGTCACGTTCAAGACCATCTATCCGGGCGCCTACAGCGGCCGCTGGCCGCACATCCACTTCGAAGTGTTCGAGTCCATGAGCAACGCGACGGCGGCCGGCCAGGTCCTGGCGGTGTCCCAGATCGCGCTGACCGAGGCGGCCTGCAAAGAGGTCTACGCGTCGGCCGGCTACGAATCCAGTGCGCAGAATTTCCCCCGCACCACGCTGAAATCCGACAACGTCTTCGGCGACGACGGCGGGATCTACCAGCTTGCCGCGATGAGCGGCTCGGTGGCCGCGGGCTACGCCGCCGGTCTCAACGTCACCGTCTAGGCAAGGCGGAGTCCGGCACCCGCCCTTCGCGTGCCGCGACCTGGCAACCAGGCGGAGACCGGCGCCAGGTCCCCGCGTGCGGCGACCCGGCCCCGCGGCGACTCGGTCTCCCGGCCCGGCCCAACCCCGGCGCCCGGCCCGCCCCGGTGACAGGCCCCTGTCTCTTATACACA
>JBKPBZ010000094.1:0-3476 GCA_046727115.1 Actinomycetota bacterium | reverse complement strand
GTCGACCAGCCGATGCTCAAGAAGGCGCTCGGCGGCACCATCGTGGGTAACACCATGGAGTGGTACGACGTCGGCGTGTTCGGCTACCTGATCACCACCATGGGACCAGTGTTCCTGCCTGAGGCGGACAAGTCCGTCCAGACCCTGTTCCTGCTGGGAACCTTCGCCGCCACCTTCATCGCCCGCCCCCTCGGCGGAGTCGTGTTCGGCTGGCTTGGCGACAAGATTGGCCGTCAGAAGGTCCTCGCCACGACCCTGATGATCATGGCCGCCAGCACCTTCGCCGTCGGGCTCCTGCCCGGCTACGCACAGATCGGCATTTGGGCCGCGGTCCTGCTGGTCCTGTTCAAAGTTGTCCAGGGCTTCTCCACCGGTGGTGAATACGCCGGCGCCACGACCTTTGTCAGCGAGTACGCCCCTGACAAGCGCCGCGGATTCTTCGCCAGCTTCTTGGACATGGGCAGCTACCTCGGCTTCGCCATGGGCGCAGCCCTCGTTTCGGTGCTGCAGCTGACCCTCGGCCAGGACACCATGGAGCAGTGGGGCTGGCGCATCCCGTTCCTCCTCGCCGGCCCGCTCGGCCTGATTGCCGTGTACTTCCGGAGCAAGATCGAGGAATCGCCGCAGTTCCAGGCGACCCTGGACGCGCAGGAAGCATCCGCCAAGGACGCAACTGCCTCGGACACCGCCGCTTCCAAGGGTCCGGTGGGCATCGTGAAGGCCTACTGGCGCTCCCTCATCGTCGCCATGATCCTGGTAGCGGCAGCAAACACCGCCGGTTACGCACTGACCTCCTACATGCCGACGTACCTGACCGAGTCCAAGGGCTACGACGAGCTGCACGGCACACTGCTGACCATCCCCGTGCTGGTCATCATGAGCCTCTGCATCCCGCTGACCGGCAGGCTCTCTGACCGGATCGGCCGCCGCCCCGTGCTGTGGATCGGCGCCATCAGCACCGTGGTCCTGGCTACCCCCGCGTTCCTGCTGATCGGTATCGGTGAAATCTGGTCCACGCTGGCCGGCCTTTCCCTGATTGCTTTCCCGGTGACGTTCTACGTGGCCAACCTGGCGTCGGCCCTGCCGGCCCAGTTCCCGACCGCAAGCCGCTACGGCGCCATGGGCATCGCATACAACTTCTCGGTGGCCATCTTCGGCGGCACCACGCCGTTCATCGTCGCCGCTCTGATCACCGCTACCGGCAACGACATGATGCCGGCCTACTACCTGATGGCCACCTCGGCGATCGGCGCAGTAGCGATCTACTTCCTCAAGGAATCGGCACAGATGCCGCTGCCCGGCTCCATGCCGAGCGTGGACACCCAGGCTGAGGCCCGCGAACTGGTCGCGACGCAGGACGAGAACCCGCTGATCGACCTTGAGCACATGGACATGCCGATGGTCGCACCGGCCGCTTCCACCACAGCGCGCGGGGAAGCCGAGAAAGTCCCGACCCCAGCCTGACCTGCCCGGTCCGACCGGACCCGGCAGCAGTAGTCCAGGCTACGTAGCTGACAGCCCCGCCCTTTGAGGCCTGTTCCGTATGTTTACCCCTTGGGGGCATCCGGAACAGGCCTTAGGCGTGTCCACACCACTTTCAGTCCCAAGTACCCTGGAAAACCCGGAGCGCCCGGAAAACCCGGAGTACCCGGAGAGAACAGCTAAACCGGAGAGAGGCAGTTGTGATGACCCTGCTGCACCACTTCCGTTCGCTGCACAGCCTGGCCCCGGCCAACAAGGACCACGTGTCGGCTTGGCGGGTGGCGATCGGCGTGGCGGTTCCCTCCCTGGCGCTGTTGGCGGCCGGGCGCCCGGAGCTGATCGGCTACGCCGTCTTCGGCGCGCTGACCGGCATGTACGGCCGCACCGAGCCCCATCAGCTCCGGCTCCGCCACCAGGGCCAGGCGGCCGTCCTCCTGCTCGCCGGCGTGGGAGTCGGCGTCTTCCTCTCCGTCCATCACATTCATTCCTGGGCGCTGGTGGTTGCGGAGGCCGTGTTTGCCGGCGTGGCGTCGCTGTTCACGGACAGGACGGCCTTGAAACCCGCCGGCCCGTTCTTCGGGATCCTGGCCCTGGGCGCGTGCGCGTCCGTTCCCGCCGCAGTCCCGTGGCACACCGCCGTCCTGATCGCCGCGGGATCGGCCGCGTTCTCGATCGTGATCGGCTTTGGCGGCTGGCTCCGGGGCCGCACCTGGCAGCGGGGTCGACGGCGGGACGTCGCGGTGCTGCGCGGGGCAGGCCGCCGGGCAGCGTGGCTGCATGCCGCCCGCTACGTGACCGCCGTCGGCGCCGCCGGGACCCTCGGAGTCCTCAGCGGCAGCGGCCACCCGCATTGGGCCATGGCCGCGGCCGCGGTGCCGCTTGCCGGCGCGGATCTGCCCAGCAGCGTGTACCGCGGCGTCCACCGGATTGTCGGCACGCTCCTGGGCCTGGTGGTGGTTGCGGTCATCCTGTTTCCGTGGCCGGGGTCGCCGCTGCTGGCCTTTCCCGGCCATGAGGCCGCAGTCCTGGCGTGCCTGGTGATCGTCCTGCAGTTCAGCACCGAGCTGTTCATGGCCCGGCATTATGGCCTAGCCATGGTTTCCTTCACGCCGGTGATCCTGTTGATCGGACAGCTTGCGGCGCCGGCCGATCCCGGCGTCCTCATCGCCGAACGGGCCGTCGAGACCGGGGTGGGCGCCGCCGTCGGGATCCTGGTGGTCGTGCTGATCCGGCGCCGGCGCGCGGCCGTTTCCTGATGTACCCGGAGCCTATTTGGCCCGCCGCGGCGGCCCGGCAATGAGCCGCGGCGGCAGCACCCGCGAGACCGATGTCAGGACCTTGTAGCGCTTGCTGGGGATCGAGACGGCCTTGCCCTTGGCGTTGTCCGCCAGACCTTCGCTGACCACCTGCCGCGCTTCAAGCCACATCCAGCGCGGCGTCACCGTCTTGTCCATCCCCATCCGGTCGTGGAACTCGGTGTGGGTGAATCCGGGGCACACGGCGGTGACCTTCACCCCGCGCGCGGCGTAGGCCATGTTGGCCGAGCGCGAGAAGCTCAGCAGCCAGGCCTTGGCTGCGGAGTACGTTCCGCGGGGCAGGAAGGCGGCCACGCTGGCGACGTTGATGATCCTGCCGGACTGGCGCGCGAGCATGCCCTGCAGTGCGGCGTGGCTAAGCTCCATCGCGGTTTCGACATGGAGTTTCAGGTGCTTCTTCTCCTCGGCAATGTCGTTGTCCTCGAAGGACCGCAGCAGGCCGATTCCGGCGTTGTTGACCAGGATCTCCACCGGCCGTGCGGGATCGGTGAGGCGCGCGACGACGGCGGCAATCCCGGCGTCGTCGGTCAGGTCCGCGGCGATCGTCTCCGTCGCGGCCCCGTAGCTGTTCTCCAACTCCGCCGCCGTGGCCGCGAGGCGGCCGGCGTCGCGGGCCACGAGCACCACGCGGTGGCCCTCTTCAGCGAGTTGGCGGGCGAACTCGGCGCCGAGGCCTGC
>JBKPBZ010000093.1:0-6966 GCA_046727115.1 Actinomycetota bacterium | reverse complement strand
GCCGCAGGTCGCTGTGGCATTTCCATTTGATTCTATGGTGCACCCAAATGGCAGTCCACCTAGGGGAATATGCCACCAGCGAAACGCGCCTAAACTGGGAAATACAGGCACGCAGGCCGCAAACTATCCGTTCAGGAACCTCCCAGCAAATGTCCGCTCTAGTGTCAGCCTAAGCGTCCATAGTTGTAGGCAGACGAGGATGAAAGGAAGTCTCATGACTGAGAACCCAGTGCCGGGTGCGTCACCGGAGCCGACGCAACAGAACCGGGAACCGGCGGGGCAGCAGGCGGGCCCGCCGGAGCAGACGCATGCCGCCAGCGCGCCTGAGGCCGCACCATCCGGAAGCCCGGCACCCGGACAGCCCGCGGCGGGAAGCTCAGCGCCGGAGAACCCAACCCTCCGGCTGGACCGTGCCGAGGACGGAGCACCACGTCCGGTGTACCAGCAGCAGCCCTCCGCCGCGGACACCCAGCAGTTCGGCGCTCCCGCGCAGCACAGCGGCCAATACGGCGGGTTCTCCCAGCCCGGCCAGGGCCAGCCGGCACAGCCCTCCCACCCGCCCTATGGCCAGTCCCAGTACGGCCAGTCCCAGTACGGCGGCCCTTACGGTGCCAACGCCGGCGGCCAGCCGGCGTCGGGTCCGTCCTATGGATCCGGCCCGGGCTTCGCGAACAACCCGGCGCATGCCCCTAAGCGCAAGGCGGCGTTTGGTGTCCCGACCCTCGTGGCCAGCATCGTGGCGGCCGGCCTGATCGGCGGCGGCGTTGTGGCCGGCAGCAGCGCGCTGCTGGACCGTTCCCCCACTGCCGCCACGAGCGACACCACCCAGGCCGGTCCGGTGATCGTCAACAACAGGGACGCCGTCAACGCCATCACCGCCGCCGCCCTCAAGGCTTCCCCCAGCGTGGTGACCATTAAGGCAACCAGCGGCAGCGACGGCGGCACCGGCAGCGGGATCATCCTCGACGCCGAGGGCCACGTGCTGACCAACACCCACGTGGTCACTCTCGACGGCAAAACCGCGAACGCCACTATGGAGGTCCGGACGAGCGACGGCAAGGTCTTCTCCGCGAAGATCGTCGGTACCGACCCGCTGTCCGACCTCGCCGTGATCAAGATCGACAAGCCCGCGGGACTGGTCCCGGCAACGCTGGGAGACTCGGGCAAGCTGAACGTCGGCGACACCGCCGTCGCGATCGGATCGCCACTGGGACTCACCGGCACAGTCACCGACGGCATCGTCTCGACCCTGAACCGGACCATCAGCGTGGCATCCTCGGCTGCGCCGAAGAACGGCGCGGACAACTCCCAGGGCGGGGACCAGGGCTTCCAGTTCGCGCCTCCGGGCGGTGGCGAGACCCCGAACACCGCGGATCAGGGGTCCATCTCGATCAACGTCATCCAGACAGACGCGGCCATCAACCCGGGCAACTCCGGTGGCGCGCTGGTGAACACCAAGGGTGAAGTCATCGGCGTGAACGTCGCGATCGCCTCCGCCGGCGGCGACTCAGCCACCGGCAGCAGCAGCGGCAACATCGGCGTGGGCTTCAGCATCCCCATCAACAACGCCAAGCGCGTTGCCCAGGAGATCATCAGCGGCGGCAAAGCCACACACGGGCAGTTCGGCGTCAGCGTGAAGCCCAAGGCCGCCGGTTCGTCCTCCTCCGGGTTCTCGGTGGGCGCCGAGGTGGCGACTGTCGAGTCCGGATCGGCCGCTGACAAGGCCGGCATCAAGGTCGGCGACGTCGTGACGAAGTTCCAGAACCTGACCATCAGCGATCCCAACCAGCTGACCGCGGCAGTGCGCGAACAGCCCGCCGGTGCCACGGTCAAGGTGACGGTCCTGCGCGGCGGCCAGCTGAAGGACTTCGACGTAACCCTCGGCACTGCGGCCGAGCAGTAGAACCCGAGCACCAAAAACAGAGCAGTGCAGTAGTTAGGGCGGCCGGGCAGCACCAATGGGTGCGGCCCGGCCTTTCCGTGCCCGGCCCATGTGCACGCGGCCCATGTGCACGCGGCCCATGTGCACCCTTCCCATTTTGCACCCTGCACCTGCCGAAGGGTCCCGGCACCGGGCGGCGCTGACACAGGCGTTAACCGAGGCCGCGCTGCCCGCCGGCTATATGGTTAGCTAGGAACAGCCCGGCTACCGGGTGATCCGTGGCCATGACCCCGCCAGGGGCGGCTGTCCACCCGCATGGAAGGCTGCTGTAGACACAGTGGAAGAATCTCTAAAAATCATTGTGCTGGTCAAGCACGTCCCGGATGCGCAGTTCGACCGGCACCTCACCGGTGAGGCCAACACGGTGGACCGCTCCGAGAGCATCCTGTCCGAACTCGATGAGTACGCCCTGGAAGCTGCCCTGCAGCTGACCGAGGCCCGCGGCGGGGAAGCGGCCGGCAACAAGGTCATCGCCCTGAGCATGGGGCCGGCCGGGGCCGTCAACGCGGTGAAGAAGTCCCTCCAGATCGGCGCCTCTGAAGGCGTGCACCTCAGCGACGAGGCCCTTGCCGGATCCGATGCCGCGGCCACGTCGCTGGCACTGGCCGCCGCGATCCGCCACCTGGGCACGGACGCCCCGGCGGACCTCATCCTCACCGGCATGGCCTCCACGGACGGCGAGACCTCGCTGGTTCCGGCACAGCTCGCCGAGCGTCTGGGGCTCCCGCAGGTAACTTTCGCCGCGTCGCTGGAGCTCGATGCCGGCAAGCTCACCGCCCGCCGCGACGGCGACACCCACGCTGACACCATTGAGGCCGAACTGCCGGCCGTCGTTTCCGTCACCGACCAGATCAATGATCCCCGGTACCCGAATTTCAAGGGCATCATGGCGGCGAAGAAGAAAACCATCACCACCTTGAGCCTTGCCGACATCGGCGTCGACGCCGCCCAGGTGGGCAGGGCCGGTTCCTGGACCGCCGTCGAGACCGCAGAAGTCCGCCCGCCGCGCACGGCCGGCACCATCATCACCGACGAAGGCGACGCCGGCATCCAGCTGGTTGAGTTCCTGGCTGCCCAGAAGCTGCTCTAAAGGGGATTATCCGAACATGGCAAAAGTACTCGTTTTCATCGACAACCCCGGCCAGGCGCTGAAGAAGTCGAGCCTGGAACTGCTCACGATCGCCCGCTCCCTCGGCGAGCCGGCTGTCGCCTTCAATGGCGAACTGCACGATGACGCCGCTGCGGCCCTTGCTGCGTACGGCGTCCAGGCACTCTACCGCCCGTCTGCGGCCGACCTCGACGACTATCTGGTCGGCCCCAAGGCCTCCTACCTGGCCGCCGCGGTCCAGACGTCGGGTGCCACCGTGGTCCTGGCGGAGAACTCAGCCGAGGGCAAAGAAATCGCCGCCCGGCTCAGCATCAAGCTCGGCGCCGGTGTCATCACCGACGTCGTGGCCGTGGACCCCGACGGTACGGCGCACAAGTCAGTTCTGGCCGGTTCCTACACCACCACGGCGAAGGCCACGACGCCCGTTGCCGTGCTCACCGTCAAGCCCAACAGCGTCACGCCCGAGCCCGCCGTCACCGGCACGGCACCGGAAGCCGTCACGATCGAGGTCCCGGAGACGGCCACCGCCGCCTCCGCCCGGGTGACCGCACGCAGCGAAAAGCCCGCAAGCGGGCGCCCCGATCTGGCCGAGGCGCGGATCGTTGTAGCCGGCGGCCGTGGCGTGGACGGCAACTTTGGTCCGCTGGAGGAACTCGCCGACGCCCTGGGTGCCGCCATCGGCGCCTCGCGGGCCGCCACGGACGCAGGCTGGATCGGCCACGATGCGCAGATCGGCCAGACCGGCAAGACCGTCTCGCCGCAGCTCTACATCTCCGCGGGCATTTCCGGAGCCATCCAGCAGAAGGCCGGCATGCAGACCGCCAAGGTGATCGTGGCCGTGAACAAGGACGCCGAATCGCCGGTTTTCGAGATCGCGGACTTCGGCGTTGTGGGCGACCTCTTCCAGGTTCTGCCGCAGGCAACCGCGGAAATCAAGAAGCGCAAGGGCTGACTGCATGAGCCCCAACGCCGTTCCGGCGCAGAGCCCGTTCGACCCGGAAACTTCCCGGATCGAGCGGGTGCTTTGTTTCACCGCCCACCCGGACGATATCGATTTCGGCGCCGCCGGCACCATCGCCGCATGGACCGCGGCAGGAGTCCAGGTCAGCTACTGCATCATGACCGACGGCGACGCCGGCGGCTTTGACCCGGCGCAGCGCGAGGAAATCGTGCGGCTGCGCAATGCGGAGCAGGAGCGTGCCGCCGCCCTGGTCGGCGTCACGGACATCCATTACCTGCACCAGCGTGACGGCTACCTCGAACCCTCGCATGAGGTGATGCGGGAGGTGGTGCGCCTGATCCGGCAGCTCCGGCCCGATGTCGTGGTGTCCATGCATCCGGAACGGAACTGGAACCGGATCCAGAAGAGCCACCCGGATCACCTGGCCGTGGGGGAGGCGGTGACCCGTGCCGTGTATCCCGCGCTGGAAAACCCTTTCGCGTACCCGGAACTGGCCGAGTCCGGGCTCGAGGCCTACAAATTGCCCTGGCTGTGGCTCTTCGCCGGGCCGGACGAACGCGAAAACCACTTCGTGGACGTCACGGAGCACGTGGACAGCAAGCTTGCCGCCATCCACATCCACGTCAGCCAGCACCCCGACGTCGACGCCATGGAGCGCACCGTCCGCGGCCTCATGCTCGGCACCGGTGCCCGCGCCGGCCTTCCCGCCGGACGCAGTGCCGAGGCCTTCCATGTCGTAACAGTCAACGGCCAGGGGACCATCGCCGGCTTCTAGTGTTGCTGCAGCACTACCTCTGCCATATGCTGGCCTCTGTTTAAATCATATTTATTTGATGGAAGGCAGACTTTGATGGCGAAGACTGCGCAACACCCCGTTCTTGTAATCATGGGCGTCTCCGGGTCCGGCAAATCAACTGTCGCGGGGCTTCTGGCCGGCCGGCTGGGCTGGGATCTTGCCGAGGGCGACGACCTCCACCCCGAATCAAACGTGGCGAAGATGCACGCAGGAGAGCCGCTGACCGACGAGGATCGGTGGCCCTGGCTCGAAAGCATCGCCGACTGGATCCGGTCACACACCGAAGCCGGGAACCCCGGCGTCGTGACGTGCTCGGCACTGAAGAAGCGCTACCGGGACGTCCTGCGCGGCGAAGGTGTGGTGTTCGTGTTCCTGGAGGGATCACGGGACAAGATCTCCGACCGGCTGGCCTCCCGCCACGGGCACTTCATGCCCCCGGCCCTGCTGGAATCCCAGTTCGACGCGCTCGAAGCGCCCACCCCGGACGAAAACTTCATTTCCCTGTCCGTCTCCGCAACGCCGGCGGAGGAAGCACAGGAAATCATCACCCGACTGCATCTCGACGCCGCCGACGCCAGGCCCTGAGCCTTCCCGCGTTCCGCCGCCACCAAGGAATTTTTTGTGAAATCACTGTTAGCAACGCAGCTTTCGGCTGCCGTTGAGGCCGGGACCGGCATCAACACCCAATTACTCATCATCGCCGGCCTGGGCATCGCCCTGCTCGTGGTGCTGATCGCCAAGTTCAAGTTCCACCCTTTCCTGGCCCTGATCCTGGGGTCCGGTTTCGTCGGCCTCGCCGCCGGTGTGGAACCGGCCAAGGTGATCGCCAACTTCGAGGACGGTGTGGGCGGCGTCCTCAAGGAAGTCGGCCTCCTCGTCGCGCTCGGCGCAATGCTGGGCAAGCTGCTCGCTGACTCCGGCGGAGCCAACCGGGTGGTCGACACCCTCCTGGCCAAGGCCACCGGAAACAAGCTGGTCTGGTCCATCACGCTGGTCGCCGTGATCATCGGCCTGCCGATGTTCTTCGAGATCGGGCTCGTCCTGCTGCTGCCGGTGATCGTCCTGGTCACGCAGCGCTCCAAGATGCCGCTGATGCGCATCGCCATCCCCGCGCTGGCCGGCCTGTCCGTGCTGCACGGGCTGGTGCCGCCGCACCCGGGACCGTTGATCGCGATCAGCGCCGTCAAGGCGGAACTGGGCACCACCCTGGCCCTCGGCATCCTCGTTGCCATCCCCACGGTGATTATCTGCGGACCGCTCTTCTCCCGCCTGGCGGCCCGGTGGGTGCCTGTGGGCGCCCCCGCCGTCGCCGGCGGCGTTGACACCGTGCATGGGGCGGACATGGAGGGCGTCAAGCGTCCGCCGAGCTTCATCGTGACGCTGTTGACCATCCTCTTCCCGGTAGTGCTCATGCTGCTCAGGGCCGTCGTTGACATCATCTGGCCCGACCCCTTGACGGCCCCGGCCATCCGGATGTTCTTCGACTTCGTCGGCCAGCCGCTGGTCGCCATGACCCTGGCGGTCCTGCTGGCCATGGTGACCTTTGGCTACGCTGTGGGCCTCAACGGCGCCAAGATCACGAGCAGGATCAGTGCCAGCCTCGGCCCGATCGCGGGAATCCTCCTGATCGTCGGCGCCGGCGGAGGCTTCAAGCAGACGCTGATTGGTGCCGGCGTGGGTGACGCCGTGAAGACCTGGGCCGAGGGGACCAACATGTCCGTCCTGGTGCTCGGCTTCATTGTGGCCGTGGCCCTGCGCCTGGCGACCGGCTCGGCCACCGTGGCGACGGTGACGGCCGCCGGCATCGTGGCACCGCTCGCCAGTTCGCTGACGCCGACGCACGCCGCGCTGCTGGCTCTCGCGATCGGTGCCGGCTCGCTGTTCTTCTCGCACGTGAACGACGCCGGATTCTGGCTCGTCAAGGAGCTGTTCGGACTGACAGTGGGCCAGACGTTCAAGACCTGGTCCGTCATGGAAACACTGATCTCCGTGGTGAGCTTCGGCCTGGTCATGCTGCTCTCGCTGGTCATTTAGCCGGACAAAAAGTCAGCCCGACACGAAGTCAGGCGCACCAAACGCAGAAAGCCGCCCGGGCCTTGGCTCCTTCCAGGGAAGGAGCCAAGGCCCGGGCGGCTTGCTGTTTCCGGGCGGCCTGGGTG
>JBKPBZ010000092.1:0-7453 GCA_046727115.1 Actinomycetota bacterium | reverse complement strand
CACCGGGATCAAGGTCAAGTCCGGCAAGTCCCCGGGGACCGACCTGCGCGAAGGCATCCCCACCCTGCCAGTACTGCTGCTGCGCAACGCCGCCCGCGACGGGGACCAGACCGCCGTCGAACTGCTGACGCTGATCGACGGTGACCTCAGCTCGGACGAGGCCCTGGCCGCCGCCGTGGCCGGGCTCCGGGAGCACCCCGTCACCGCACAGTCGTGGGTGGTGGCGCGCGCCTGGGCCGATGAGGCCATCGCCGCCCTTGCCCCGCTGCCCGAAGGTGTCGTGAAGGCCTCGCTGACCAGCTTCGCCCACGCGGTAGTGGACCGCAGCAGCTAGCCATCCGGCTGGGCTCATAGCCTGCTGCTGTCTGGCCGTTCCTTCCGGCTTCCTGCTCTCTGGGTGTGTCCGGCCTGCCGCTTAAAAGGCCACCTGATTCATCGCCTGCTGCTTAAACGGAATGGCCCCGGTTCCTCACAACGTTCGAGTCTTCCGTTGTGCCGAACCGGGGCCATTTCTCCGTTCGCATCAGATCCACCGGAGGCATTTGGTGAACCCAAGAAAGAGCATATGACAACTTTGTAATGCTGTCCAGCAGATCTGTAAATTGATTGTCACGGCTGTCGGTAACCCAAATTTATGGCCTCCGGGGGCACAGTGAGCGGCTGTGGACCCTTGCTCAACTGTTCCCCCCGCGTGTCCGTGTCTAAGCGCCCTTCGCCGGACCCGGGTTCTCTGGCCCCGCCGTGGGTGCCGGAACGTGGATTATGCGGCTGCCGGGTCCGACACAGCCGTGCCGGGCTTGCACGCGTCGGTCCGGGGGCGCTTTACCGCGCTGAAGGGCGTTCCTAGACAGCTTTCCCGGTGTGTCCGTGTCAAAGCGCCACCGGTTGGTCGGGGTTTGTCTGGCCTGTAGTTCTCCACATAGGCCATCCACGGAGGGTCCGACGGGTCCGCGGCAGGGCACATTGGCGGAATGAACGTTTCCACTTTCCTGGCCTCACGGGGCGGAACAGCCAGCGCAGCCGACCTTGGCCGGTTCGGATGCAGTCGCAGTCAGCTCAACATAGCATTAGCCGATCGCACTGTAATCAGGGTGCGTCGGGGACACTATGCCCTGGTGCAAGACGCCAGTGCCTACCGCGCTGTCCGCGAGCTGGGGGCCAAACTGACGTGTGTCTCTGCCGCGCCCAGCTACGGGTTGTGGACGCTGGTCCCCGCTCAGTGTCTTCATCTGTGTGCCGGGCACCGGTCTGCTCCGCAGGGTTCAGTGGCACACGGCCGCTGCCGGCATCCACGGCACCCATTGCTTCCTGTGGCCGGACTAGCCGACGTGCTGATCCACGCCGTGCACTGCCTGCCGGAGCTTGAAGCTCTTGTCATGGTGCAGTGCGCAGTAGGGAATGGCGACATCAGCCTCGAATTCCTGCGGAGCAAGCTCCTGGGCAACCGGAACGGGAGGGCCAGAGGAGTCCTGGACCTGCTGATTCCCCGTGCCGATTCCATGCTGGAAGTCCTCGCCAACGTCGCCTTCCGCCGGGCTGGTCTGCAGGTGCGTCGGCACGTTGAGATCCCTGGCGTCGGGGAGGTGGACTTTGTCGTTGAGGACTGCCTCGTCGTCGAGACCGATGGTGCCTCGCACTTGGAGCGGCTGCAAGTCAAGAAGGACCGGCGGCGGAACAACGCGAGCCTCATCGGCGGTTACCTTGTGCTGAGGTACGGCTACGACGACGTCGTCCATCACCCGGAACGGATGGTTGCAGAGGTTCTGGCGGTGCTGGAATTGTGGCGCAATGGTGCCTTCCGGCCGTGATGCGCAGGTCGCGGAGGCCGTCCGGGGCCACTTTGGCGCCTCGGCAGGGGATTCCCGGGCCGGGCCTCGGCGTGTCCGTGTCAAAGTGCCCCCGGGACCGCCGAGTACGCTGGAGAATCGGCGGGGGAGAGGGGGTGGCGAGAGGGACCGCCGAGGCCGGGAGAGGGGAGGCAGCGCCTAGTCTTCGTCCTCGTCGTTGAAGGCCCACTCGAACATGTCGAAGACGAATTCGGAGAAGGTCCCCTCCTCGCTCTTCCACTGGCCGCGGGCGTTGTTCCGGCGGTACACGATGGGATCCGGGACGCTGAGGTCCCCGACGCGGAAGCCCCAGGTGAACTGCTCTTCCTCGTCCTCGAGGAACATAAGGAAACCCTCGTCGTCGACTTCGAGCTCTTCGGGATCCCAGAAGTAGTGGTAGGCCTCCATGATGTCCTCGCAGCCGCCGACGGCCAGGTAGAACTCGCGCAGGACCAGCGGGACCTGGAACTGGTGTTCGGCCAGGGCTGCGTCGAGCTCGTCGGCCGGGAGGCCATCTTCTTCCTGCCATTCGTCTTCGAGATACTTCGGAACAAGCGCGCGGAATTTCTCGAGGAACATGTCAGTCATGGTCTTATCCTAGCTAATCCCTAGCGGTCGTTTTCCGCCGTGTCCAGGCCCAACCGGTGCCAGCCGCGCACCGCCAGCGGAACGTACCAGTGGCGCCGCCAGGCCGTGACCCGGAAGGCGAAGACGATCGCGGCAACGGCGCAGGCCGTCACGGCGGTAAAGGTTCCTGTCAGGGACAGGACCACGGTCGACACTGCCCCGGCGAATGCCGGCAGCGCGTAGAGATCCTTAGGGTCGAAAAGCTGCGGCACTTCGTTGGCGGTGATATCCCGCAGCAGGCCGCCGCCCACCGCCGTCGTGACACCCAGCAGGACGGCAGCCACAGGATTCATCCCGGCGGCCAGGGCCTTTAGGGTGCCGGTGATGCAGAACAGGGCCAGCCCGCCGGCGTCGAACAGGACCAGCAGCGAAGTGAAGCGCTGGACGCTGGAGAACAGGAAGTAGACCAGCACCGTGGCGAGCAGGGGAGGCGCCAGATACGCCGGGTTGGTGAACGCGGCGGGCGGGCCGGCGTTGATGATGATGTCGCGGATGACACCGCCGCCAAGGCTCACCACGGAGGCCAGGAGCAGCGAGCCGATGATGTCGAACTGCTTCCGCGCCGCGAGCAGCGAGCCGGAGACCGCAAAGAAGAAGACGCCGGCGAGGTCAAGCCAGACCAGGACAAGGCTAAAGGAGAAGGTCATGAAGCGTCCCGGTCGATAACAGGGGGGCGGATAGGGCGGCTCCAAGGTTACGCTAACGGCTATGAATAGCCCCATCCTGATCGCCTGCGCCCATGGAACGTCGAGCCGCCACGGAGCCGCGGAGGTCAACGCGCTCCGGGACGGCATCGCCGGGCTCCGGCCCGGGCTGGATGTCCGCGAGGCCTACGTCGACGTGCAGGACCCGGACCTGCCGGCCGTCGTGGCGGGCCTTCCGGAGGGGGAGACCGCCGTCGTGGTTCCGCTGCTGCTTAGCGTGGGCTACCACGTCAAGGTGGACATCGCCCGGGCTGTGAAGAGCCGGCCGGACACTCTTGCCGCGGCGCCGCTGGGGCCGGATCCACGGCTCGCGGCGCTGCTGGACCAGCGGCTGCGCGAGGCCGGGGTGACGGACAACGACGCCGTGGTCCTCGCCGCCGCCGGTTCTTCCGATCCCAGCGCGGCACGCAATGTCGAGGAACTCGCGGACCAGCTCCGTGCGCTGCGTTCCAACCGGATCGTGGCTGGCTACGGCGCCTCCGCCAAGCCCTCGGTTCCCGACGCCGTCGCCATGCTCCGTGAGGAGGCCGCCGGCGGTGCCGGCGCGGGGGAATCGGCCGGTGCGGTGGACCTGGGCGGACGGGTGGTCATCGCCTCCTATCTCCTGGCGCCCGGGTTCTTCCATGACCAGCTGGCCAAGGCCGGCGCGGACCTTGTGACGGCGCCCCTGCTGCCCTCGCCAGTCCTCGCCGAAATAGCCCTGGAACGCTACGACGCAGCGCTGGCCGCAGCCCCACAGCCCCGGCCCTGACGGTCCCCGCAGATGCACAGCCGGAGGGCGACTTCAAGGCTTTCCGGCGGTTCGTGACGAATTATTTCCCTAGGTGACTCCCCATTTCTGACCCTTTGTGACGGGATTACGGCCACCCCTACAGTCGATGCATGACTGATACAGCTCTAGCCGGAGCGTCCACGGACGAGGCTGCCGCCGGCCGCACCAAACGCCCCTCCCGTCCGGCCGCAAAGCCACACGGGCAGTGGAAAGTGGACGGCACCGCGCCGCTGAACGCCAACGAGACCTGGAAACAGGAAGACAACGGCCTCAACGTCCGCGAGCGTATCGAGTCCGTCTATTCCAAGCACGGCTTCGACTCGATCGACGGCACCGACCTGCACGGCCGCTTCCGCTGGTGGGGCCTGTACACCCAGCGCAAACCCGGGATCGACGGCGGCAAGACCGCCACGCTTGAGCCGCACGAACTCGAAGACAAATACTTCATGCTGCGCGTGCGGATCGACGGCGGTGCGCTCACCACCGAGCAGCTGCGCGTCATCGGCCAGATCTCCGTGGACTTCGCCCGCGACTCGGCCGACCTCACGGACCGCCAGAACATCCAGCTGCACTGGATCCGGGTGGAGGACATGCCCGAGATCTGGCGCCGGCTCGAGGGTGTGGGGCTGTCCACCACGGAAGCCTGCGGCGACGTCCCGCGCGTGATCCTCGGCTCCCCGGTTGCGGGCATCGCCAAGGACGAGATCATCGATCCCACGCCGCTGATCCAGGAACTCGCCGAACGGTTCATCGGCGACCCTGAACTGGCCAACCTGCCGCGCAAATTCAAGACCGCCATCACCGGCCACCCCAGCCAGGACGTGGTGCATGAGATCAACGACGTCGCCCTGGTGGGCCTGGTCCACCCCGAACTGGGCATCGGCTACGACCTCTGGGTAGGCGGCGCGCTCTCCACCAACCCCATGCTGGGCAAGCGCCTCGGCGCCTTCGTCCGCCCGGACCAGGCCGCCGACGTGTGGCTCGGCGTCACCAGCATCTTCCGCGACTACGGCTACCGGCGCATGCGCACCAAGGCCCGCCTGAAGTTCCTGCTGGCCGACTGGGGACCGGTGAAGTTCCGCCAGGTCCTCGAGGACGAATACCTCGGCTACAAGCTCTCCGACGGCCCCGCCGCGCCCAAGCCGTCCACGCCCGGCGACCACATCGGCGTGCACGAACAGAAGGACGGCAAGTTCTTCATCGGAGCCACCCCGCTGGCCGGCCGCCTCTCCGGCAGCCAGCTGGTCAAGCTCGCGGACACCCTGGAAGCCCGCGGCTCACAGCGCCTGCGCACCACCCCGCACCAGAAGCTCGTGGTCCTCGACGTGCCCAAGGACGAGGTGGACCCGCTCGTGGCCGAGCTCGACGCCCTGGGCCTGTCCGCCCGCCCGTCCGTGTTCCGGCGCGGCACCATCGCCTGCACCGGCATCGAGTTCTGCAAGCTCGCCATCGTGGAAACGAAGGTGACTGCGGCGACGGCGGTCGCCGAGTTGGAGCGCCGCCTGGCCGACCTCGCCGAGAGCAAGCAGCTGCCCCAGGCGCTGTCCCTGCACATCAACGGCTGCCCCAACTCCTGCGCCCGGATCCAGACGGCGGACATCGGCCTCAAGGGCATGATGCTGCCAACGCCCGACGGCGACCCCACCCCTGGCTTCCAGGTCCACCTCGGCGGCGGGCTCGCCTCCGACAGCCGCGAAGAGGCAGGCCTCGGCCGCACCGTCCGCGGCCTCAAGGTCACGGCCGGGGAGCTGCCCGATTACGTCGAACGCGTGGTCCGGAAGTTCGTCGCCGACCGCTCCGAGGGCCAAAGCTTCGCCGAGTGGGCGTTCGCCGCCGAGGAGGGTGATCTCCAGTGAGCAAACACGCCCTGGGAGTCGATCCCATCGTTGCGGAAGCAGCGCCCCAAGAGGTGGCCGACCTGGCCGCCGCGGCCACGCCCGCACTCCGCACCCACGACGAGCTCAAGGTCCTCGCCGAGGCCGGCGCCGCCGAGCTCGGCTGGGACGCCCCGGCCCGCGATGTCATCGCATGGGTAGCCCGCAACTTCGAGCTTCCCGCCGTGGCCGTGGCCTGCTCCATGGCCGACGCCGTGCTGCCGGCGCTGGTCGCGGACCAGCTTCCCGGCGTCGACGTCCTGTTCCTGGAGACCGGCTACCACTTCCCGGAAACGCACGCCACGCGCGATGAGGTGGCGGCGAACCTGCGCGTCAACGTCGTGGACGTGCTGCCGGAGAACACCGTGGAGCAGCAGGACCGGCTCCTGGGCAAGGACCTCTTCGCCCGCGACCCCGCGCAGTGCTGCGCCCTGCGCAAGGTGGCGCCGCTGCGCCGCACCCTGGCCGGCTACGAGCTCTGGTTCACCGGCGTCCGCCGCGACGAGGCGCCCACCCGCACCAACACGCCGCTGGTCACCTGGGACGAGGCCAACGGCCTGGTCAAGGTCAATCCGGTGGCGGCCTGGAGCTTCGACCAGCTGGTGCAGTACTCCGACGACAACCTTCTTCCCGTCAACCCGCTGCTTTCACAGGGTTACCCGTCCATTGGCTGCCAGCCCTGCACCCGCAAGGTGGCGCCCGGCGACGACCCCCGCGCCGGACGCTGGGCAGGAACCGACAAGACAGAATGCGGACTACACGTATGAGAACTCAAATCACCAATGAGGACCTGGAGCTGTCTGTGCTGGACAACGACACTGCTGAGACGCCGATTGCCGCCCCGGGAGTGGCATCGGGCCTGTCGGAGCCGCGCGCTGGGCTGATCGAAGATCAGCCGCGCGGCGCAGGGGCGGGGGCGGCAATCGGCGTCGCAGGTTCCCGCCTTTCCAGCCTGGACACGCTCGAGTCCGAAGCCATCCACATCATCCGCGAGGTCGTCGCCGAGTTCGAGAAGCCTGCGCTGCTGTTCTCTGGCGGCAAGGATTCCGTGGTGATGCTGCACCTGGCCACCAAGGCCTTCTGGCCCGGCAAGGTACCCTTCCCGGTGCTGCACGTGGACACCGGACACAACTTTCCCGAGGTCATCGAGTTCCGTGATCGCACCGTGGAACGGCTGGGCCTGAAGCTTGTTGTCGGTTCCGTTCAGGACTTCATCGACTCCGGCGAGCTGGCCGAGCGTGGCGACGGCACCCGCAACCCGCTGCAGACAGTCCCGCTGCTGGACGCGATCCAGCGCAACAAGTTCGACGCCGTCTTCGGCGGCGGCCGCCGGGATGAGGACAAGGCCCGGGCCAAGGAACGGATCCTGAGCCTGCGCGACGAGTTCGGCCAGTGGGACCCCCGCAACCAGCGGCCCGAGCTGTGGAACCTGTACAACGGCCGGCACACCGTGGGCCAGCACGTCCGGGCGTTCCCGATCAGCAACTGGACCGAACTGGATGTGTGGCGCTACATCGAGCGCGAGAACATCGAGCTGCCGGGCCTGTACTACGCCCACGACCGCGAAGTCTTTGCCCGCGACGGCATGTGGCGCGCCGTCGGCGAAGTCTCCCAGCCGCGCGAACACGAGGAAGTCATCACCAAGACCGT
>JBKPBZ010000091.1:0-4668 GCA_046727115.1 Actinomycetota bacterium | reverse complement strand
TTCAGCGCGTCGATGTTCGTCCTGGTCGGATCCGCCACCGTCGGGCCCCTGCTGGACGTCAACGAGCTCTTCCTTCCCCTGCTCATCGGCGGCCTGTGGTGCTTCCTGCACCGGCTGATCGTCACCTGGCTGCTGGTCCGCAGGAGCGGAATGTCTCGGCTGGACGCTGGACACCGGCTGCCGGTCCGTGCAGCGTTCGGCCGCGGCTGGGCGACCATGCTGCTGTTCGTCGTGGTGGCGATCCCGCTGATCATCACTTCTGGCGCCGTTGCCACGGCATTGTCGGACTGGACCGGCGGGGACGTCTCCAAGTCTGTCAGCGTCATCATCTGGATTCCGGTGGTCCTCATCATCACCGGGGCCCTGCTGGGCAGGAAGCGGTTGCCGGGCAGCGGCCGTGCCTGGTGGACCCTGCTGCGGGACTCCGCCCCTAGATTCGGCATCGTGGGGATCACCGTGGTCTTTGCCTTCGCCGGAGCCAATGTCCTCGCCGCGACCGGTCTCCCCAAGCAAATGACGGCGCTGCTCAACCAGATGAGCCTGCCCCTGTGGCTGCTCGCCATCCTGATCGGGCTGATCGTCATCGCCGTCGCTGCACCCCTCTCCGCCACGGCCACCATGGCCGCCGTCGGAACCGTCGGCGTCGCCACGCTGGTGGCCGCCGGCGTGCCGGCAACCACCGCCGCCGTCGCCGTGCTGGTCTTCTCCTCCTGCGAAGCCGCGGTTCCGCCCGGCGGCGCACCGCTCTATGTGGCCTGCGGCATCGCTGACGTGGACCCGGTCAGGACTTTCTCCCGCCTGCTCACCTATTACGCCCTGCCGCTGCTGGGCATCGGTGTGCTGATCATCGTCGGCGTCCTGCCGACCTAAAGGAACCAAACCCAATGCACCGGATCCGACGAGCCATCGCAGTCATTTTCGTCCTGACCCTCGCAACCCTCCTCCTGGGCGGCATCCTGTTCGTGGCAGGCCAGGCCATCGCCCTGATCGCCGGCCAAGGCGACTGGCTGGAATTCTTCAATGACGCCGTCAAACCCCCGCTGTGCTTCGCGGCGTCCGTGTGCGCGGTCGCCGGGTTCCTTCTCAGCTACAAGCAGGACCAGGAGCAGTTACAAACGCCGCAGGAAGCAACAACGCGATGACAAACACTGCAGAGGCCCGGACATACCCCTCCTTTGCCGGGCTCCTGGAAAGAGCGGGACCGTTGTCAGGGACGTCATGGGGACTGTTTCCCGAACCAGGCCGGGGCACGCCGTCCTTCGTCACGCCGGACGCCATCCTGGCGGCCAGGAACTGCATCCGGACCGGCGCCGTCTTCGGCCTGGACTACCCGGCGGACGCCTTCGACCCCGGGATGTCACTAAAACGCAGCGCACCGCGCCACACGATCTACTCCTCCCACCCTGCCCACCGGGACGACTACCTGGACGGGTACTACCTCCAGGGATCCACGCAGATCGACGGGCTCCGGCACCGCCGGGCCGACGACGTCGGCTTTTACAACGGCACCCCGGATGACCGGATCACGGAAGGCACGCCGGACCTGGGCATCCAGGAATGGGCCGAAAACCCCATCGTCGGCAGGGGAGTGCTGGTCGACGTCGACAGGCACCGCACCGCCCTGGGCGAGCCCATCGACCATGCAGCCGGGGAGCCCCTCAGCCTCGACCTGATCCAGGCGGCCATCCAAGCCCAAAACCTCACCATCGGCCAGGGAGACATCCTCATGCTCCACACCGGCTGGTGCGAATGGTTCCTGGCCCTGACCCCCGAGGAAAAACACCGGACCCGCGACAGCCGGCGTGCCTCCGGTGTCGCCCAGTCACAAGAGTTCATCGCCTGGGCCTGGGACCACCGGCTCGCACTCCTCGCGGCCGATAACTTCGCCCTCGAATGCCTGCCCGCCGTACCCGGAAGCCCCTTCCTGCACTCCGCCCCGAACGACCACGGCATGATGCACCAGCAACTCCTCGCCAAACTCGGCATGCCCCTGGGCGAACTGTGGCGGCTCGGGCCCCTCAGCCGACACCTGAAAACCACCGGCCGCTGGGACGTCTTCGTCAGCATCAAACCGCTCAACCTCACCGGAGGAACCGGGTCGCCCGCCAACGCCACCGCAGTGACGTGACCTGGACCAGGTCCCGTCTGACACAGAACCCAGCCGCCCACCGCCCCCGGACGCCCAGGGAGCACTGCCCTCCCATGGGACTCGGGCCGGTGAGTAGTGCGCTGCGCTTTTCTCGGATGGACGATTAGAATAATAATTAGCATTGCTAATTAGCGCGGCTAACTATTCGGCCGCGTAGGCCCTGGAGGCACTATGACCACCACCCACGACTTCCACCACGCAGGGGATAGCATCCGCCCGGATATTTTGGCGATCGAGCTGCGGACAGCCGTCATGCGCACGTCCCGCAGGCTCCGCATCGAGGCCAGCGGAGACGTTCTCACGCCGGGACAGTACACAGTGCTGGCACATCTTCGAAGCGGCTCGCAAACCCTTCGCGAACTGGCCGAGCTGGAACATGTTCAAGCGCCGTCGATGACCCGGATAGTCAACGCGCTGACGGACCAGGGGTTTGTGTCTCGGTCGGCGCATCCAGAGGACGGCCGTCAGGTTCTCGTCTGGATCACTCCTGCCGGTGAGGCCGTTCTGAACGAGGCCCGCAGCCAGCGGACGGCATGGCTGGCGCAGCGGGTTGCCGTGCTAAGTGACGAGGACCGCCTGACGCTGAGCCGCGCCGCGCACATCATGCAGGAGTTGAGCGCCAGATGAGCGTCATGTTCCGTGCGCTGGGAAACCGCAACTACCGGATGTGGGCCGGCGGGGCCTTGGTGTCCAACATCGGCACCTGGATGCAACGGGTGGCGCAGGACTGGCTGGTGCTGACGGTGCTGACCGACCATTCCGGCACCGCCGTCGGCATCACGACAGGACTGCAGTTCCTTCCGATGCTGCTCCTTGGCCCGTACGGGGGCGTACTTGCCGACCGGTACCGCAAACTGGTGATCCTAAAGTGGACGCAGACGGCCATGGGCCTGTGCGGACTGCTGGTCGGGCTCCTGGTCCTGACCGGTGCGGCGCAGTTGTGGCAGGTCTATGTGGCGGCTCTGTGCCTTGGGGTGGCCAGCGCCATTGACGGACCGGCGCGCCAGGCCTTTGTCTCCGAGCTCGTGGGGCAGGACAACATTTCAAATGCGGTGGCGCTCAACTCCGCTTCCTTTAACACTGCCCGGCTCACCGGGCCTGCCATTGCCGGTGTGCTCATTGCCTGGGTCGGCACGGGACCCGTTTTCCTGCTCAACGCGGCCAGCTTCGCCGCGGTCATCGTCTCCCTGTGGCGCATACGTCCGTCCGGGCTGTTCCCGACAGTGCCGGCAGGCAACGGCAAGCACCCGGTTGCCGAGGGCTTGGCGTACGTAAGTCGGCGCCGGGACCTGGTGCTCATTCTCGTCATGGTTGGGATCCTGGGCGCCTTCGGCATGAATTTCGCCATTACCAACGCACTGATGGCCACCGCGGTATTCGGGATGGGGCCGGGGGAGTTCGGGCTTCTGGGCTCCATCATGGCCGTTGGGACCTTGGCCGGTGCGCTGCTGGCAGCCCGCAGGTCCGGTCCGCGGCTGCGTTTGGTGCTGGGCGGTGCCCTCGGCCTGGGTTTCTTCACGCTCCTGGGCAGCGTGTCCCCTTCGTTTTGGCTCTATGCCGCCGTCCTGATTCCGGTGGGTCTGGCATCAATGACCTTCCTGAACAGCTGCAATACGAGTATCCAGCTCTCGGTGGAGCCGCAATTCCGGGGGCGGGTGCTGGCGCTGTATCTGGCGGTCCTGCAGGGCGGGACCGCCCTGGGGGCGCCTCTGATGGGTTGGATCGGTACTGAATTCGGAGCGCGCTGGTCGGTTGCCGCCGGGGGCTGCGTCGTGCTGCTCACCGGCCTGTGCTCGGTGATCGTGGTCAGCCGGAGCAGCAGTTTGACCTTGCGAGAGCAGCTTCGGACTGTGTTCGTCAGGAAGCGCTCACGCAACCTGCGGACTCAGAACCGCGAGGCTGCCGGCCAAGCTCGGGGCGCCTGAGGCGGCCAAATTGCCGGCAGCGGGGAAGGGGCATGTCCATACCAGACTGGTGGGACATGCCCAATTTTCGGTGCGATGAGTGGGCATATCGGCCATATGTCCAGTGGCTGCTGCCCGGGGAGGAGATGTCCATTTTTCCGAACCTGCGGGGCAGCGCTTCCGCGGCCCACCTGATCGGGACATGCCCATTCCTGGGTGCGAGGAGTGGGCATAACAGCCAGATGCCCGGTGGCTGCTGTCCCTGGAGGGCATGTCCAGTGGCTGCGGCCCAGGGAAGGCATACCCATTTTTCCGAACCTGCGGGGCAGCGCTTCCGCGGGCAACCCGATCGGGACATGCCCAATCTTGGGTGCGGGGAGTGGGCATAACGGCCATATGCCCACTGGCTGCGGCCCGGGGAGGGCATGTCCATTTTTCCGAACCTGCGGCAGCGCTTCCGCGGGCAACCTGATCGGGACATGCCCAATCTTGGGTGCGGGGAGTGGGCATAACGGCCATATGTCCAGTGGCTGCGGCCCGGGGAGGGCATGTCCATTTTTCCGAACCTGCGGCAGCGCTTCCGCGGGCAACCTGATCGGGACATGCCCAATCTTG
>JBKPBZ010000090.1:0-12440 GCA_046727115.1 Actinomycetota bacterium | reverse complement strand
CCACCGAAGTGGACCGGGCCACCCGTGCACGGCGCCGGACCCGGACCCGCCGCCACAATGGCGAGGTAGTGGCCGGCGGCGACGCGCAGCCGAGCGGCGCCGAGGCCTAATCCCCTCCATGACTGACACCGTCTGGGCGCCGGACGGCAGCAACCTGGTGGTTCACGCGGACAACGCGGAATACCTCCCCACGCTGCCGGACGGCGCCTTCACACTGATATACGTGGATCCGCCCTTCAACACCGGCCGGGTCCAGCGGCGCCAGGAAACCAAGATGGTGCTCAACGCCGGCGGCGAGGGTGACCGCGTCGGGTTCAAGGGCCGGTCCTACGACACCATCAAGGGCGCGCTGCACAAGTACGATGACGCGTTCAGCGACTACTGGTCCTTCCTCGAGCCCCGGCTCGTGGAGGCCTGGCGGCTCCTGGCCGACGACGGCACCCTGTACCTGCATTTGGACTACCGCGAGGTGCACTACGCGAAGGTCATGCTGGACGCGATCTTCGGCCGGGAATGCTTCCTGAACGAGATCATCTGGGCGTACGACTACGGCGCGCGGGCCAAGTACCGCTGGCCCACCAAGCACGACAACATCCTGGTCTACGTCAAGAACCCGGCGAAGTACCACTTCGACAGCGCCGAGGTGGACCGGGAGCCCTACATGGCCCCCGGACTCGTCACCCCCGCCAAGCGCGAGCTCGGCAAGCTTCCTACTGACGTGTGGTGGCACACGATAGTTTCGCCGACCGGCAAGGAGAAGACCGGCTACCCGACGCAGAAGCCGGAAGGGCTCATCCGCCGCGTGGTTGCGGCCTCGAGCCGGCCCGGCGACTGGTGCCTGGACTTCTTCGCCGGTTCCGGAACGCTCGGATCCGTGGCCGCGAAACTGGACCGCAGGTTCGTGTGCGTGGACCAGAACCAGCCGGCCATCGACGTCATGGCCAAGCGCCTGGCCGCGCAAGCGCAGTTCACGTCGTTCCCGACGGCCTGACAGCCAACCCGCCTGTTGCGCTATCACTTGTGGCGGCCATTCGGGCCCTGGGCGGCCTCTGAGGGACGCTAAGTGATAGCGCAACCGCGGGTTGTGGTTCCTCAGCGACCCGGCCTCTAGCGAACGACGGAGGAGCCAGTGCCCTGTTCCTCGATCCGGGCAAAGACCTCTGCGGAGGTCAGGTTCTCCCCCAGCAGGTTCGGCTTTCCTGCGCCGTGATAGTCCGAGGACCCCGTGACCAGCAGGCCGTAGCGTTCGGCGATGCGGCGGAGGAACCTCCGGCCCTCCTCGGGATTGTCCCGATGATAGATTTCCAGGCCGGCCAGGCCGGCGTCGATCATCTCCCGGTAGGTCTCCTCCCCCACGATCCGCCCGCGGGCAGACGCCACGGGGTGGGCAAACACCGGGACACCGCCGGCCGCACGGACCAGTTCGACGGCGAGCGCCGGCTCGGGTGCATAGTGCTGGACCCAGTAGCGCGACCTTGCGGTGAGGATGGAGCCGAAGGCCTCGGCCCGGTCTTCCACGACACCGGCGGCGACGAGCGCGTCGGCGATGTGCGGACGGCCCAGGGTGGCGCCCGGCGCGACGTGGTGGATCACGTCATCCCATGTCAGCGGGTAATCCTCGGACAACAGGGTGACCATCCGCTGCGCCCTCGTGTGCCGGGCATCCTTTGATTTCGTGATCTCCTCAAGCAGCCCCGGATGCGCGGGATCGTGGAGGTAGCTGAGCAGGTGGACGCTGATGCCTTCCGCCGTCCGGCACGAGATCTCCATGCCCGGGACGAGGGCCACCCCGGTTTTCCGGGCGGCGACGGCGGCCTCCGCCCATCCGGCGGTGGAATCGTGATCGGTCAGGGCGATGACGTCGAGGCCGGCAGCGGCGGCGGACTCCACGACGTCGGCCGGCATCTGGGTGCCGTCGGAAACGTTGGAGTGCGCATGCAGGTCAATCCTCACCTCACCAGCCTAGTAGATGGCCGGATCCAAAGCCCCGGCTCCTTCAACCCCAGGGCTCCTTCGGCTGCCCCGCAGCGCGAGCGTGCCGTTGGCCTAAGCCGCGGCGCTGGTGAGACTATGGGACGGTGAACGATGCAGATAACACCCTAGTCTCCGCTTCCCAGCCCCTCGAAGAGCGCGTCAACAACCGCTCACAGCGGCCCAGCTCCGACGCCTTCAAGGCCTTCATGGCCAGCAACTGGGCGCCGGCCACGCAACAGCTCCCCGAACGGGACGCCGTCGCCGGCCACGCCGCAGCCCGGCGCCGCTCCATCTCAGGCCTGTTCAAAGGTGAACGCCTGGTCATCCCCGCCGGTCCGCTGAAGGTCCGCTCGAACGACTGCGACTACCGCTTCCGGCCGCACTCGGCCTTCGCGCACCTCACCGGCCTCGGCCTGGACCACGAACCCGATGCGGTCCTGATCCTGGAACCGGTGCCGGAAGGCACAGGTGACGACGGCGGCCACCACCGCGCCACCCTGTACTTCCGCCCACTGGCCGGCCGCGACACCGAACAGTTCTACGCCGACTCCCGCTCCGGGGAGTTCTGGATCGGCGCACGCCCGACCCTGGCCGAATTCCAGGCCAAGCTCGGACTGGCCACGGCGGACATCGCCGAACTCGAACTCGCCATCACCAAGAACGTCGGTGCGCCCGAGATCGGCGGAATCTCCATCCGGCTGGTCCGCAAGGTTGACGACAACATCGACGCCCTCGTGGACACCGCCCGCTACAACACGGCCAAGGACCCGGACAACCTTGACCTGAGCGTCCTCGACGCCCTGGACGAGAAGCTCATCGAGGCCCTCTCGGAACTGCGGCTCCTCAAGGACGAGTGGGAAATCGAACAGATGAAGACCGCCGTCGCCGCCACCGTGGCAGGCTTCACGGAGGTCGTGAAGGCGCTTCCCCGGGCGCTGACCCACCACCGCGGCGAGCGCGTGGTGGAAGGGGCGTTCTTCGCCCGGGCCCGCGAGGAAGGCAACGAACTCGGCTACGACACCATTGCCGCCTCCGGCAACAACGCCACCGTGCTGCACTGGACCCGGAACACCGGCAAGATCAACGCCGGTGAACTGCTGCTCCTGGACGCCGGGGTCGAGGCCGACTCCCTCTACACCGCCGACGTCACCCGCACGCTACCGGCCAACGGCAAGTTCACCGAGATCCAGCGCAAGGTCTACGAGGCAGTGCTCGACGCCGCCGACGCCGGCTTTGCCGCTGCCCAGCCCGGCACCAAGTTCCGGGACATCCACACCGCAGCCACCACCGTGCTGGCGGAACGGCTCGCCGAATGGGGCCTCCTGCCCGTCTCCGTGGAGGAAGCGGTCAGCACCGAGGGCCAGCAGCACCGCCGGTGGATGCCGCACGGCACCAGCCACCACCTCGGCCTCGACGTCCACGACTGCGCCCAGGCGAAGCGGGAACTCTACCTCGACGGCGTGCTCACTCCCGGAATGGTGTTCACGATCGAACCCGGCCTGTACTTCAAGAACGAGGACATCGGCATCCCCGAGGAATACCGCGGCATCGGCGTCCGGATCGAGGACGACATCCTCATGACGGCCGGCGGACCGGTCAACCTCAGCGCTGCACTGCCGCGCAAGGCGGACGACGTCGAATCCTGGATGGCGGGCATCTATCTGGAAGTCGACGGCCAGACGCCGTAGCTCCAAGAAGTCTCAATAAAGGCCCAACAGGGGAAAAGGCGTAGAGCAGAAAAGGGAGGGTTCCGGATATCCGGAACCCTCCCTTTTCTGCTGCCTGTTTTTGGGCCCTGGGATCAGTGCTGCTGGCCATCCTGGCCCGGCGCGGGCTTGTCGGTGTCCGTGACCCTGACGCCGTACTGCGGGCGGCCGTCCGGGAGGTCCGGGTAGGTCACGCCGGAGACACGGCCGGCCGGGCGGGCCGGGTCCTCCGCTGAGGCCGGTGCCGCCGGCGCAGGGCCGGCGGCGCCCTCCTGTTGGGGCGCACCGCCCTGGTACTGTCCGGGCTGAGACTGGCCAGCGGCCCCGCTGCCGGGCTCAGGCGTCCTCTGGCCGTACGGATCGTTCCAGCCCGCGGGGCGCTGTGGCGCAGGGCCCTGCTGCCCGGGCTGCTGGGGTTCCTGATGACGGTAGTCGTGCTGCGCGTAACCGCTGGCCGCGGCACCGGACGCGTCATGCGGCGTCATGGGCAGCTGGTGGAGCATGCGCCGCGCTTCGCCGGCGGCCTCGAAGGAGACCACGACGTCATAGTTGGTCGCCACCACCTGGCTCGTTGACGTGAAGTCACGCTTGCCGCGCTGCATGGCGTAGGTGACGATGCCGAACAGCATGAAGAATGCGGCACCCATCAGCACGGACGTCACAATCGAGAAGTAGCCGGGCGTGGTGGAGAAGAAGGACAGCAGGACGCCGACGAAAAGGCCGAACCACATGCCGCTGAGGGCGCCGGAGAGTGCGACGCGGGGGTAGGTCAGCCTGCCGGTCACCCGCTCCACCATCTTCAGTTCGTTGCCTACGATCGACACCATCTGAACGGGGAACTGCTGGTCTGCCAGATAGTCCACCGCCTTCTGGGCATCCAGGTAGGAGTTGTAGGAACCGACGACGTCGCCCCTCGGGACGGCGCGGGCCTCGTCCGAACCGTTGGGGGCACCGGCCCTGGGACCAAAAATGTTTGACATAAGCCCATTCTCACCTATCCGGCTGGTGTGCGGCTGGAAATTCAGCTAAAAGAGAGCAGACTCGGTAGCCTGTAGGGGTGAGCACGAATCTTTCGCGAGTGTTTGTCGCGCGCCTCCTCGGACTGGACGTCTTCGACCCCTTGGGCGACCGTCTGGGTCGGCTGCGCGACGTCGTGGTGCTCTCCCGCGGGACCAGGGGCGCCCCGCACGTGGTGGGCATCGTCGTCGAGGTCCCCGGCAAGAAGCGCGTGTTCGTCCCGATGACCCGGATTACGTCCATCGACCAGACCCAGGTCATCTGCACCGGGCTGGTCAATCTGCGCCGCTTCGAACAGCGCGGCGCGGAAACCCTCGTGGTGGCGGAAATGTTCGACCGCCGGGTGACCCTCGCGGACGGCAGCGGCGACGCGACCATCGAGGACATCGCCATGGACCGGCACCGCTCGGGCGACTGGTTTGTCAGCAAGCTCTTCGTCCGCCGCGGCCACTCCCTCTCGCCGCTGAGCCGGCTGCGGCGCAACGAAACCATGATCATCGACTGGGCCGATGCCCGGCAGGGCGCCAAGACCGAGCCCCAGGCCGCCACTCAGTTTGTGGCCACGCACGAGGACCTCAAGCCGGCCGACTTCGCCGAAGCCCTTCAGGAAATGAGCGACAAACGCCGCTTCGAGGTTGCCAGCGAACTCCAGGACGAGCGGCTCGCGGACGTCCTGCAGGAGATGCCGGAAGGTGACCAGGTGGAGATCCTCTCCGCCCTGGACGTCAACCGCGCCGCCGACGTCCTCGAGGAAATGGACCCCGACGACGCCGCCGACCTCCTTGCCGAACTCCCCAGCGCGCAGGCCGAGGAACTCCTGCAGCTGATGGAACCCGAAGGCGCCGAGGACGTCCGCCGCCTGCTCGAATACGACGAGGACACCGCCGGCGGGCTCATGACGCCGGTTCCGGTGATCCTGCCCCCGGAAGCAACAGTCGCCGAGGCACTCGCGCACGTCCGCCGGGAGGAGCTCTCCCCCGCCCTGGCGTCCTCGATCTTCGTCGCCCGGCCACCGCTGGAAACGCCGACAGGACGATTCCTCGGCGTCGTCCACATCCAGCAGCTCCTGCGCTTCCCGCCGCCGGAACCGCTGGGCAACCTGGTGGACAAGAACCTGGAACCGGTCTCCGACCAGGCCCACATCAGCGAGGTCGCCCGCACGCTCGCGACGTACAACCTCAACTCCCTCCCCGTGGTCAACGAGGACGGACGGCTTGTGGGGGCGGTGACTGTTGACGACGTGCTTGATCATCTGTTGCCGGACGACTGGCGCGCCCACGAGGACGACGCCCCGATAAGGAAGCTTGGAGGCCGCATTGGCTGATCCCACACCACGGAACGCCCCTGTCCGGCCCGGCAGCAGGACCTCCGGCGGCCTCGACACCCCGCTGAGCGGCCGGCAGCGCATCCTGCCCAACTTCCGTCCCGACCCGGACGCCTTCGGCCATGCCACAGAAGGCTTCGCCCGGTTCATGGGCACCCCCCAGTTCCTGCTCTACATGACCGTGTTCTGCGTCTTCTGGCTGTGCTGGAACACGTGGGCCCCGGAGGAATGGCAGTTTGATTCACGGGCGCTGGGCTTCACGCTGCTGACCCTTATGCTGTCCCTGCAGGCCTCGTACGCGGCGCCACTGCTGCTGCTCGCGCAAAACCGCCAGGACGACCGGGACAAGGTCTCCCTCCAGCAGGACCGCCAGCGGGCCGAGCGCAATCTCTCCGACACCGAATACCTGACCCGCGAACTTGCGTCCCTGCGCATCGCGTTGCGCGAGGTCGCCACCCGCGACTACGTCCGTGCCGAACTGCGCAGCCTGCTCGAGGACATGCTGGAGGCCCAGGAGGAACTGCGCACGCACGATCCTTCCGCCGGCGTCCACGAGACCCCGCGGGACAAGGTCAAGGAGAAAATGAAGGAGCGGCGCGACAAGCAGCGGAGCCCCCGGACCCAGCAGATCCCGCGGGTCAAGGGCGGCGGCAAGCGGGAGGACCCTGCGAAGGAAGGCAAGCCCGAAGACGCCGCGGAGAAACCGCCGGCGAACCAGTCCGGGGCCGCTGCCGACTCCACCCGCCTGCCCGCACACCGCACCATTCCCGAAAGCTGAGCATCGCCCGCATGAGCACCCCGTTGGAACTGGCAGTGCACGGCGCACTTGCCACCGTGATCGACCCTGAACTCCGCCGCCCCATCACCGAGCTCGGCATGGTGGAGTCCGTGGAGATCGCCGACGGCGGCCGAGTGCGGATCGTGGTCCTGCTGACCATCGCGGGCTGCCCGTTGCGCGGCACCATCACGGCGGACACCGAGGCGGCCCTGTCGGCCGTCCCGGGCGTCACCGGCGTCGAGGTGGACTTGAAAGTCATGACGCAGGAGCAGCGCGACGCCCTCAAAGAGCAATTGCGCGGCGCCGGCGGCCAGCGCGGCATCCCGTTCAACGCGCCGGGCTCGCTCACCAAGGTGTACGCCGTCGCGAGCGGCAAGGGCGGTGTGGGCAAGTCTTCGGTGACAGTCAACCTGGCGTGCGCACTGGCCGCCCAGGGCCTCCGTGTGGGGATCGTGGACGCGGATGTGTACGGATTCTCCGTCCCGGGGCTGATGGGCATCACACAGGCCCCCACACGGGTGGACGACATGATCCTGCCGCCGGTGGCCTACGGGGTCAAGGTCATCTCCATCGGCATGTTCGTCACCGGGAACCAGCCCGTGGCTTGGCGCGGACCGATGCTGCACCGGGCGCTGGAGCAATTCCTCACGGACGTCTACTTCGGCGACCTCGACGCCCTGTTCCTGGACCTGCCGCCGGGCACGGGCGACATCGCGATCTCCGTCGCCCAGCTGCTGCCCAAGGCGCAGATCCTCGTCGTGACCACCCCGCAGGCGGCCGCCGCGGATGTGGCCGAACGGGCGGGGGCGATCGCGACCCAGACGGGCCAGACCGTGGCCGGCGTCGTGGAAAACATGTCCTACCTGGAAATGCCCGACGGCGGCAGGATGGAACTGTTCGGAAGCGGCGGCGGCGCCGTGCTCGCCAAGCGCCTCTCGGCCACCGTGGGCGAGGATGTGCCCTTGCTGGGCCAAATTCCCCTCGAGGTCCTGCTGCGTGAGGGAGGCGATTCCGGGGTGCCGCTGGTGCTGGGCCGTCCGGAGACGCCTGCGGCCGTGGCCCTGGCGGGAATCGCCGGCAAGCTGGCGTCGGTTCCCCGCGGGCTCAAGGGCATGCCGCTGGGCCTGCAGCCCCGCTGATGGGTCTCGCCGGCAGCGCCCGCTGAAACAGGGGCACGCTGGTGGCGGCTTTCGCCCGCCCGGTTTGCGGGCCAGGGCGCTGGTCGGGGTCCTAGGTCGCCTCTGTGTCGAAGGGTGCCGGTTCGCCCTCGGGCAACCGCTCGACCATCCGCGCCGGCCGGTGCTCCGCGACCGCCGTGGCAGCCGCGGCCGTGGCCGCAGCCGTGGGCGCCCCGGTGCTCACCGGTTTGGTGTCATCGTCGAGGAGCGCTTCCTTGATGATGCGGCGGGGATCGTACTGGCGGGGATCGTACTTCTTCCAGTCGACATCATCGATGTCGATGCCGACTTCTTCTTTGATTTGTTCCCGCGCACCGGACGCCATCCGGCGCACTTCCTTGACGATATTGGCAAGTTTCTGGGTGTATTCGGGCAGCCTGCTGGGACCAATCACCAGAAGGCCGATGATCAGCAGAAGTAAGAACTCCGGTCCGTTGATTCCAAGCACTTTAGGAAGATTACCCTCTTGTTCGGGCTGGCGACGACTTCGCGAGGGCCGAATGCCGACCATGTCCGGCCCGTCCCGGCCTCACGGCGCCAGGTGCTCCAGGATTCGGCTCAGGCCACGCTCGATCCGCTCCGGGATTCCGTTGCGTGAGCCCTGCACCGGAGCGCCGCTGCCGACCCGGGTGAGGGCTGTGGCGCCGTCGTCCGCCTGCTCGGCCGGGAGGTCCGAAATGTACGTGTACGTGGCCGCGGAGGTCTGGTAGATGGCCCGGTAGGGCGGGGTGGGGTTGATCCAGAGGGTGCCATTTCCGGTTTCGGGGGCGGCCGACGGCGTGCCCGCCCCGGCCCGGGTGAAGCCGTCTGCCACGGCGGCGTGTCCGGTCAGCACGTTGACGGGTGAAACTTCGGCCCCGGCGGGCGTGGGGGCGGGACCGGGTCCCGGGGCCGCAGCGTGCTGCTCGAGGACCGTGGCGAAGTGCTGGCCGTCCGTGAGGCGAAGTTCCAGGACCTCGTCCCCGGCGATGACGCCTGCGCGGGCCCACATGAGATGGAATCCGAGGGCGTGCAGCTCCGGACATGTCCACCCCTGCGAGCGGAACGCGGCAAGCTGCCCGGCGCTCAGCGTCCCAGCGGGGGTGAAGTCGGGCGCACCGCCCAGACCGAACGCAACACGGGGCCCCGTATCCTCGGCCCCGGGGGTGCCGGGCCCGCCGGATCCGCTGGCGTCGAACAGCTCCCCCGCACCGAGCGGTTCACTGCCGGCGGGCGGCCCGGCGACGTCCGGGTGCGCGAGGGCGGCCGCTCCTGCCCCGTCGACGGGGACCGCGTCGTCGCCTCCCATGACGTACGCGGTTCCGGTCATGAAGGCCAAGGCCGCGACGGCCCCTCCGACGGCCAGCACAGGCAGGCGGGGGCCTCCGCGGCGGCGCTGTGGGCTCCCGGCGGCACCGCCGGCTGTCGCGGCCGTCGCTGCCCGAACCGGGAGGGAGTCAGCTGCGGGAAACTGCCCAGACGGCCGTCGATGGGTGCCGGCCCGTTCCGTCGCCGCTGTGTCCGCTGCGTCAGAGGGTTGTTCCGGGGCTGCCAGCTCTGCCGGGCTCGTCCCTTCTGCCGCCGCGCGTTCCGCGGCCAGCTGCCCGGTGCGTGCCAGGAGCCGTGCGGTCAGGTCCTCGCTGGCCTCGGGCACGGCGGCGCCATGGAGCTTTTCGAGGTATTGGCGCTCACGCTGTTGCCGGGCACGGCATTCGGCACACGATTCCACATGATCGTGGCGGCCGGCGGCCCACTTCCGGGTAGCACCGAACCTGGCACGGCCGGTCCTGCTCCAGAACCCGCAGCCAGAGCCTCCCAGTAAACGTCGCAGCAGACCCATTGACAGGTTCAGAGGAGGCCGGCGATGCGCGGCATCTTGAGCCGCGGCTTGAGGGACTGCTTGGCCGTCTGCGGCGGACGCGGGTCGCGGTGCGCGAGCTTTTCACGCAGCATCGTCCGGCCACGGTGAATCCGGGACCGGACGGTCCCGAGTTTGATGTCCAGCGCGGCGGCGACTTCGTCGTAGGACAGCCCCTCGAGGTCGCACAGCACGACGGCGGCGCGGAAGTCCGGCGGAAGTTCCTCGAGCGCAGCCTGAACGTCGACGTCGAGGTTGTTGAATTCGAAGCTTTGCTCCGGCCCGGGCTCCCGGCCCGGCAGCCGCGACTCGGCGTCGTCGGCCAGGGCGTCAAAGCGGATCCTGCTCTTGCGCCGTGCCTGGTCCAGGAACAGGTTGGTGGTGATCCGGTGCAGCCAGCCGTCCAGGGTGCCCGGCTTGAAGTTCTCCAGCGAACGGAAGACCCGGACGAACACCTCCTGGGTGAGGTCCTCGGCGTCGTACTTGTTTCCGGTCAGCCGGTACGCAAGGCGATAGACCTTGGCGGAGTGGTTGGTCACCACTTCCTCCCAAGTCGGCCGGACCCATTCGACTTCCGCCGCAGTCCGTGACTGGCCGGTTGAATCAGTTGCCTCAGTTGCCGGGACAGGTGCCAGAATCGACATCGTCCGCTCCCCTCGTGGATGGTACCTACGCCTGAATTGTGCCTGCTTGCGCAGGTTCCTGCACCCTTCATTCGACGCCGATCACCACGCGGATGAGCGGATACCCATCATTTCAAAATAAGCTGGGAATTTCCTGATTCATCGCGGTCTTCCGCCGAAGGCAGAACGAGTTCCTTCCGACCGGTGCCACGGCGCTGGCGCCTCCGTGTCCCGCCCCGCCGGACACAGTACGCTGTAGGGAACACTCCCCTGCCGCCCAGAAAGCGATATCCCATGAGCGCCGATAAGTCCACGAGCTGGTCCTACGCAGAAGATCTGCCTGCCGAGGATGAAGTCCTGTTGCACGCGCGCGAACGGTCCTTCGAGCTTGGCGTGACTCCGATCGGTCCCGGCGTGGGCGCTGTGCTGACGGTGCTGGCGGCAGCGTCCAAGGCACAGACCGCGGTGGAGATCGGCACCGGCGCTGGAGTGTCCGGCGTGTGCATCCTGCGCGGGCTGGGCCCGCAGGCGGTCCTGACCACCATCGACGTCGACGTCGAACACCTCAAGGCCGCCCGCGAGGCGTTCCACGAGGCCGGCAGCCCTGCCAACCGCACCCGCACCATTTCCGGCCGCGCCGGCGATGTCCTGCCCCGGCTTACGGACGGGGCCTACGACCTCGTGTTCATCGACGCCGACAAACCGAACTACCCCAGCTACGTGGAACAGGCCGTGCGGCTGCTCAAGTCCGGCGGCCTGCTGATCGTCAACGACGCCCTCGACAAGGACAGGGTGGCGAATCCGGCCGCCCGGGAAGCCACCACCGTGGTGCTGCGCCAGATCGGCAAGTCCATCCGCGACGACGACCGTCTCGCCTCCGCGATGCTGCCCACTGGCGACGGCCTGCTGATCGCCGTCAAAAAGTAAAAGCAAAAATACCGGCCAACAAATAGCAACCGCGAGTTGGCCGCCACGAAGCAGAAGTCGGAGCGCACACAGCAAAGGGCGGGGTCCGCGGCCTGGTGGCCGGGACCCCGCCCTTTTGCGAAGCTCTTGGCGTGACGCTATTCGGTGACGCCGACGAGGCATTCCTTGAGGTTTGTCGCCTCAGCGGCATTGAGTTCGACTACAAGCCGCCCCCCGCCTTCGAGCGGAACACGCATGATCAGGCTACGTCCCTCTTTCGTCACTTCCATTGGGCCGTCGCCGGTGCGTGGTTTCATTGCCGCCATAAGGAATATCCCCTCCATTAGTCCCTGACATACCAGCCCGGCTGGGCTGCGTCCGCTTGGCCAATCAAGCCGCCCGGCAGCGCTCCAGGAGGCCGCCGTGACAGGCAAACTCACAAATAAATCGCTTACGAATTCTGTGCGCTTCTTGTCCTTGCTTATCCTCTATTATCGCGTAACAATGCGCGCGTAGCTAATCGTTGGACTTTCCAGCGCGTCCCGCCATGCCGGGCCGGCACCGCCAAATGGTGCTGTGCGTCACGGCGGGTAGTCCCCTCCGCCCGGCAACTGGGCCCACG
This sequence comes from Actinomycetota bacterium, assembly GCA_046727115.1. Classification (GTDB taxonomy): domain Bacteria; phylum Actinomycetota; class Actinomycetes; order Actinomycetales; family Micrococcaceae; genus Arthrobacter. The sequence goes on along the minus strand of JBKPBZ010000090.1, from coordinate 475 downwards.
CCCACAGCCACACAATCCATACGATCTGCAGCAGCACGAACATGACCACCACGGCACCGCGGTACGCGCGGGAACGCGAGAGGAGGGCGGCGCTGAGGGCGAGCGGGAACAGCGGCAACAGCATCCTGAACGTGCTGGTTTGGGGGTGCAGGAAAACCAGCAGGTAGCCCATGTAGCAGCAGCACCAGAGCCTTAGCTCAGTGCCCAGGGCGACGACGGGGCGGGACATCATCAACAGGGTGAACGCGGCAACGAACACGAAGGGCGCCAGCACGCCGAGCGTCGGCCCGAACAGCATGATGCCGGCGTCGAACCACGGCTTGAACGGCACGAGGTCATCGCCGCGCCATGCGGTCTCGGTCTTGGTATAGGCGCCCAGATCGCCGGTGGCGGCCCAGGCGATGGCCGGCCACAGCAGCGCACCGATGCCGCTGACTGCGGTAAGGCCGGCCAGGGACCAGAGCTCCGTGTTGCT